>NZ_JBOCUM010000005.1:21056-226599 GCF_050606005.1 Rahnella sp. PAMC25617
CCGCCTGAGAAAAATCAATGTGATATTGCTGCCGCAGTCCACGCCTGGGCACCTCGAATATGCCATCGACGCTGAACTGAAAGACCTCGGGCTGGTGCGTTTCGGAACAGAGTTTATGCCCGAAGGGCGCGTGTTGATGCGTCATATGAAACAACAGAATTACGTCAGTTAAGGAAAACGATTATGTCTATTGAACGCCAGTTACGCACCGGTGGCGATCCGCGTGCGCTGGCTGATTACGCCGGTTTACGCGAAGAACTGAGTAAACTGACGCATCCGGCCCGTCCTGATGTTGACTGGAAAAAGGTAGAACAGCTGTGCCTGAACCTGTTTCAGCAAAACGGCATAGAGCTGCAAACTGCGTCTTGGTATACGCAGGCCAGAACTCAGCTTATTGGCCTGACGGGCCTCAATGAAGGTCTGGCGATCCTTGAGGCGTTGATCTCCCGTCAGTGGCCTGCGCTGTGGCCGTTGCCTGTTCATGCCCGGATGGAAATTCTGACTGGTCTGAGCCAGCGGCTTCAGCAATCTTTGCGCACCATGACGCTGGAGTATCGCGATCTACCTGCGATTTATCAGGCGGAAAAGCTGATCACGTCGTTGTGTGATGTGCTGCAACGGCTGGAACTGAAACACGCCAGCCAGTTCGACGCATTAGGCACGTTTATGCACGGAGCCGCCGTCCGTCTTGAAAATATGCACGCCGCTACCGATGCTGCCGTAGTGCTACCCGCCGCTGCAGTTCAGGCAGAAACTCAGTCGCAAAACGCGCCCAGAGAGCAATGGGTGTATGTCGCGCAGGCTGAACCCGCGGAGCCTCAGGTCGTCATCGCTCCGCCGCCGCCGTTAAAACGCGTCGTCCAGTGGAAAGGCTTTGTTGCAGGTATGGCGATCACAGCGCTGGCAGGCGCTGGTCTTCAGGCGGGCATCAATGCGTTCTATCGTCCGCAAGCCGCAATGCAACTGACCGCCACGCTGCCGGTTCTGCCGAAACCGCTCAACCCGCAGGCACTTGAAACGCTGAAATCTCAGCAGGCGGATATGCTCAACCGTGAAGCACCCGCGCTGATTGCAGCGATGCAAAAACAGGTCGACCAGCTGGCAAAACTCTCCCCACGCTGGGCACTGGACACCGGAACGCAACTGGTCAAACAGACACAAACGCTGTGGCCGGATAACCCGGCGACTGAGCAGCTGGCAAAAAACTGGTCACAACATATGAACGCCAGCGCGGTTCCGCTGGAAAATCTCGATGGCTGGAACCAGGCCAATACCCAGTTGCAGCAACTGGCGGATAAATTAAACGGGCTGGATGAGCAGCGCGGTAAATACATGACCGTTTCGCAGCTGAAATCCTCCGTATTTGCCATCCAGCAGGCGCTGAACAGCTCGCCGCCGGTGGAGGAATCGCTGCGTAAACTGGCGCAGGATAAACAGCAAAATAAAGATGTTTCGCCGCAGCTGGTGATGCAAACGGATAATCAGTTCACGCAACTGCTGAACCGGTATGCATTGCTGACACACGCAGAAAAGCATCCCTGACGTTCAGTTTCAGATATGCCTGATATTGCTGCGATAAGGGAGAATTACTCAATAACGAGTGTAGTAAAGGAGTAAACAATTCCGCTGAATTTCGCTCCCCGACTTTATATAACTCTGCCGGGTTATATTGAGTAATAAAACAACCGTTTTATTATTTTACAAACTATCGGATATGAAATCCGTGTAATTTTTAACAGAAGGAAATTTAGAATATGGCTCGTAAAAATAGAGTCCTGGCTTTAATACTGTCTTTTTTTGCAGGGTTCGTGGGTGCTGACCGATTTTATCTTGGGAAAGTGACAACCGGAATTTTAAAATTAATAACGGTGGGTGGTTTTGGGATCTGGTGGGCGATAGATTCGATGCTGCTTCTTGTAGATGCATTTCTTTATTCTTTAGGGAAAGATAGTGGTTTTGTTAAAGATAAAGGCGGTATGGATCTTAAATATGGCCTGTGTGCTTATCGTTTTAAAAACGGTTCATTTAAACAAGACTGGTTTACGAATCACGCTGTCATCACCCGGGATCCACTGACAGATGTATCAAACGAAACCACTCAGAAGACATGGCTTGGAAGGAACTGGAAGTGGGCCATTCCACTGACGTTCGTCTGCTTCTTTGTTGCAGTCTTTACCGTCATTTTGTCATTTATGAAAAGCAGTGAAGTCTATAAAACATCGCTCCTCACCGCCACACATGATTCGAGAGTTATCGAAAAATTAGGCTATAACATTTCTGATGCTTTCTTTGTTTCAGGAGAAATCAGTGATAGTGCTGCCACGATTAAAATCCCTGTCAGCGGAACGAAGGGTAGCGGTGATATTTATATAAAAGCGACTAACGCGACGGGACGATGGGAATACCAGACATTCATTCTGCACACTGACGACGAAAATATCGATCTCTCTTCTGCGGCACAGAAATAATTTAAACAGGCGGCGCCGCAATCCAGGCGCTGCCAAAAAATAGCAAGGAGAAGCACGTATGTCAGCAAAAGAACGGTTTCTAAAAAAGCTGCAAGACAGCCAGCCCCGCAGCGGCTCATTCGATAACAAAGGTCAGGCGGATATCGCCGAGTTCCGCCAGCGGATGAGCGAACTTCATGAAAACATGGAGGAATGGCTGACGGATACCGGTATCAGATTGGAAAGCACCAGCGTCTCGCTGGTTGAATGCCTGATCGGAGGAAAATCGTTCAGCGTGCCGGGTATTCAGCTGCAGTATGAAGACCGGAAAGTTAAGTTCACGCCGGTATTTTTATATGGGCAAGGAGTGACAGGCTGTGTGGAAGCCAGCCTGTGTACGCAAGGCGGTGTCACTGTCTTGTGCCGGCTATTTATGCAGGCAGGTGAAAACAGACACTGGACCTGGCGCCCTGCCAATGCCTTTACTGGACCGGGCGGTACGTTCGACGAAGACGCCTTTTTCGAACTGGTAGGACGTTTATTACCATGACGCCTTCGGGCGTCATTTTTTTCAACAACACTTTATGAACCCGCAACACAAATGTAAACAAATGCTACAACCATTACCTGAACTGATGCGGTTTTTGCCAAAATCGATGACATAAATTTACATTGCATTAGAAATAAGAATGCGCTGATGCCACGCCAGATTTAACCTTTTTGTTACCGATTTTGCACACAAAAAGTCATTACCGGATGCAGGGTAATTACATTTGGAAAACATCAAAACTCTTTGATCCAGATCAATGCAACAACATAACCATCCTCTTTTTAGGGTTAACCCCCCTCACGCCCTCTGACATCGAAAATTGTTTTCTCCCGCCTCACTCTCTGCCCGACACGAAAGTGTTTCAGCCAGTAATTCCCCCCCGTGATCGTCCCTGTTAATGCCTTCTCCCGCTGTGGTTAAATCAATTCCTCGCGAAACCCCAGCTGTACTGCCCTTTCATTCAAGACTTCACCTGCGAATGTCCGACATCGCCGGTTCCCGTACCGGTGCCAGCGTCTGGAAGGGTTATCTGACACACAAAAAGAGGTTGTTATGTTTGGTCTTGATGCGCTAGAACTGGCCCGGATCCAGTTTGCCTTCACCGTCTCTTTTCACATCATTTTTCCCGCAATCACCATCGGGCTGGCCAGTTTTCTGGCGGTTCTGGAAGGCATGTGGCTAAAAACTAAGAAAGAGGCTTACCGCGACCTGTATCATTTCTGGTCGAAAATCTTTGCCGTTAACTTCGGTATGGGCGTGGTCTCCGGTCTGGTGATGGCGTACCAGTTCGGCACCAACTGGAGCATGTTCTCCTCGTTCGCCGGCAGTATTACCGGCCCGCTGCTGACCTACGAAGTGTTAACCGCATTCTTCCTGGAAGCCGGTTTCTTAGGCGTGATGTTGTTCGGCTGGAACCGCGTCGGCCCTGGTTTGCACTTCTTCTCTACCTGCATGGTGGCGCTCGGTACACTGATGTCGACGTTCTGGATCCTCGCTTCTAACAGCTGGATGCAGACACCACAGGGCTACGAGATTGTTAACAATTTGGTGGTACCGGTCAGCTGGATGAAGATTATCTTCAACCCGTCCTTCCCGTTCCGCTTAATGCACATGACCACCGCCGCCTTCCTGGCGTCCGCGTTCTTCGTCGGTTCTGCTGCGGCATGGCATTTACTGCGCGGTCGCGACACGCCAGCCATCCGTACCATGTTGTCGATGGCAATGTGGATGGCCCTGATCGTCTCGCCAATTCAGGCGTTTTTAGGCGATGCCCACGGTCTGAATACCCTGAAATATCAGCCTGCTAAAATTGCTGCCATCGAAGGCCACTGGGAAAATAAAGACAACAAACCGTCCCCGCTGGTGCTGATTGGTTACCCGGACATGAACCGTGAAGAAACCCGTTACGCGGTTGAAATCCCGTATCTGGGCAGTCTGATCCTGACGCACAGCCTGACGCATCAGATCCCGGCGCTGAAATCCTTCCCGAAAGAAGATCGTCCGAACTCGTCCGTCATCTTCTATACCTTCCGCATTATGGCGGGTCTGGGCATGCTGATGATTTTGCTGGGTGTGCTGAGCCTCATCCTGCGTCGTGGCGGCAAAATGTATACCTCTAAAGCGTTCCTGCGCTTTGCCTTCCTGATGGGGCCTTCCGGTCTGCTGGCGTTACTGGCGGGTTGGATCACCACCGAAATGGGGCGTCAGCCGTGGGTGGTTTATGGACTGCTGCGCACCAAAGATGCGGTATCCAACCACAATGTGCTGCAAATGAGCGTCAGCCTGATCCTGTTCATCGTCATTTACTGCTCGGTGTTTGGTGTCGGTTACGGCTACATGATGCGTCTGATCCGTAAAGGGCCACAGGCGCATGAAGGCGAAAGCGTTGACCACGGTGGTCCGGGCCAGCACCGCACGCCTGCACGTCCGCTGTCTGCGATTTCAGAATCACTGACCGACGAAAATAAGGGAGCTTGATAATGGGTATCGACTTACCGCTGATCTGGTTTTTGATCATCATCTTCGGCGTGATGATGTATGTAGTGATGGACGGCTTCGACCTGGGTATCGGTCTGCTGTTCCCGCTGGTGAAAAAAGAGCATGACCGCGACGTGATGATGAACACCGTTGCGCCGGTCTGGGACGGCAACGAAACCTGGCTGGTGCTGGGCGGTGCGGCGCTGTACGGCGCATTCCCGCTGGCGTATTCGGTGATACTGGACGCGCTGACTATTCCGCTGACCCTGATGCTGTTCGGCCTGATCTTCCGTGGCGTCGCTTTTGAATTTCGCTTCAAAGCCAGCCCGGCCAAACGCCACGTGTGGGATAAGTCCTTCATTGGCGGTTCAGTGCTGGCGACGTTCTGTCAGGGCGTGGTGCTGGGCGCGGTCATCAACGGTATTCCTGTGGTAAACCGCACGTATGCCGGTGGCGCGCTGGACTGGCTGACGCCGTTCACGCTGTTCTGTGGTTTTGCGCTGGTGGTGGCTTACGCCCTGCTCGGCTGCACCTGGCTTATCATGAAAACCGAAGGCGAATTGCAGGAAGCGATGCACAAGATTGCTAAACCGCTGCTGATAGTCTTCCTGCTGGTGACACTGGCAGTCAGTCTGTGGACGCCGCTGACGCACAGCGATATCGCCACCCGCTGGTTCTCCCGCCCTAACCTTTACTGGTTCCTGCCGGTACCGGTGCTGGTAGTGCTGGTCTCTGCATGGATGTACCGCGCCATAAGCAAAAATGCGCACCACTCGCCGTTCCTGCTGACGCTGGCGCTGGTGTTCCTGGGCTATACCGGACTCGGTATCAGCATCTGGCCGAACATCATTCCGCCGTCTATCTCTATCTGGGAAGCGGCGTCACCTCCGCAAAGTCAGGGCTTTATTCTGGTCGGCGCCCTGTTCATCATCCCAATCATTCTGGTGTACACCTTCTGGAGCTACTACGTATTCCGCGGGAAAGTCACACCGGATCAGGGTTATCACTGAGGAATCGCATTATGAATCTCATCAGAAAAATGGATGACAGCAACATCACTAAGGCCCCGTTCTTAAAACGAGTCGGCTGGATGGCCGTCATCTGGGGCGGCAGCGTGCTGGCGTTATTTGTTGTGGCATCGGTGTTTCATCTGCTGATGTTCGCGGCGGGAATGAGAAGTCATTAAGTGAAAAAGGCCGCCATCATGGCGGCCTTCTGTTTTTTATTTTTCCAGCACCCTTCCGATAAAATCGAGAATATCATCCATCGCTTCCTGACGGGCTTCGGCAGAAGGCATGACGATCAGCTGATCGGAATAGCCATTCATGATGGCGGATAACTGACGGGTAACGCGTCCGGCATCGGTCGGGCGGAACACGCCGCTGTCGATCCCGGCACGGATAATTTCAGCCAGCAGTTCCAGCCACTTATGCACCATCAGCCGCGCCAGTTCGGCGTAAGCCTCGTTATGCGCCGCCAGTTGCCACAGTGATCCGTACAACTGCCAGATATCACCCTGCGTATCGGGCAGATAATTGCACACCAGCGTGTGCAATTTTGCTTTCGGTTCCAGCAGTGCGATTTCAGCGGAAAACTCTTTCAGCTCTGCCATCATCACCACCGACAGCGCTTCAATGCACAGCGTCTGCCAGTCAGGAAAATAATGATAAATATGGCTGCGGGAAATCCCGACGTACTCCGTCAGCTCGCGCGTCGTGACTTTCTCAATCCCCTTTTCGATAAAGAGACTGATGGCGCCGTCAAGAATTTTAGCCCTTAACACTTCCCGGTTTTCTTTCATCATTTATCCTGTGCTGGCATTGAGCAACTGCTCAGACCGGCATTTTATCAGGAAGCCCGGCGTGTGCCCACGGACTTACGCAGCACGATTTTCAGCACTACCACGCTGGCAATCACCAGCGCAGCCGCAGAAATCAGTACCGCCAGAAACGCCTGATCAAACGCGGTTCGTGCCAGGCTGGTCAGCAACGACGCATGCTCAGGGCTGAGATGACCAGCAATCGTTAACGCTTCATCGAGACTGTCATACGCCGTTTCACCGCTGACCAGTCCTTGCGGAAGGGTCAGACTGCGGCTGTAAACGGCCGTCATCAGACCACCCAGCAAGGTGACGCCAAGCACGCCGCCCATTTCCCACGACACATCTTCTATCGCGGCGACCATGCCAGCCTTGTCTTCAGGGGCATTAAGCATGATGGAGGTGGAAGCCGCCGTCACCGCGCCGCCAAGGCCAAAACCTAAAATAAATAGACTGATCAGCTGCATCACCGCGCTGCCATCATAGACCAGTGCGTGAATGACGATGCCGAGCGCAGATATCGCGAAGCCGCCGAGCATCATTTTGCGCACGCCGACACGCGGGATCAGCATACCCGCCAGCGGCGAGGCCAGTGCAGACGCCACCGGAATTGGCAGAATAAACATCGCCGCCATAAACGGCGTCAGTCCAAGCACCAGCTGCAACCGCTGGCTCAGCACCAGTTCGATACCGATCAGCGCAATCATTGACGTGATTGCCACGCCCACGCCACAGGCAAAGGCACGATTGCGGAACAGTGAAAAGTCGATCATCGGCTGTACAGCGCGTTTTTGTCTTCTGACGAATAAACCAAGGAACAACACGCCTGCGGCCGCAGAACCCATGATCACCAGCCAGGACGAATTAATCTGGCTCAGCTCTTTCAGCGCGTAAATCACCCCGACCAGCCCCGCCATCACCAGCGCAGAACCGGCAAAATCACACGGACGTTGTTTATTACCTTCACCGCGTGGGATCAGCGCCTGGGCAAACGGGAAAACGGCCAGCACAATTGGCACGTTGATCAGGAACACCGAGCCCCACCAGAAGTATTCCAGCAGCACGCCGCCGATCACCGGCCCGAGCGCCGCCGCACCTGACGCTACCGCCGACCAGATACCGATCGCCAGCGCACGTTCACGTTCGTTGGTGAAGACATGACGCACAATCGCCAGCGTCGCAGGCATCATCATCGCCGCGCCAATGGCCAGGAAAACGCGCGATGCGATCAGCATTTCAGCGCTGGCAGAAAACGCCGCGCACAGGGAGGCGAGCGCAAATACCGGCAGCCCGCTCATAAATAGATTTTTGTGTCCGATACGGTCACTGAGCATTCCCGCGCCCGGTAACAGACCGGCGACCACCAGCGGATAGGCGTTCACTATCCATAATTTTTCCGATGCCGTGGCACCCAGCGCCTGCGTCAGACGCGGTAATGCGGTGTACAACACGGTCATATCAATGATGATCAAAAAGAGTGTACTGGTGACAATCGCAAGTATCAGCCAGCGGTTATTCACGAACATAAAAAGTGCCTCAGATAGATTTTGAGCAAGCGCTCAAGGCCAGCAAGATACTTGAGCAACCGCTCAAACTCAAGCAGCAACTGTCCGCCAGTTGATGAAGCGTTGAAGTAGCGAATGGGGAAGTTTGGATTTGCAGTTGGCCGCTGCAAAGGGGCGGCTTTTAAAAACAAATTATGATCAAGGTCGTGGGTTGCCACCCACACTGGCTCTTAAGGTCAAGGTCGTGGGCGTCGGCCCACACCGACCAGAGACCCGGTAACGCGCGGGCCTCTGGACTCCGCGCTTTTTCACTGCGCGCTATCGCAGGCACGACGTACATGTTCTGGTGCATTGGTGAGTGGCGCAAAATGTCATCGCTGCGCGATCCCCGAATTTCAGGTTTCGAGCCATAGGTCTCGAACCGTTCATTCGGTGCCATTTTTGAGCACGCCAATAAACTTATCTAAAAGATAAAAACAATCTGCCGTTGATTTAAGATCGTGCGGGCGATTCAGAAATCTTGCTGAACGGAGCGGCCTGGAGACCGGAGGCTCCAGGACCGAGTGAAGGAACCGCAAAGCGGCAAGATTTCCAGCCTGTCGCGGTGATACCTGAAACATAGCCAGCGAGCGGAGCGTGCAGTTAAAAAAACGCAGGATTCCAAAGGGTTTCGTTTAAAACCCTTTGGGCCAGTGTGGGCGGCGAGCCCACGACCTTGACCTTAGGGCCAGTTTGGCTGTCAACCTAAGGTCTTGTCGGTATGGTCCGACGCTCCCGAACTTAACACCGGCGGCTGGAAGGCCGTGACATCGGGTAAAGGTGCGTCCCAGCGCTCGATATCAATCCAGCAACTTTGCGCACTGCAGCCTTGCCCGAGTCGCGAACTGCCGCGATCTTCCGTCAGTACGTTCGGGTTGCCGTGTTTATCCAGCGAGTCGGGTTGCGACGGATCCTGCGGATCGTACCAGGCACCGGTCGACATTTGCACCACGCCGGGACGCAGATCTTCGGTCAGATGAACTCCCGCCAGGATTGCGCCACGATCGTTAAACACCCGCACGATACTGCCCTCAGTAATACCCCGCGCGGCGGCATCCTGCGGATGTATCCAGAGGGGTTCACGGTCGCTGATTTTTGTCTTACGGCTGACGCTGCCATGATCGTACTGACTGTGCAACCTCGTCCGTGGCTGACTTGAGAGCAATTGCAGCGGCCAGCGGGCACGGGTTGCCTCCTGTTCACGGAAGTCCTGTTCATACCAGAACGGGAAACCGGGACATTCTTCGTAATCGAAATTCGCCACCGTCTGTGAAAACAGTTCGATTTTGCCTGACGGCGTAGCCAGCGGCGATCCTTCAGGGTCACGGCGGAAGTCTTCGAACAGGATCTGCGGCGCATCCGGACGCGCATATTCCAGTTTGCCCTGTTGCCAGAAATCATCGAATTCCGGCAGCTCAATGCCATCAGCCTGCGCACGGGGAACCGAAAGCTGGTAGATATGCCGCAGCCAGTCCGCCGCATCCCGCCCTTCGCTGAAGGCCTCACCAAAGCCCATCTGCTGCGCGAGCGCGGCAAATATCGCGTAATCGCTGCGCGCCTCACCGACCGGTGCAATATGCTGACGCATGGCAATCATATAGCCGTCGTTGCTGGCGCTGCCGATATCCTCGCGCTCAAGTGACGTAGTCACCGGCAGCACGATGTCTGCGAACTTAGCCTGCGCCGTCCAGTACTGTTCATGCACCACCACGGTATCGGGCTGACGCCAGGCTTTCACCAGCCGGTTGATATCCTGATGATGGTGAAACGCATTACCGCCCGCCCAGTAAACCAGCCGGATATCGGGATACTGACAGTTTTTGCCATCGAACTGATACGCGCCGCCGGGATTGAGCAACATGTCGGAAAGCCGCGCCACGGGGATGTGATCGTTCACCGCATTTTGACCCATTGGCAAACGCGGGCCGGAAAAGGTGCGGCGATCGGAGCCTGCAAGATTGGTAGACGCGTAGGCAAAGCCCAGCCCGCCGCCCGGCGTGCCGATCTGTCCGAGTAAAGACGCCAGCGCCACCGTCGCCCAGAAAGTTTGTTCGCCCTGTCGTGCGCGTTGCAAAGACCAGGCGATATTAATCATGGTGTGCTTTTCGGACATCTCACGCGCCAGCGTGCGGATTGCCTGCGCGCTGACGCCGGTCAGCGGTTCAGCCCATTCCGGCGTTTTGGCCTGCCCATCGCGTACGCCGGTCAGATAATCGCGGTACGTATCGAATCCGACGGTATGACTGGCGACAAAGCCGGCGTCATAACGGGATTCATCGACCAGAACATAACTCAGTGCCAGCAAAAGTGCGGTATCGCTGCCCGGTTTGAGGGACAGCCATTCAGCGGTTTTTACCGATGAGAGATCGTTCTTTACCGGACTGACGTTGATAAAGCGGGTACCGGTGCGTTCCATTTCCTGCAACCAGTATTTCAGGGAGTGATCGTTGGCACCGCCGCCGTTGACCTGCGCATTGCGCCACGGCAGTCCGCCGAAGGCGACGAACAGCTCGCACTTTCCGGCCAGCACGGACCAGTGAGTATGCTGTTTTTGCAGCACATCCAGATCACCGATTATGTGCGGCAATAAACGCTCCGCTGCGGCCAGACTGTAGGTGTTAGTGCTGCCGGTATAGCCGCCAAACTGATTGAAAAACCGGTGCATCTGGCTTTGCGCATGGTGAAAACGACCGGCACTCGACCAGCCGTAAGACCCGGCATAGAACGCAGAATTACCGTGGGTTTCCTTTACGCGCGCAAGTTCAGCCGCTACCAGCGACAGCGCCGTCTCCCAGCTGACTTCGACAAAAGGCTCTTTGCCGCGTCCTTCACGCGAGGCCGCGCCGTGTTGTAAATAGCCCAGCCGGACCGCAGGGCGACGCACGCGGCTGGGTCCGTCTACCGAACCCACCAGGGATTGTCCGATTTCAGACGGATTACGATCCCATTCCACGGGTTCGACAGATTTTAAAACACCGTCAGCCGTGGCAACGCGGTACGTTCCCCAGTGCATAACAGCCAGATCATGGTTTTTTTTCATTATAAGCAGGTAAATTCAGTCAAAAATGCACCCTAGCATGCCGTTGCGCCCGCGGCTACGCTGTCTGTGTTATTTCTATTTTTATCATACGCTTATCTTATTTACGTATTAGACACCCCCTTCCCTATTTCTTAGGATTACGCCCCTTTGGGGCAATTTCTGACCATCAGATTCGCCTGTGCAGCAGGGTATTTACACCGTATCAGCCTATAAAATAAGGATAATAAAAAATGCCAAATTCCTGGAATCGTCGCGATTTCCTCAAGTTTTCTCTGGCAGCCGGCGCCGCTTCCGGGCTCAGTTTTACCCTGCCCGCTGCCGCTGCCGCTGCCGACAATACGCCCAAGAAAGGAGGACACCTCAAACTGGGCATTGATGGTGCGGCGACCACCGACGTGTTGGATCCGGCAAGCTGGATCAGTTCATACATGATGGTGGTAGGTTGTGCCTGGGGCGATACGCTGGTGCGCACCGATCCGGTCAGCGGCAAAGCGATACCGGGGCTGGCAGAAAGCTGGGAAAGCGCCGACAAATCATCGCGCTGGATATTTACCCTGCGTAAGGGCGTTCAGTTCCATAACGGCCAGGCGCTGACGGCAGAAGATGTAGTCAAAACCCTTTCCCGTCACCGTGATCCGAAATTCCGTTCCGGCGTAATTGCCTATCTGTCATCCATCAGTACCGTCACCAGTGATGGCGATAAAATCACCATTACTCTTAATGAAAGCAATGTCGATTTCCCGCTGGTGCTTTCGCTGTGGAACCTGCAAATCCAGCCCGGTGGCGGCTATGAAAATCCTAACGCCGGGATCGGCACCGGGCCTTACCGCATCGTCAAATTTGAGGCTGGCGTCTATACCCAACTGGAGAAAAACCCGCATGACTGGGACAGCAGCCGGGGCAATGTGGCGAGCGCAGAAGTGATCGCGATTAATGATGCATCGAGCCGGGTTGCGGCACTGTCTACCGGAAAAGTGCATTTCATCAGCGGGCTGAGCCCGAAAATCGTGGCACTGCTGAAAAGCGGCCCGGTCACGATTTACAACACACCGGGACGCGGACATTACACGTTGCCGATGATGGTCAACACCCCGCCGTTCGACAATAACGACCTGCGTCTGGCGCTGAAACTGGCCATTGATCGCCAGCAAATTCTGGATCGCGTGCTGGGCGGTTATGGCTCGCTCGGCAATGATTTCCCGGTCAACAGTGCGTATCCGTTGTTCCCGGCCGATATCCCGCAACGCCAGTACGACGCCGATCAGGCCGCATTCCATTTTAAAAAATCGGGCTACAGCGGGCCCATTGTGCTGGATGTCGCTGAAGGGGTTTTCCCCGGTGCCGTCGATGCCGCCACGCTGTTCCAGCTCAGCGCGCAGAAAGCCGGGATCAAAATTGATATCCGCCGCCAACCGGATGACGGCTACTGGAATAATGTCTGGCGTAACAAACCGTTCTGCGTGTCGTCATGGGGAACGCGTTTAACCCAGGATCTGATCTATTCGCTCGAACTGGGCCCGTCTTCAGCCAGCAATGAAACCAACTTCGCTAATCCGCAATTTGCCAGCCTGCTCAAACTTGCCCGGGCAGAAGAGGATGAGGCCAAACGCCGCACGCTGTATCACGACATTGCGCTGATTGTGCGTGATGAAGGCGGCACCCTGCTGCCGGTGTTCAATAATTACCTCAACGCCAGCAGCAACAAACTTCAGGGTTATATCGAAGATGTCGGCAACGATTTATCCAACGGTCACGTCATCTCACGCGTCTGGCTGAACAACTGATGAAAAGTCTTATTGCCCGCGGGGTGCGCAGCACGGCGCCCCGTCATCCGCTCGCCCGCGCCATCATTCACCGCCTGCTGCTGGCGGTGATTTTACTCTGGGGTGTATCGCTGTTGATCTTCGCCGCCGTCAACGCCCTGCCCGGTGACTTTGCTGCCGCGTCACTGGGACGCGCAGCGACACCTGAGGCGATTGCCAGTATCAGGCAAAGTCTCGGGCTGGATAAGCCGCTTGTCACCCGTTATCTGCTATGGATGCTACAGATTTTCAAAGGCGATTTCGGGCTCTCATGGGCCAGTCAGCAACCGGTCAGCGCACAGCTCGGGCACCGGTTACTCAATTCACTGTGGCTTGCGGGTGCCGCCGCGTTACTGGCGATCCCGGTCGCGTTGCTGGGCGGACTGTTCGCCGTGCGCTATCTGCACCGCCTGCCCGACCGTGTGATTACGCTGGTATCCCTGATTATTCTCTCACTGCCGGAGTTTTTAATCGGCTATCTGCTGATTCAGGTGCTGGTGTTACACGTGGGCGTCTCGACGTTTCCCTCTACGATTTATGACGGCATGAGCCTGCAGGATCGTCTTTCCGCCCTGTTGCTGCCGGTGCTGACACTGGCGATTGCCGTGCTGGCAAACATGTTGCGATCGGCACGCAGTGCGCTGATGTCGGTCACCAGTACGCCATGGATGGAAACAGCGCGGCTGAAGGGATTACCGCCGCTGCGTATTTTATGCCGACACGCCGCACCAAATGCCATTTCCCCCGTACTGACCGTGATCGCCATGAATCTGGCCGGACTGATTGTCGGTGCGATGATCATCGAAGTGATTTTTGTCTATCCGGGTGTCGGGCAATACATGGTGGATGCCGTAACCGTACGCGACATCCCGGTGGTGCAGGCCTGCGGGCTGGTGTTTGCCGCCGTGTATATTCTGCTTAATTTACTGGTCGATATGCTGGCGATGGTGGCAAACCCACGACTGAGGTTCCCGCGATGAAATCACTTTTCTCCTCAGTAAGCGCCGTGACCGGTGCGTTTCTGCTAATCCTGTTTGTCTTCGCCTCGCTGGCCGCGCCGTGGATCGCGCCTTACGATGCCCGTCAGATAAGCGGTGAAATCTGGCAACCAATGAGTGCCGCCCATTGGCTTGGTACCGATAATCTCGGCAGGGATTTGTTCTCCCGTCTGCTGTCTGGCGCACGTCTTACCTTGTCATTTGCTTTTGTGATTTCGGTAATGGCTACGCTTGCGGGCACGCTGCTGAGCTTTCTGGCGGTCAGTGTGGGAGGCGCGGTGGAGGGGATATTGTCACGCCTCAACGATCTGTTTATGTCACTGCCGTCGCTGATTATCGCGCTGGTGGCGCTGGCGGTGTTACCACAAACTAACAGCACGCTGGTCATTGTGCTGGCCGCCATCGGTGCGACGCGCGTTTACCGTCTCGGTTACAGCCTTGCCTCGCATATTCTGGCCACGGATTACATGGAAGCCGCAAAGCTTGCCGGTGAATCTCACGCGTACCGGGTCATCCGCGAAATGCTGCCCAACGCCCGCTTTCCGCTGCTGGCTGAATGGGGAATGCAGTTCAGCGCCAGCATTCTTTTTATCTCGACACTCTCCTTCATCGGGCTGGGGATCCAGCCCCCCGCAGCCGACTGGGGCGCCATCGTGCGGGAAAATAAAGACGGCATTCTGTTTGGTGTCAGTGCCGCCTTTTACCCTGCTATCGCCATTTCGTTGCTGGTCATTGCCGTCAATTTGCTGGTCGATGCCCTGAGCAGAAAGCTGCAACAACAGGAGGATCAGTGATGTCAGAGGCACTGTTACAGGTCGCACAGCTGTGCGTGGGACATCAGCAAACCGTATTGATTGACAACGTGTCTTTTGAATTACGCAAAGGCGACGTGCTGGGCGTAATCGGCGAATCTGGCGCCGGGAAATCCACCCTCGGGCTCGCGGTGATGGGGCATTATCGCGGCGCGCTGCGACCGCTCAGCGGCAGCATTACTTTTCAGGGGGAAACTTATCATCCCCGGGATGCGTGCCGTTTAGCGACACATCAGGGCAAACGCGTTTGTTATGTCGCGCAATCGGCCAGTGCCAGTTTTAATCCGGCATTTCCGCTGGGTTCGCAGGTTATTGAAGCCGCGTGTTATCACGGTGTCCTGACGCCTGAAGCCGCACAGGCAAAGATGTTGCAGCTGTTCGCCCTGCTCGGTTTGCCGGATCCGGTACAGTTCGCCAGACGCTATCCTCATCAGGTTTCCGGCGGTCAGTTGCAGCGGGCAATGACTGCCATGGCACTGTGCTCCTCGCCTGATTTGATTGTTTTTGATGAGCCGACCACCGCCCTGGATGTCACTACGCAGCTCGACGTTCTGGCGGCTATCCGCCACGCGGTGAAGCAAACCCGCACGGCGGCGCTGTATATTTCGCACGATATTGCTGTCGTCTCGCAAATTGCCGACAGCCTGCTGGTGTTGCGCCACGGCAAACAGATCGAATATGGCCGCACTGCCGATATCCTTAGGTCAGCCGCACATCCTTACACCCGTGCGTTGCTCAATACCCGACATCCGGCACCGCTGCCGGTCGCTGAACACCATGCGCCGGTGCTTGAACTGCGTGATCTGACCGTCGGGTACGGTAACGGGCCGCCGGTTATCTCGCAACTTTCGCTGGCACTGCCCCGCGGGCAAACCTATGCGCTGGTCGGCGAGTCGGGCTCCGGTAAATCCACCCTGGCCCGCACGCTGGCCGGGCTGCAAAAACCGCAATCCGGCGAGCTGACGCTGGAAGGCAAGGCACTGTCGTTTGATTGTCAGCAGCGAACTGCGCAGCAGCGCTGGCAAATCCAGTACATTTATCAGAACGCGGATACCGCACTGAACCCGCGCCACCGGGTACGTGAGCTGGTCGGGCGGAATATCATGCGCCGCAGCGGTTTACACGGTGCCGCGCTTAAAGCACGCCTCAGCCAGTTGCTTGAGCAGGTAGAACTGGCGCCGGAGCTGGCCGATCGTTTTCCCTCGCAGCTTTCAGGCGGGCAAAAACAGCGAGTGGCAATTGCGCGGGCGCTGGCAGCGGAACCGGAAATTCTCATTTGTGATGAACCTACCTCGGCACTGGATCCGCTGGTCGCGCAGGGCGTACTGGCCTTGTTCAGACAGCTTCAGCAGTCTGCCGGTCTGACCTTGCTTTTTATCACTCACGACATCGCGACGGTGCGCAGCATTGCCCATTCCGTGGCCGTCATGCATCGCGGCAAACTGGTGCGTCAGGGCTTGCGGGAGACGGTGCTGACGCCGCCTTTCGATGATTACACCGCGCGTCTGTTGCAGGCCGAACCCACGCTGGAACCCGGCTGGCTGGCATCAGCCCTGAAGGTTCCGTCTCCCGAACACCCCTTGTCATTGCAGGAAATACTCACATGATCCAGACCGATATAGCCCGACGCGCCCGCGCAATTTTTTCCGACTCGCTGGTCTGGGATGGCCACTCCGGCTTCATGCCCGATCCGGCGGCAGACCTGAATAATCTACAACTCTGGCGGGATGCGGGCGTGCATTACCTGTCGGTGGATGTCGGCTTCGATGTCCTGCCGTGGGAGCAGACAGTACGCAATCTGGCGGCGTTCCGGCACTGGATCCTTGATCATGCCGATGACTATCTGCTGGTGAACCAGCCGGAGGATATTCTGAGCGCCCGTGCTGCAGGAAAGCTGGGGATCACCTTTGATATCGAAGGAATGAACGCGCTGGATGGCCGCGTTGAAATGGTGGAGTTTTATCATCACCTGGGCGTACGACAGATGCTGTTTGCTTATAACCGCAATAATCTGGCGGGTGGCGGCTGCCATGATGAAAACACAGGTTTAACCTCTTTCGGCAAAGAAGTGATCGATGAAATGAACCGCGTTGGCATGTTCGTTGATGTCTCTCATTGCAGTCTTCAGACCAGCATCGAAGCCATTGAATATTCCCGTAAGCCGGTCATCTTTTCCCATTCCAATCCAAAAGCCGTACATGCGCACGGCAGGAACATCAGCGATGAACAAATCAGGGCATGTGTGAACAATGGCGGGCTGATTGGCGTGAACGGGATTGGTGAGTTCCTGGGTGACAGCGCCCCCGACGCCGCGCTGTTCGCCCGGCATGTCGATTATCTGATTCATCTCGCCGGTCCCCGCCACGTGGGAATAGCGCTGGATTATGCCTTTCCAGTGGGCAATGTCAGTACCGGCGAAATTCTGGCGGCACATCCTGAATACTGGCCCGCAGAGGAATATTCCGGGGAAGGTGGCTACGTGCATCCCTCCGCGCTGGAAGAGGTTGTCGGCCATTTGTTACAGTCAGGACACAGCGAAAAAGTAATCCGCAATGTGCTGGGGGAAAACTTCTTACGGCTGGCGAGAGAAGTCTGGTAAACGCTCACGGCAGGCACTGAAATACAGTAAGGGTTCAGATGCCGCGCCTTTTCATCCCTGGCCAAAAATCTTGATGACCGCATCCAGATGATCTTTCATCGCTTTCTTTGCTGCACGACTGTCCCTTGCTTCCAGTGCGGTCAGGATTTCGAGGTGTTCAATCTCTGAACGGTGCGGCATATCCTGCGGCGTGTAATGTAATTGCAGGCTGCGGAACATGGTGCCATAACGGTGGCCGAGCAGGTGCGCGATGATAAAAGCATAAGCCGGATTTCCGCTGGCCTGCGCGATGCGGATATGAAACAAACGGTCACCGGGATGCGTCGCCGAGCCATTGCGGTTATCGCGACAGTTCTGTTCATAAGCCAGCCTGATCGCCGCAAGTTCGTCGTCGGTTGCGTTTCTTGCCGCCAGTGCCGCGGTTTCCGGTTCAATCAGACGCCGGGTTTGCAGCAGGGAAAATGGCGGCAATTCGGCAGTGAAATCCAGCTCGATATTCAGCTCATCATCCACGTCCGCCCACTGATTACGCCCTGCCTGCGACATCACCGGTTCCTGCGAAGGCGCGGCAGGCTTCGACGGTTGCTGACGCACAATCACGCCGTTTCCCACACGCACATCCACCAGTCCGATCACTTCCAGCGCAATCAGCGCCTCCCGCACTGACGCCCGGCTGACCTGCAACTGACTGGCCAGTTCACGTTCGGCAGGAAGACGGCTGCCGGGCGGAAATTCTTTGTTATCAATTAACGTTTTTAGCTGGTCAGCTATCTGCCTGTAAATTCTGGGGTTTTCTAATTTTTTTATCGGCATCGGACACCTGAGGTCAATTCTCATTAAGTGATTCAGCTAGCATTTCCCGGACAAAAATCTTGCTGAATTGTTTTATGCATGTAAAAAGTTGGTTAAACGAAATGGCGTTTTAAGTACAAGCTTGCCGAACATCTTAGCAAAAAGCAGTGCTTATCACGCTTTTTTTTCACCTCCAATGGCCTGACCATTAGGCCTTTAAAGACACTTTTACGGGGAACAGCTGCGAGCCTGGCACGGTGGAATCACCTTCCCTGCTCCAGCGCATTGCTGCTCAGGCATAGGCTGAAGGCCGCAACGCCCATATCGCTGACATCAGCGGCGAATTCTTACAGCCGGAAACGCTGAATAAATTGCGTCAGCTCGATCCGCAAAGTCTGTCGCTGGTCAGCGGTGAACCGCGTCTCGGCGCCTGTGTTGGCAAGGTGGGATAATTTATCTGTATCGACCTGAATTACGCCGATCACGCCGCTGAAACCGGCGCGGAGATCCCGAAAGAACCGGTGATTTCCAGCAAATGGATCGGTGCGATTTTCGGGCTGGGGCAGAAACCGCCGGTATATCTGAAAGCCGGTCAGGTGATACGTCTTGGAATTGAAGGTTTGGGTGAGCAACGTCAGAAGACGGTGCAGGCATAACCTCTTGCAGCTGAAGGATTTTTTGTGATGACAACCATTACCGCTTTACGTGTTGAAGATGTGCGCTTCCCGACCTCGCTGGCGCTGGACGGATCGGATGCAATGAACCCGGATCCGGATTATTCCGCCGCGTACGTGATCCTCGAAACTGACAGTCCTGCGCTCAAAGGCCACGGCCTGACGTTCACTATCGGGCGCGGTAACGAAATTTGTTGTGCGGCCATTAAAGCGCTGGAACATCTGATCGTCGGACGGGATCTGGCGGCCATCACCGCCGATATGGGTCAGTTCTGGCGCGATTTCACCAGTGACAGTCAGCTGCGCTGGATTGGCCCGGACAAGGGCGCGATCCATCTGGCGACCGGTGCGGTAGTCAATGCCGTGTGGGATTTATGGAGCAAAGCCGCCGGTAAACCCTTGTGGAAACTGGTCTCTGACATGTCGCCGGAAGAACTGGTGGGCTGCATCGATTTTCGCTACATCACCGACTGCATCACGCCGCAGGAAGCGCTGACACTATTGCAGCAGCGTTCTGACAACAAGGCGCAACGCACAGAGAAACTGCTGGCAGAAGGGTATCCGTGTTACACGACGTCCGCGGGCTGGCTGGGTTATCCCGACGATAAACTGCGCCGTTTATGTCAGGAAGCCGTCGATGCCGGTTTCGATTATCTGAAACTGAAGGTCGGACGCGACCTGGAAGATGACATCCGCCGTGTGCGCATCGCGCGTGAAGTTATCGGCCCGGATCGCAAACTGATGATCGACGCCAATCAGGTCTGGGAAACCAACGACGCCATCCCGTGGGTGAACGCCCTCGCCTTCGCCAGTCCGTGGTTTATCGAAGAACCCACCAGCCCGGACGATATCGAAGGCCACCGCAAAATCCGTCAGGCCGTTGCGCCGGTCAAAGTCGCCACCGGCGAAATGTGCCAGAACCGCATCATGTTTAAACAGTTCATCATGCGGGAAGCCATTGACGTGGTGCAGATTGATGCCTGCCGCATGGGCGGCGTCAACGAAGTGCTGGCCGTGATGCTGATGGCCGCCAAATACAATCTGCCGGTGTGTCCGCACGCAGGCGGCGTCGGGTTATGCGAGTACGTTCAGCACCTGTCGATGATTGATTATCTGTGCATCGCGGGAACGCACGAAGGCCGTGTGATCGAATACGTTGACCATCTTCACGAGCATTTTGTGCATCCGTGCGACATCCGTGGCGCAGCGTATATGCCGCCGAAAGCGCCGGGGTTCTCCATCGAAATGCATCAGGCGTCGATCGAAAAATATCGCCATCACGCCTGAAACCCATACGAAAGAAAGCTCGAGGAGAACGCCGATGCGCATCGACAGCCACCAGCATTTCTGGCGCTACACGCCGCAGGATTATCGCTGGATAGGCGATGACATGGCGGTGCTGAAGCAGGACTTATTGCCGGAAACGTTACGGCCCGCGTTACAACGTCACGACATTCAAGGCACGGTTCTGGTTCAGGCGTGTTCTTCTGTGCAGGAAACGCGCTGGCTGCTGGATCTCGCCGGGAAAACTGATTTTGTGCGCGCCGTGACAGGCTGGGTAGATCTGTCTTCGCCCGCACTGCAACAGGCGCTGGACGCGATTTCACATCCCCTGCTGCGCGGTTTCCGTCATCAGGTTCAGGACGAACCTGCGCCCGCGCAATGGCTGGCAGATCCGGCAATAAATGCCGGACTCCGTCAGTTACAGCAGAAGGGTTATGTCTACGAAATTCTGGTAACGCACCGCCATCTGACGGACGCCGTGAAATTTGCCAAACGTCATGACGACTATTTTCTGGTGCTCGATCATTTCGGCAAGCCCGAACTGAGCCGGGGTGCCGCGCACTGGAAGCAGCAGGTAGCGCCGCTGGCGGGGTTAAAACACGTCAGCTGCAAACTCTCCGGGCTGCTGACCGAGCCGCGTCCGGCAGGCATGTCAGCCCGCGACCTGCTGCCATATTTTGAGGCCGCGCTGGAGATTTTTGGCGCTGAGCGGCTGATGTTCGGCTCCGACTGGCCGGTGTGCCTGCTGGCTGATGTGGATGAAAATCCGTGGGATTTATGCGAACAGGCCACAGCGACATTAAGCACTGATGAGCAGGCAGCCATTTATGGCGGCAACGCCTGCACGATTTACCGATTACAGCCTTTACCGATTACAGGAAATGACTGATGAATCTGCATCTGCAAAATAAAGTGGTGATGGTCACCGGCGGCGGTTCCGGTATCGGTGCGGCGATTTCGCTCACGCTGGCGGAAGAAGGCGCGATCCCGGTGATCATCAGTAATACCGAACCGGCCAATGAACTGATGCATAAACTACAACAGCTTTCGCCACAGGCCAGTTTTGTGCTGACTGAACTGCGTGACGAAGCCAGCTGCAAAGCCGCCGTCGACGACGTGTTCAGCCGTTTCGACAGCATCGACGGGCTGGTGAATAACGCCGGTGCCAACGACAGCGTGGGACTGGAAGCCGGTCGCGAAGCCTTTGTGAAATCACTCGAACAGAATCTCATCCACTATTACCTGATGGCCCATCTGAGCCTTGACGCCCTGCGCGCCAGCCGGGGAGCCATCGTCAATATCAGTTCGAAAACCGCATTAACAGGACAGGGCAATACCAGCGGTTATGCCTCGGCCAAAGGCGGCATTCTGGCGCTGACCCGCGAATGGGCGGCGGCGCTGCTCGGCGACGGTATCCGCGTGAATGCGGTGATCCCGGCAGAAGTGATGACCCCGCTGTACGAACGCTGGATCAAAAGCTTCGATCACCCTGAAGAAAAGCTGCAACAAATTACCTCGCATATTCCGCTGGGGCAGCGCATGACCACGCCGCAGGAAATCGCTAATACCGTGGTGTTTTTGCTTTCTTCCCGCGCCTCGCACACCACCGGCCAGTGGCTGACCGTAGACGGCGGCTATATGCATCTCGACCGGGCGCTGACATGACGCGCCGCTATTGTCAGGCGCTGGATCTGGCGGACGATCCGGCGCTTATCGAAGAATATCAGCGTTATCACCGCGAAATCTGGCCGGAAATTACCGCACATCTGCGCCGTTATGGCATCGAAGACATGGAAATTTACCGGCTTGGCAACCGGCTGATGATGGTGATGGAAACCACGGAAGATTTTGACAGCGGTCTGTTCGAACGCCGCAGTCTGGAGGATCCGAAAGTCTGCGAATGGGAAGCCCTGATGTGGAAATATCAGCGCCCCACGCCGTGGACGCCCGCCGGTGCAAAGTGGGTGGAAATGGAGAAGATTTTTTCTCTGGCCGAACAGAAGTAGCTATACACCTCCCTGCTGTGAGGTAGTTAACCGTTTTTCACATTATCTGACATAAAAAATCAGCCACCTGAGCTGAACCCCTACATGCATCACCAGATACTGAGGAATACACTATGCTTGCCGATAAAACTGCCGCGCCTGCTTATGCGCAGCGCAAAACGACGTCCGGTTTCAGACTGGCGTTCATTCTGGTCACCACGCTGTTTTTCCTGTGGGGGTTATCCTACGGGCTGCTGGATGTCCTGAATAAACATTTCCAGGAAGTGTTGCACGTAAATAAAGCCCAGTCCGGCCTGTTACAGGCCGCTTATTTCGGGGCGTATTTCATCATCGCCCTGCCCGCCGGTTTCTTCATGGACCGATTCGGCTATAAAGCCGGGATCCTGGTCGGATTATGCCTGTATGCGCTGGGCGCGCTGTTATTCGTCCCCGCCGCGTCTGCAGGCAGTTTCGGCATGTTCCTGTTTGCGCTGTTCGTGATTGCCCTTGGTCTGGGTTGTCTGGAAACCGCCGCTAACCCGTTCGCTACCGTCCTGGGTGACCCTGCCGGTGCGGAACGTCGCCTGAATCTTTCACAGTCATTCAACGGATTAGGTCAGTTTATCGGCCCGATCATCGGCGGCTCGCTGTTCTTCTCCGCCACGCAAGGCACCACGGCGGATGGCCTGTCCTCGGTCAAAACCACTTACGTCGCCATTGCAGTCTTAGTTTTGCTGATCGCTTTCCTGTTCGGGCGCACCAAATTGCCGGACATCCGCGAGCAAAGTACGTCGGAAGATCACGGCATCGCGAAAGGATTGTGGCAGCACGGTCATTTTACCGGCGGCGTAATCGCACAATTTTTCTATGTCGCGGCACAGGTTGGCGTCGGCGCGTTCTTCATCAACTACACCACCGAACACTGGCACACGCTGTCGAACCAGAATGCGTCGTACCTGCTTTCGGTCGGCATGATCAGCTTCATGGTCGGGCGTTTCTTCAGCACCTGGCTGATGGGCTTCGTCCGCCCTGCCACATTGCTGGTGCTCTACGCCATCATCAATATTGTGCTGTGCGGCGTGGTGGTGGCGGGGATTGATAACGTCTCGGTGATTGCGCTGGTGGCGATATTCTTCTTTATGTCGATCATGTTCCCGACCATTTTCGCCATGGGCATCAAGAATATGGGCAAACAAACTAAACGCGCCAGCTCAGTGATGATCATGGCGATTGTCGGCGGCGCGGTGATGCCGTATCTGATGGGTGCGATTGCTGACCATTACAACACCGCCGTTTCCTACGCCCTGCCAATGGTGTGCTTCGCCGTGGTACTGATTTATGCCGTGAAACAACGAGCGAAAGTGGCAGTCTGAGGAAGGCACATCACACTTCTCATGCTTAACATCCGGACGGATGTTAAGCATGAGTTCAGACCGGATCTAAACTGAACAGGCGGCTCAGGGCAATTCTGCCACTGTCAGTCACGGTCACTTCGCGATAGCCCGGCGTGCGTGTTATCCACTCTTTTTGCAGTAACAGCGCCATCAATGCCTGCCCCGCATCCCCGCCCAGATGAAAACGTCTTTCACTCCAGTCCAGACAAGGACAGCAAGCCTTACGACGCGGACGCGGATCAAGCACTGCGCCAATCCGTTGAAAATGCGCTTTTCCCTCGGATGTCAGCGCATTACCGTCAGGCTCAAGCCATCGCTCACGCAGCATAAAATCATAGATTTTTACCGCCAGTTCTCCTGCCAGATGGTCGTAACAGGTTCGTGCGTAACGCAGAACGACCGGCGTACCGGGCGTAAAAGAACGGTGACTGCGCATAGAAACGCCCATCAGATTTTCCAGCAGTCCGGCGATATGATGTCCCGCCAGACTGTAATACCGGTGGCGTCCCTGCGTCAGGCAAATCACCAGCCCGTTGCTGAGCAGCCGGGTAAGATGTCCGCTGGTGGTGGAGGCAGCGATGCCCGCCACCGCACTGAGCTCAGTCGCTGTCCATGCACGCCCGTCCATCAGCGCGCACAAAATACTGACCCTCGACGGGTCAGAAATGGCAGAAGCGACCAGTGACATGGACTTTTCAAGAGAATCATCCGGCTCACTGTTGTATTCGGTATGAAGAAAATTCATGCAGAGTGTATTGCCCATTGTTGGGTGACTTCTGCCGCGCGGATATCGTTATCCGTCAGCAAGATAAGCCGGTTATCGTGATCGCTGTACTGTACCAGAATGTTAATGCCAGCCTGGGCGAGAGTCTGGGCGATTTCGCCCAGTTCGCCCGGCTGTTTCTGGGGTAATTTCCTGATCAGCGGACGTGACAGGTTTCTCACGTTAAAACCTGCGTCAGTCAGCACCTGACGGGCTTTCTCGCCATCTTCTATCAGGAAATGCGCGTGCGTGGCTTCCGGCGTGGTAAATACTCCGCCACCTTCCAGACCCACGCCGTTGAGACCGAGAACGCGTCCGAATGAAGCCAGCGAACCTGAAGTATCGTCGAGAATAACGTGAATGTCATACATGCTGATGCGCTCCTTTACCAGACGGCTGATGAGAAGATTTGTCGGAAGAATAGTCACGAAATACACGGGCAACGCGAATTCTGTAGTATGAAAAAATCGACTGTTTGCCCTCTTTCTGGGCGGCAAGATGCGTCAGATTTTGTTTCCATCCGGCGACCGACTCTTCATCTTCCCACCACGACAAAGAAAGAATTTTCCCGGACGTGCTCAGGCTCTGGAAGCGTTCAA
Source organism: Rahnella sp. PAMC25617 (assembly GCF_050606005.1). Taxonomy (NCBI): domain Bacteria; kingdom Pseudomonadati; phylum Pseudomonadota; class Gammaproteobacteria; order Enterobacterales; family Yersiniaceae; genus Rahnella; species Rahnella sp. PAMC25617. Next base: position 46,136 of record NZ_JBOCUM010000005.1, read on the forward strand.
TAGAGATAAATCCCGGGGTGTCCGACAACAACGGCTTTAGCTCTGCCGCCAGCTCAAGGTAGCGCTCACGCGCTTCGGGTACTGCGTCTGCCTCAAAAAGTACAGCGATCATCTTTCTGCTCCCTCATGAATTTCACTCAGCTTATTACCGGCAAAAAGGGGATGCTTCGGTCAGCGCCGAAGTATGTCGGCGACGCGCAGGCAGGATCATGAACTTTGCTCATGTTCAGTGAATTTAAATCACTTTTTTTCACTCAATGACTCAGGCATAAAAGAGTCATCGCGATTCACCCTTAAAATATGAAGACTACTGAAATAATGTAGGTTTTTCAGCAGCCGGGACACCTGATAAAAATGAAAAAAGAAATTACATTCACTATTAAGAGCATTCGTTTCGACGAAGATTATAACCCCTCGGAAAATACGCGTATTACGACTAACTTTGCCAATCTGGCGAGGGGCGAAAAACGTCAGGAAAACCTGCGCAACACTTTAGTGATGATCAATAATCGCTTCAATTCTCTGGCACACTGGGACAACCCAACCAGTGACCGCTACGCGGTTGAACTGGACATCATCACCGCTCAGTTGAATATCAGTAGTGAAGGAAAATCCGACACCTTCCCGGTGATTGAAATATTAAAAACCAATATCGTCGATAAAAAAACCAACGAACGCTTTGAAGGCATTCTGGGAAATAATTTTTCCTCTTATGTTCGTGATTATGATTTCAGCGTTGTGCTACCTGAGCATAATAAGGACAAAGCCGGATTCAGCCTTCCGGAGAATTTTGGCGTATTACACGGTGATATCTTTAAGCGTTTTATTACTTCAGATACCTACAAACAGTATTTTAATAAGACACCGGTTATCTGCCTGAGCGTTTCAAGTAAAAACACCTATTACCGTACCGGCAATCAACATCCTGTTTTAGGCATCGAATATCAGCAGGATGAGCCTTCCCTGACGGATGAATATTTCGCCAAAATGGGACTGCGTGCCCGCTACTTCATGCCTGAAAACAGCGTTGCGCCGCTGGCGTTTTACTTCAGTGGCGATTTGCTAAGTGATTACACCAATCTTGAGCTGATCAGCACCATCAGCACCATGGAAACATTCCAGAAGATTTATCGCCCTGAAATTTACAACGCGAATTCACCGGCGGGAAAACAGTATCAGCCGAGTTTGAATTTCCAGGATTATTCATTAACCCGGATTGTTTATGACCGGGAAGAACGTAGTCAGCTGGCTGTTGAACAGGGGAGGTTTACTGAAGAGCAATTTATTAAACCTTACCAAACCGTTCTTAAACAATGGTCTGCTGAACCCGTTCTCTGATTTACCCAAAAAAATATAAGGTCACCTGTGATGAAAAAATTATTACCGACATCGACTGCGGGCAGTTTACCGAAGCCCTCCTGGATTGCGCAGCCAGAAACACTCTGGTCGCCGTGGAAACTGGAAGGTCAGGAATTAGTTGACGGGAAACTCGATGCGCTGCGTTTATGTCTGGAAGATCAACAACAGGCCGGTATTGATATCGTCAGCGATGGCGAGCAAACGCGTCAGCATTTTGTCACCACATTTATCGAGCATCTCGAAGGCGTGGATTTCGAGAAGCGTGAAATCGTCAAGATCCGCAACCGCTATGAAGCAAGTGTGCCAACCGTTGTCGGGCCGGTGAGCCGCAAGAAGTCCGTTTTTGTCGAAGATGCGAAGTTTTTACGTAAGCAAACCACGCAGCCGATCAAATGGGCCCTGCCGGGACCGATGACCATGATCGACACGCTCTATGACAATCACTATAAAAGCCGTGAAAAACTCGCCTGGGAATTCGCTAAAATTCTCAATGAAGAAGCCAAAGAATTAGAGGCAGCGGGCGTCGATATCATCCAGTTCGATGAACCGGCCTTCAACGTGTTCTTCGACGAAGTTAATGACTGGGGCATTGCCACGTTAGAAAGAGCTATCGAAGGGCTGAAGTGCGAAACGGCTGTCCACATCTGCTACGGCTACGGCATCAAAGCCAACACCGACTGGAAGAAAACGCTGGGCACAGAGTGGAGACAGTACGAAGAGATCTTCCCGAAACTGCAAAAATCTAATATCGATATTATCTCGCTGGAATGCCATCACTCGCATGTTCCGATGGAGCTGATGGAGCTGATCCGCGGTAAAAAAGTGATGGTTGGTGCTATCGACGTAGCCACCAATACTATCGAAACACCGGAAGAAGTTGCCGCAACGCTGCGTAAAGCGCTGCAATTTGTCGACGCCGACAAACTTTATCCGTGCACTAACTGCGGCATGATCCCGTTACCGCGTGGCGTGGCACGCGGCAAGCTGGATGCGTTAAGCGCCGGTGCTGAAATCGTGCGTAAGGAACTGCTGGCGAAATAACGTGGTCAGCCAGCACAAAGCTGAAAAGAACATAGTCTGAGTTGAGCGATCAAAACGGTCGCCAACTCACTACCCCGCTATCGCTCCCCTCCGTTTAATTTTCTTTTAACTCAGGACACCGGCAATTTGTCCAGAATCGCCTGGGCAGTATTCACATCTGTCACCAGCGAATTGATCATTCCTGAGCGCACTGCGCCAATAATCCCCGCGGCTTTTTCGGGGGTGGCGGCCACACCAATGGTTAGCGGCGTTTTGCGCAGCTGTTCTGCCGAGGCGGCAATCATTCTTTCTTCCCCTTCCCAATGCAGTAAATCGCCAGATTCGGTGAAGTAATGACGCAGCACATCCCCCGCTGCATCACTCAGCGCCTGCTCACCCGGTGTTGCCGTGGTGGATTCACTCGGTTTAGGGGTATGCGTCAGGCCTACACCGACAATCGCCGCATCGAGCCGATCCCACAGTGAAATAATTTCCTGCACACTCGGGTCTGCGAGAAACGCATCACGCAATTCCGCCGATGAAAGATAAGGGGCGTGCAGAAAATACGGCGTGCCTTCCATCTGTTCTGCCGCACGACGCACGAACTCGGTTATCTGGAAATGCGGGGCCGATTGTTGCATACCCCCGTTGAGCGCGACGGTCATAATGCCCGGCAGACGCGGCATACCCGCCAGCGTCACTTCCCGCACGGCCCTTCCCCAGCCGATACCGAGCACTGATCCGGCACCTAAACCGGCTTCCTGTAACAAAGAAGCCAGCGGTGTCGCCAACGCGCCCAGCACGTTGCCCGGTGGCGCATCCACCACATAAGCGTGTCTGAGTCCGAGGCGTTTCATCAGGTCAGTTGTCATGTCTTCCGGCGACGATAAACCCACCACTTCGATGCGCACAATCCCTGCCGCACGGGCTTTATTCAGCAACCGGGAAATGGTTGCCGTCGACACATCCAGCTTGCGTGCAATCTCCACCTGAGACATATCAGACTCGTAATGCAGCTTCGCCACCAGATGCATCATGGCACGCGTTGCTGCAATATCTTGCAAAATTGGCTCTTTCAGCTTGAAATTCCTTTCAGTAATGAATTACACTCAAATCGTCGATTGAGGGATTATTGCGCAACACCTGTAAAAATGCAATGTGCCGGATCGGGCCTCAACCCTAGTAAAACGGCGTGTTACGCGATTTTCCGCCCCTTTTCGTCAGGGGGCAAAGACAGAACGTCCAGTGTAATCGAGATTTTTTCATCTGTAATAAATTTCACGCAAAGGAGAGTTCCATGTCAAAAATGTCTACTTCAGAATTACGCAGTTATCAGCAGATTTGCGGCAAGAACGGTGCGATGCTGGTGATCGCCTGTGACCAGCGTGGCGCCATGCGCAGCCTGCTCGCCAGCGACCCGCAACAACAATCCGCCATTTCTGAGCACGAACTCGGGCTTATCAAAGCCGACATCACCCAATATCTCGCCAGTAAAGCCTCCTGTGTGTTGGTCGATCCGGTTTGCGCCGTCCCGCAACTGGTGGATAACGGGATTATTGCCCGCGACACCGCGCTGCTCATTGGCCTTGATGCTTCTGGCTGGGATAATTCGCCGGAAGGTTATCGTCTGTCACGCCTGGTCGCTAACGTAGATGCACGCCGCGTACGTGAACTGGGGGCGACCGGTGGTAAAATCATGGTCTATCTGCGCTCCGATCAGGAAGCTGCTAACCGACATAACATTGATATTCTGCGTCAGTGTATTGAGGACTTCGCCCGCGAAGACCTGCTGCTGGTGGTGGAGTTTTTGACCTATAAACTCGACAACGAAACCGAGGAAGAATATAAAGAAAAAGTCCCGTCACTGATTTATGGCGGCACGAAGATTTGCCTGGAATGCGGCGCGAAAGTGCTAAAACTCCCTTATCCGGGCTCGAAACAAGCCTGTGCTGACATCACCAAACTTGCAGGGGTCGTGCCCTGGGCGGTGCTTTCAGCGGGCGTTGACCATTCCACTTTCCTCAAACAAGTAGCAGATGCCATGAGTGAGGGCGCGTCAGGCGTTATCGCAGGCCGTTCATTGTGGAAAGACTGCATTTCGCTGGATCGCAACGCAACGAAATCCCGTCTGGAATCGCTGGCAGTACCGCGTCTGAACGAGTTGCAGGCTGTCATTCAGCAGTATTTCCATGCACCGGCACATAACCAAACACAACAGGTGGAACATGTCTGATAACAGAAGCGCCTCACGAAATGGCTTTACCAGCAAACGCGTTATCCTGGTGAACGGGATCCCGGCGTCAGGTAAAAGCCGGCTCGCTGTTGAGCTTTCTGCACACAGCGGCTGGCTGCAACTGTCGCTTGATGGCATTAAAAATCCTTTTCTTCAGCGATTAGAGAACGTTGACCGCCCTTTTAACCGCGTACTTGGGCTGGCAAGCTATCAGGTTATCTGGGACATCATCGGCGGCGCACCACAGGGCAGCACTTTTATTGTCGATGCGTGGTTTGGTTTTCAGCCCCAGGAAGTCTTGCAGGATTATCTGCAACGGGCGGGCGTCACGCAGGTCGTGGAAATCTGGTGCCAGATTGATGCTGAACTGGTTGCCGGACGTTTTGCCTCACGACTGGGCGAACGTTTACCGGGACATGTCGGGGCAGAATATATTCCCGAATTAAAAATTCTTGCAGGAAATGCACGGCCAATAACATCAGGACCAGTTTATTCTGTTGATCAGAATGTTATTGAACGAAATAAGCCTGTAAATATTGTTGATATTCATCAGTGGATAATGAATTCATTCGACACACAAATTCAATGAAAGCTGACCAGAGGAAATATTCGTTTACCGAAAAAGTAAGTTAATTCTGATATCAGGACGTTGTTAAACCTCTGCTATCATTCATTCTTTCAGGTCGCCTGAAATTATTATCTTTCATTGATGGCTAACAGGACTGGATAGATCACAGTTTTTATTTTAATTAAATATCATACTGAGAAAATACCCTACTCTTATGAAGAGGCATTATGTTAAGCGACTGGATTAATGAAAATAACACGCAAATCATCAGTAAAATAGAAGACTGGAAAAGTGCAGTGGCATTTGCCGTGCAACCGTTAATTGATTCGGGCGCAGCGGAAAACCGTTATCTTCAGGCTATATATGATATGCACCGGGAAATCGGGCCTTATTATGTTTTGGGCGAAGGTATAGCAATGCCACACGCCCGGCCAGAAGAAGGGGTTAACCATACGGCACTGTCCCTGGTGATTGTTTCAGAAGGCGTTGAGTTCGGCAGTGAAGATAACGATCCGGTTTACGTCATCTTCGCGCTGGCCGCTGTGGACAGCCATTCGCACATAGAAATGATTGCCAGCCTTTCCCATCTGTTCTGTGATGACGAGGCGGCAGAGCGGTTAAAACGCAGTAAAAACAGACAGGAAGCATTAGATATCATCCGGCAGTTTTAAACGTGAAGTGAAAAGAGATAAACATAACCCTTTATGAACACCTACAAAGAACGTAAGGAAAAATGATGAAAAAGCTATCAATCCTGGCGGTATGCGGTGCGGGTCTGGGCAGCAGTTTTGCCTGTGAAATGAGTATCGAAGCAGCGTTAAAAGATTTGGGTGTGGAAGCCGATTTATCACATTGTGATATTTCCAGTGCCACGTCATCGAGAGCCGACATTATTATGACCGGCGAAAACTTCAGATCGCAATTCCAGCATTATACAATCAACGCCAACATTATTTATCTGAAGCGTCTGGTTGATAAAAATGAAATAAAGACCAAGCTGACTCCTATCCTTCAGGAAATGGGACATCTGGCCATTTAATAAATTATTATTTAAATTAAAAACACTTATAAATCGACAGAACAATTACCGTGAACTCTACAGGGGACGCTTATGTCTTTCCTTCACTTTATTGTCAATGATGTATTAGGCCAGGCATCAATATTAATATCACTGATCGCCATGATTGGCCTGATCGCATTAAAGAAAAGCACCGGACAAGTTATTACCGGTACATTAAAAACGCTTCTGGGCTTTTTGGTTCTGCTTTCGGGTGCCAGCATAATTGTTAATACCCTGACCTTTCTGGGTGAAATATTCCAGAAAGGATTTCATATGCGCGGGATTGTTACCGACGTCGGTTCGATTGCCGGTATCGCACAGCAAACTCTCGGGCGTGAAACGGCATTAATTATGGTACTGGCGTTTATCGTCAATATCCTGATTGCCCGCCTGACCCGATTCAAATATATCTTCCTCACCGGACAGGCGTCGCTGTGGATGGCCACGGTCTGTTCCGTCATCGGCTACATGGGCGGTCTGCGCGGTACCGAGCTTATCCTGACCGGCGGGATTATTGCCGGTGTAATGGCCGTCGGGATGCCGGTGCTGGCTCAGCCGATTGTGCGCAAAATTACCGGCTCCGATGACATTGCACTCGGCCATTTCTGCACTATCGGCTATATCGTGCAGGCCGGTGTGGCGAAACTTACCGGCGATGTCAGTAAAAGCACCGAAGACTTCGAGCTGCCGCAATCCTTCTCTTTCCTGCAAGACACCTATCTGTCGATGATGGTGGTGATGATCCCGATTTACCTGATCCCGGCAATTGCAGCAGGCCCAGAAGTCATCGCGCCTTATGCCAGCAGCGTTAACTATCTGGTCTATTCGTTCCTGCAATCCATTCAGTTTGTGGTCGGCGTTTACGTGCTGCTGTCAGGTGTCCGCCTGCTGCTGGCGGAAATCGTCCCGGCTTTCCGCGGTATCGCCCTGCGTATTGTGCCGAACGCCATTCCGGCGCTCGACTGTCCGGTGCTTTTCCCCTATGCCCCGAACGCGGTCATTATCGGCTTTATCTCGACCACCATCGGTTCCGTCATCGGCATGTTCCTGTTCCCGAGCCTCGGACTGGCGATGATCTTACCGGGCATGCTGACCAACTTCTTCGCGGGCGGCACGGCGGGCATCTTCGGTAACGCCGTCGGCGGGCGTCGCGGCGCGATTATCGGCGGGATTTTCCACGGCCTGTTTATCACTTTGCTGCCGGCTCTTTTACTCCCACTGCTCGGCAAGTTCGGTTTCTCGAACGTGACTTTCAGTGATTCGGACGTCATCAGCGTCGGGCTGGTATTTGGTCATATCCTTAACTTCTTCCATTAAGCGAGCCGGAGGTCATGATTATGGACACTCGTATTGAGCAAATTTTAGCGCAGCAACTGCCGCCTCAGGAGTCGGCGAAAGCGCTTAACGAGCTGGGAAAACAGTATCAGGAGCAGCAGGATCTGGATGCCGCAATTGCCTGCTGGGAGCAAAGCATGGCCTGTTACGGCAAACCGGGATTTGCACAAGCACAGTTGATGAAAGCCTACAACGCGCGGCGTCGTCAGTGCTCAGAGGCCGGTGACGGCAAAGGGCTGGAAGCCTATTCAGAAAAAATTGATGCGCTGATGCAGCAAAGTAAAGATGCTATCCGTTACGGATTTTAAGCCACGGTAAATCCGGATAATCTGTTCAGTTAACCCCTTAAGAAGCCGCCGCGGATAACGCCGCGGCTTCTTTATTTTTTCCTAGGGGTTAACGCCCTTCACCAGCACCGGCTGTTCGCTATAATCGGCCGGGAAATGCTGTTTCAAATCTTTTATTTTCGGCAGATCGTTCACCACAATGTACGGATAGTCCGGGTTATCGTTTAAGAAGTTTTGGTGATAAGCCTCAGCCGGATAAAAGTGTGCATTGTTTTCCACTTTCGTCACCAGCGGTTCGCTGTAACTGTGGCTGGCATCGAGCTGGGCAATGTACGCTTTCGCCACGTCGGCCTGCGCCTGATTGAGCGGGAAAACCGCCGAACGATACTGACTGCCGGTGTCCGGCCCCTGACGGTTCAGTTCCGTCGGGTTATGTCCCACTGAGAAGAAAATATGCAGCAGTTCACCGTAACTCACCTGCGTCGGGTCAAACGTGACTTTGACGGATTCTGCGTGGCCGGTATCGCCGTTGCTCACCTGTTCATAACTCGCCGTTTGTGCCTCGCCTCCGGCATAACCCGACACCGCGCTGGTCACGCCTTTCACATGCTGAAACACGCCCTGAATCCCCCAGAAACAGCCACCGGCAAACAGCGCCGTCTCGCTGTGCGACGTTCCCGCAGGCTCATCTTTTGCCGGTGCCGGGATCACCACCGCCGGTTCTGCGCCACCGCCCCACGACCAGGCGTTATTTTGAAAGGCAAAGGCTGAAGCCAGCACCAGTCCGGCGATCAGGCTGTAATTTCGCAAGCTGCGCACTTTTTTGGATGCATTTTTCATTATGAATGTCCTGACTGATTAAGCTTTCGGAGTGAACGTCATCGCCAGCCCGTTCATGCAATAACGCAGGCCGGTTGGCTGCGGGCCGTCATCAAATACGTGTCCCAGATGCCCGCCGCAGCGGCGGCAATGCACCTCATCGCGCACCATGCCAAACGAGGTATCCCGGCTGGTCAGCGCGGCATTGGGTAACGGCTTCCAGAAACTCGGCCAGCCTGTATGGCTGTCGAATTTGGTCGCAGAGGAAAAGAGAGGAAGATTGCAACCCGCACAGGCAAACTCGCCCGCCCGATGTTCGTTATTCAGCGGGCTGGAATAAGGCCGTTCGGTGCCCGCCTCGCGCAAAATGTGGTACTGATCATCGTTGAGCTTCTGATGCCACTGCTCATCGGTCAGGGTAAATTCAAACTTTTCGGCTTTCGCCTGGGCATCCGCTTTACGCGGGAAAAAAGACGGGATCAGCCCCATGACAGCGACCGCAGAAACCGCACTGCTGCCCAGCAGGAAATTGCGTCTGTTAATCATTTTTTGCCACCGTGCCGGTTGTTGTCGATGGCATCAGACTACAAGGGGAGGGATTACGGAATCCTCGCGGAGAGTTAACAGTTTTGTGATAAATGGGGGATGGCAGTTGCACTGCGGGGCTCGGGTAAAGCTGGGATTAGGTAGTTTCGGTTTCTCACGTGCGGTGACTGCTCAGCAATTGCCGCCGAAACCGACCAAAGAGGGCTATGACGAGCCCTCTTTGGAATCTCCACGCCTTAAACTGCGCGCTCCGCTTGCTGGCTATGTTTCAGTCGCCGCAGCGACAGGCTGGAAATCTTGCCGCGTTGCGGTGCCTTCACTCGGTCCTGAAGCCTCTGGTCTTCAGGCCGCTCCGTTCAGCAAGATTTCTGAATCGCCCGCAGCATTTTAAAAGATAAAAAATGTGAGGTTGTCAAGTATAAACCTGAGGCCGGTTCCAAAATCACGCCGGAGGAGAGGTGTAAAACCGCGCGGTAGTTTGCGCGGGTTGTAACCCGAACGGAGGGCACCGCGCAGCGGCGGGATTTTGCGGCTATCACTGTGTTAACTGAAACATAGCCAGCAAGCGGAGCGCGCAGTAAAAAAGCGGGGAGAGATCCAAGAGAGGGAAAGCACTTCCCTCTCTTGGGCGGTTTCGGCGCAGCGCGTTAAGCAGTCACCGCACGTGAGAAACCGAAACTGTTACCTTACTGTTCTAAACAGCCGCCCATTGCAGCGGCCATCTGCAACCGAAACTGTCACCTTACTATTTTTATAAGATCGCCTTAGCACTGGCATCCGCGCCACCGCGGATAAACACCGGGATTTCACTCATTGGCGCGGCGACCGTAACCGCCCTTCCACCTTCATAGCGTTCCCCATTCAGCGCCACCCACGTCTCTCCCGCCGGTAACCACACTTCCCTCTCCCGCTGACCCGCGTAGAGGACCGGCGCAACCAGAATGTCGGCGCCAAGCATGTACTGGTCTTCAACCTGCCAGCTTTCGGGCTGATGCGGATACTGGTAGAACATCGTGCGCATCGCCGGATCGCCATTTTCGTGGGCTTGCTGCATGACGCGGCTGATGTAAGGACGCAGTTTTTCGCGCAGGAACAGGCCGCTTTTCATCAGCTGGTAATTCTCTTCGCCGTAGCTCCACACTTCATTCGGCGCCCCGCTGTTGCATTGGGCGATGCCGTCACGCCACGGCTCTGATGGCTGGATTTGTGGTTCGCGGTAACCGTGCAGACGCATCACAGGACAGAATACACCCCACTGGAACCAGCGGATCAGCAGTTCCTGAAACGCCGGATCGTTGACGTTGCCGCCCTGGAAACCGCCGATATCTGTCGTCCACCACGGGATACCCGCCAGTCCCATGTTCAGTCCGGCGGCAATCTGATTGCGCAGCGCGTGGAAGGAGGAATGGATATCGCCGGACCACGCCAGCACGCCGTAACGCTGGCTTCCCGCCCAGGCACAGCGCACCAGATTGACGATTTCGTGCTCGCCTTCCTGTTGCAGGCCGTCGTAAAAACCTTGGGCAAATTTCTGCGGATAGATATTGCCGACTTCCAGCACAGGCCCGAGGTGATAACGATAGTTATCAAAATCATAGGCGCGGTATTCCGGCTCGGCTTCGTCCAGCCAGAAGGTGCGGATCCCCAGGTCGTAATAGTTTTGCTTCACTTTTTCCCAGACAAACTGACGTGCGCCTGGATGGGTCGCATCGAAGAACGTGCAGTTGCCGAGGAAATCCAGATTCACTGACACGCCACGGTCGGTATTCACCAGATAACCTTTGGATTTCATCTCTTTGTAGTTATCGGTGCGGCTGTCCACCGTCGGCCAGACCGAGACCATCGTTTCGATGCCCAGCGATTTCAGTTCCGCGACCATCGCTTTCGGATCCGGCCAGTCCACCGGGTCAAAACACCAGGTGCCCTGATTCGGCCAGTGGAAGAAGTCGATCACAATCACTGAAATCGGCAGGTGACGGCGCTTGTATTCACGCGCCACTTCCAGCACTTCCTGCTGCGTGCGGTAACGCAATTTACACTGCCAGAAACCGGTGGCGTATTCCGGCATTAACGGCGCAGTACCGGTCGCGCAACCGTACTGATGCATGATGTCAGCCGGCGTATCACCGGCGGTTATCCAGTAATCCATCTGCTCTGTAACCTGCGCTTCCCAGCGGGTAATGTTCTTGCCGAACGTCGCCTCGCCAATTGCCGGATTATTCCACAGCATCCCGTAGCCAAGGCTCGAGAGCATAAAGGGTACGCTGGCCTGCGAGTTGCGCTGCGCCAGTTCCAGCGTGCAGCCTTTCAGATCCAGACAGCTTTGCTGATATTGCCCCATGCCGTAGATTTTCTCGTCGGAGCGCGACTCAAAACGCACGGTGAGCTGATGCTTGCCGCCGGGAATAGCCTTAAATTCGCGCGCATCCATTTTCAGCGCACTGATGTATTTGTCCTGACTTTTCTCCGTCGCGCCGATACCGACCGTCGAACGCTGACGCCAAAACTCCTCGAGGATCAGCTCACCGCGCTGGTTATAAAATGCCAGCTGCCCTTTTATATTGACCGTCGCCGTTATGTTGCCGTTGCGGATGCTCAGCGTTTCCATGCCACGGCTGATGTCAGTTTGCGGCTGTTCGGTTTGCGGCAGCAGCGCCCAAAGATGTTCATTCAGTTCAGGCCGGCAGGTAGCACGCACGCGCAGGCTGTTTTCACCCCAGGGTTCAATCACCAGCGTTTGCTGATCGAAATGCCAGAGGATACGGTTTTTTTCGGCGATTAATTCGCTCATGCGGACTCCTGTGTATGCAAGGTGGCCTGAGGGACAGGCTCGTGTTCCCGTGAAATTTTGGACTGGTTAATCTGTTTCATGGTCGCGTCGTTAAGCTTGTACCAGCGCATCGACAGCGCGCTGAACATCGACAACACGCCCGGCACCAGTGAGAACAGCGCGATAATTGACAGCATCGCGGCGGTATTTTGTTGCGCGGCGTGTGGCACGTAACCGCTCATGCCGAGGGTCCAGCCAACGACTGCCCCGCTCACCGCCATCCCCATTTTGAGGATCGCCAGCAAGGTCGAGAACACCGTGCCGTCCATGCGTTTGCCCTGTTTGTATTCGCCGTAATCCACCACGTCGGACATCATCACCCACATCAGCGTGGTCGTGACCTGATAGAACGTGGACACCAGCAACGTCATGCCGACCAGCAGGGAAATCCACGCCGGAACGAAGAATATCGCCATGCTCAGCAAGCCGGTCAGAATGGCGCACAGCGTAAACGCCGCCAGTTTGCTGCGGTTGCGGGTCAGCGGTTTGACCATCAAACTGCCTAGACTTTTACCGATAATGTGCGCCGCCAGCAGCCACATAAAGTAGCTGGCATTGCCAAGATAATAAGTGACGTAATACATCATCGCGCCAAGGCGGACGACGCCGAATGAGATGTTGAAGAAGATCAGGGCCGCGACCACACGCCACTGATCGTTTCGTACTAAATCGCGCAGATCGGAGAGGAAATTCTCGTGCGTTGGCGGTGCGCTGATACGTTCTTTCGTATTGAGAAAACACAGCAGGAACATCACCACGGCAATCGACGCCATGATGGCCATCGCGCCGAAATAGCCGTCGAGTTTATTGCCGCCGCCCATCATTTCTGCCAGCGGCATCATCAGGAACGTGGACATCGCGCCGCCGAGCGTGGCGAGGAAAAAGCGGTAGGATTGCAGAGAAATACGCTGGGTATTATCGGGCGTAATGATCGCCCCCATCGAGCAGTAAGGAATGTTGATGGCGGTATACATCAGCATCATCACGCAATACGTGACGCTGGCATAAACCATTTTGCCGCCCAAAGACAGCGATTCCGGCACCGCATAAACCAGTAAACAACTGGCACCAAATGGCAGCGCGAGCCAGAGAATATAGGGGCGGAACTTGCCAAAACGGGTTTGCGTGCGGTCGGCAATCAGCCCCATTGCGGGGTCAACAATCGCATCCGCGACGCGTGCGACCAGAAACATTGTCCCGACGAAAACCGCCGGTAATCCCACAACATCGGTGTAATAAAACGTCAAAAATATAATCACGTTATCCAGGCCAATATGGCTCGCCATATCTCCCAGACCGTAGCTGATTTTTTCTTTTACGGATAACTTCGCCGTCATTTTTCGTCCTGCCTTTTGTAGGGTTAAACACAAAAAAGTCAGTCCGTCCGTGGCCCGAGGACTTGTTATAGAATGGTTAAAAGGCCGTCACAATTGCGAGATGTTATAAATTTCTTATGTTTTTTGATTAATGTGATACCGGTAACATGGATATGATCAAAAAAAAATGAGGCAGTCCGAAGACCACCTCATTTCTGTTACTGCACCGACCGGTTACGGGTCGATAATCACATCATTTCCCGTCAGGCGTGAGTGACAGGTTTCTGTTCTGAACTGGCCTGTGCGTTTTCCAGCATTCTGCGTACCGGAATAATCAGCACGAACAATACGGCAGCACAGATAAGCAACGCGATGGAACAACGCGCAAAGAGATCAGGCAGCATATCCAGCTGATCGGCTTTCACGTGACCGCCGATCAGACCCGCCGCCAGGTTACCCAGCGCACTGGCACAGAACCACAGCCCCATCATCTGACCGCGCATTCTCTCCGGTGCCAGCAATGTCATGGTCGCCAGACCGATCGGGCTCAGACACAGCTCGCCAAGCGTCAGCATCAGAATACTGCCCACCAGCCAGAACGGTGAAACGCCTGCGCCGCCGCTGTTCAGCACGTTCTGCGCCGCCAGCATCATCAGGCCAAAGCCTGCCGCTGCGCACAAAATACCGATAATGAACTTGGTGATGCTGCTCGGACGGATGTTTTTACGTGCCATCATCGGCCACGCCCAGCTGAATACCGGTGCCAGCAGAATGATAAACAACGCATTGACAGACTGGAACCAGACCGCCGGGATTTCAAAATCGCCGATCATGCGGTTGGTGTAGTCATTCGCAAACAGGTTGAACGAGGTCGGTTTTTGCTCGAACGCAGACCAGAAGAACGCAGCGGAAACCAGCAGGATAAAGCAAACCAGCAGTCTGGCGCGCTCTTTGCGGTTAAGCCCGGCGAACAGGAACAGGTAGATAAAGTACAGGGCGACGGATGCCGCAATCACATAAACCAGCACGCTGGCGACAGCGACCGGATTGATGACAATCACGCCCTGCGCAATCAGCGTTACAACGACAGCCACGCCGACGGCCAGCGCCAGTAACCAGGCACCGACGCCGTTTTTCTTCGCGACAGGATTGTTCCAGGTGGAATCCAGACCGACTTCGCTGTCATAGCGTTTCATTGCCGGTACGGCATAAACGCGGAAGATAATCAGCGCCACCAGCATACCGATACCACCGATACCAAAGCCCCAGTGCCAGCCATGCGATTTTATCAGCCAGCCGGAAATCAGCGGTGCGATAAACGACCCCATGTTGATGCCCATATAGAACAGCGAGAAACCGCCGTCACGGCGTGCGTCGCCCTTCTTATACAGCGTGCCGACCATGACCGAGATACAGGTCTTGAACAAGCCGGAACCCAGCACGATAAACATCAGGCCGATGAAGAACAGGTTGTCGCCCATAAACGCCGACAAGGCAATCGCCAGGTGACCCAGCGCAATCAGGATCGAGCCGTACCAGACTGCACGTTGTTGCCCAAGCCAGTTATCTGCCAGCCATCCGCCCGGCAGCGCCGCGAGATACATACAGCCCGCAAAGATACCGACGATGGCCGATGCGTTTTCACGCGCCAGTCCCATGCCGCCGTCATACACCGTCGCTGCCATGAACAGGATCAGTAAGGGACGGATACCGTAAAACGAGAACCGCTCCCACATTTCTGTGAAGAACAGAGAACCCAGCGGATAAGGATGACCGAAGAACGTCCGGCTCTCGTTTTTGTGATCAGAGGAATGCATAAACTCTCCAAAAGGTGTGTCGTAGTGTTTGTAAAATCTCAATGCCTGGCGGTTATCATTTCGCCGCTCTTTAACATTCAGAAATTATTATTTGCCATTAGAAACTAGTTTTGTCTGGCGAGAACTGCAGAACTTTTAGAGGAAAAGTCGACAACTGTCTACCTTTACAGAGTTTATGTTGGCAAAAATGTGGGACTATTCAGGAGAAAAAAGAAGGGGGTTTTCAGGGAAATAGAATTTTAACTACTTGATTTCAGGAATTTTCTTAGAGATTACCTAAACTGTTTTTACGCGAAAAGTTTATGTTCAGATGAATTTCCGTAAAAACGGCTTCTGAAGCTTCTCCTCCCTGTTTTCAGAGGGAGGAGAAAGTCACATTACTCCGCCAGAAGTGGCGGGATCGACGGCACCATCGGCGCGTTGTCGATATCGGCCTGCGTCATCTTAAACGCTTCGGGATAATGTTCGCGGCTGGTGCGGCGTAACGGCTCGGTAGAACGCCAGGTGTATAAACAACGCTGGCACTGATGCACGGTCCAGACACCTTTCACCGGGGACACGGCCATCAGTTCGATATGCTCATCGGCACAACGTGGACAAATCATAATCACTCCTTACTATCTTTAATGAATGTTCAGGCTTTGCGCCCGTCCAGCATGGCATTGAGTTTAGCGACCCAGTCTTTGGTTTCCGGTAAATCGCGTACCGGCTGGCTGTAATGACCGCGATTATCCGGCGCGACCGGCGTGGTGGCATCAATAATCAGTTTGTCAGTGATCCCCGCCGGCGATGACCCCGGATCCAGTTCCAGCACGGACATATTCGGCAGCTGAACCAGGTCGCCCGCCGGATTCACCTTGGCGGAAAGCGCCCACATCACCTGCGGCAGGTTAAACGGATCCACATCCTCATCGACCATAATCACCATTTTCACGTACCCCAGACCGTGCGGCGTAGTCATTGCGCGCAGCCCCACGGCACGGGCAAAACCGCCGTAACGTTTTTTGGTGGAGATAATCGCCAGCAGACCGTGGGTGTACATAGCGTTAACCGCCTGCACTTCCGGGAATTCGGCTTTGAGTTGCTGATACAGTGGCACGCAGGTGGCTGGCCCCATCAGATAATCGATTTCGGTCCATGGCATGCCGAGATAGAGGGACTCAAAAATGGGATTATTGCGGTAAGAGACTTTATCGATACGCACCACGGTCATATTGCGGCCACCGGAATAGTGCCCGGTGAATTCGCCGAACGGCCCTTCGATTTCGCGTTTACGCCCTTCGATCACCCCTTCGAGGATCACTTCTGAACCCCATGGCACGTCAAAACCAGTCAGCGGTGCCGTCGCGATCGGATACGGCGCCTGACGCAATGCGCCCGCCATTTCATATTCCGACTGGTCATATTTCAGCGGCGTTGCACCCATCAGCGTAATGATCGGGTCATTACCCAGCGTGATGACTATCGGTAAATCTTCGCCCCGTTCTTCCGCTTTATGTAAGTGCAGCGCAATGTCATGCATCGGCACCGGTTGCAGCCCGAGCTTACGTTTGCCCTTCACTTCCATACGATAAATGCCGACATTCTGTTTATCGAAGCTGTCCGGGTCGGTCGGATCGCGGGACACCACGCAGGCTTTATCGAGATAGAAACCACCGTCGCCGTCGTTCAAACGGAACAGCGGCAGAATATCGAACAGGTTAATGTCTTCCCCGTCGACGGTATTTTCTGCCCACGCCGGATTTTCACGACGTTCGGGTGTGATCGGAAACATATCCCAGCGGCGGATATATTCGGCAATCTGTTCGTTGGTCGACGTGGAAGGCGGCAACCCCATGGCGATGGCATGATTGGGCCATGACCCCAGCGTATTTAAGGCGATACGCGCGTCGGTAAACCCTTCCACATTGTCAAAATACAGCGCAGGTGCGCCCTCGCCGATACGGCCTGTGGCGTTCGCCGCCGCAGCCAGATCCGGCTCCGCTTTCACCTGTTCGGTGATTTTCAGCAGTTGTCCGTTCTCATCCAGTGCGCGCATAAAGCTGCGCAGATCATCAAAAGCCATCTCGATTCTCCTGTACTTGGTACGTAGTAAATTTAACACGTTTTAGAAACTAATTAGTGACACTGTCACCCTTTGCCGTTAACCCGGCCCAACGCTTAGCCCGATGATATTCAAGGCCAAACTGGTCAAGCACGCGGGTCACAATGTGATCGGTCACGTCCTGAATGGTTTCAGGATGGTTGTAGTAAGCCGGCATCGGCGGCACGATTGCGGCCCCCATGCGGGAAAGTGCGAGCAGGTTTTCAAGGTGAATGGTGCTGAGAGGGGTTTCACGCGGAACCAGCACCAGTTTGCGGTTTTCTTTGAGCACCACATCGGCTGCGCGCCCGACCAGCCCTTCGGCATATCCGGCGCGGA
Organism: Rahnella sp. PAMC25617; assembly: GCF_050606005.1. Lineage (NCBI taxonomy): Bacteria > Pseudomonadati > Pseudomonadota > Gammaproteobacteria > Enterobacterales > Yersiniaceae > Rahnella > Rahnella sp. PAMC25617. The sequence continues at coordinate 63,748 of NZ_JBOCUM010000005.1, forward strand.
TCCCCGCCAGCGTTTTCATGCTGCACGGGATGATGATCATGCCGTCAGTTTTGAATGAGCCGGAAGAAATCGTGGCTCCCTGATCGGCGCAATTGTGCGTGAAGTCCGCCATGGCACTCACCTCACGTGCGGTGTAAGGCGTTTCAAGTTCAATCGTGGTTTTCGCCCATTTCGACATCACCAGATGTGTTTCCACACCGTCCATATCCCGTAACGCCTGCAACAGCGTTACCGCCAGCGGGGCGCCCGTCGCGCCCGTCATCCCTACAATCAGTTTCATTCCAGCCTCACACAGATCATGATCCCGAACATTTCGTTCGTATACGAATGATTTTTACCTTATACTCCTTTTCAAATCACCGCAATGGTCTGTCGCATTCATTCCTCAGAGGTTGCTAAAATAGCCGGAGACCTATAAGAACAGCGGAAACCGATGATGAGCACACAATTGAGACAGGAAGCCTTTCACATAATGCGTAAGGTATTCCAGCAGCACACCGCGCGCTGGCAGCAATGCATCCCGGAACTGACCAAACCGCAGTACGCCGTATTGCGCTCGATTGCTGAAAATCCGGGAATTGAACAGGTACAACTGACCGGTGTGGCGATCAGCAGTAAGGCCACCCTGGCAGAAATGCTGTCGCGGCTGGAATCACGCGGGCTGTTGGTGCGTCAGGCCGATCCGGCGGATAAGCGCCGTCGTTTTATTTCGCTGACCACAGAGGGGAAAGCCGTTCTGGCGAATACTCAGCCAGTCGGTGAGCAGGTAGATACGGAGTTTTTGGCAAGATTGTCTCCTGACGATCAGCAGCATCTGGTGCGTTTACTAAAGCAAATGCTGGAAACAGAAGACTGAAGGTTGAGGAGTCACGGGAGTTTGTATGATTGAAGAAGTCGTGTTGCTGGATGGACAACATCAGCCATGGGGAACCATGGACAAAGCGCTGGTGCATTCCGGACATACTCCGCTGCATCTGGCGTTTTCCTGTTACATCCGCAATGATCGTGGCGAGATTTTGCTGACGCGCCGTGCGCTGGGCAAAGTCGCGTGGCCGGGAGTCTGGACGAATTCCGTGTGCGGGCATCCGCTGCCCGGCGAGTCCCTGCAGGCGGCGGTTCTGCGCCGTTGTCAGTATGAAATCGGTTTATCCGTGGAAAACATCGCCTCGCTGGTGGATGAATTTCAGTATTACGCCACCGATGCTTCCGGCATTGTCGAAAATGAATTCTGCCCGATTTTTACCGCCTTCACCGGCCAGACACCCGCACCGCGCGAGTCTGAAGTAATGGATTATCAGTGGGTGAAACCGGAAGATTTACTCAGCAGCGTAAAGACAACGCCGTGGGCCTTCAGCCCGTGGATGGTGTTACAGCTGGGTCAGATCTCTGAGAAAAACCTCAGTCTGCTGGGGTGAGCGTAAACGCACAAACCGGACATGCTGCCATGCGGGGTCACGGAGTAACGCCTCATACTGGCGGCGGTTTTTCCTGTAAGTTTTCAGCGTCCACAGAATTATCGACTCCCGGCTGAAAAAGCTTTTGCGAAACGTCTCGTAGTTGCCTGTCCCCGCCCAGATTTCCTGCCCGCCCCACGCACGCGTAGCCGCCCTTTTAACTGCCTGAAACAGCGTGCGCCCGAACGAATAATCCACCCAGACGATCACATCAATATTGCGCCATTTGACGGGTTGCGAGCGTTTGTAATTGCCGTCGATGACCCAGCTTTCGCTGGCTGCCATTTTTTCTTCCAGGCGGGCAAAAAATTGTTCGTCAGGCGTACCCTGCCAGTCAGACCGCCAGAACAAGGCATCCAGTTCAATATAAGGAATATTCAGTTTCTGAGAAATGCCGCGTGCCAGCGTTGATTTGCCGCTGCCGCTGGTGCCTATGACGTTAACTTTCACCGCAAGACTCCTGATCTGCCGTTGCAGAATTCGCCGGATGGCGAAAAAAAGGGCGGTTATTCTGCCGCACAGGCAGACTGTTGTACAGACACAATAGACAACCGCAGAAGTCACCTTATTTACCATTACATATGAAACTAACGCGTCCTGTGAATGTAACCGCTTTAGAAGAAATTGAGCATTTCGTGCTTTTTTAAACATTGCTAGCAACACTATTTAAGAATTTTCGCATCCATACCTGTACAAAATTGTAATCATTGTATAACTTTCTTGTACCCCTGCTTCATCATTAGTCCGTCTTTTACGGGCAATTTCAGCCTGGCCTTTGGAAGAAAAAATTGGATTTCCCTTCTTCCAAAGGTTTTTTTCACGGCTGATTTTATTTTTGTACAAAATAATCACGGGATGAACAGGGAAGGCAATTGTGAAGAAACGCTTCACAATATTCTCTTTTCTGACTGGCAATAGGCACTTTTCCGGCGATGATAATTCGCAGAAAAGTTTGAGGAGGTCTACATGCAACTCGAAGCAGAACAAACAGTTACAGAAATCAGTGATTATTTCAAAGTCCGTGAAACCCCAACATTAAGCGAAGTCGAGATCCTCGGCACCATCGTTTCTGGACTGTTAAACAACGGCTATCCGGTGAGTAACAAAGCGATTATTGAAGGGCTGCTGCGCCAGCTGGAGCAGGAGTCTAACGTCAGCAACCAGCAGGGTTGCCGTAATTTGCTGGAGCTGGTTTTGCTCTCCACGCAAGATGACGTAATTTAACAAATACACCGGCCTGATAAGCATCAGTGCTAGCAGGCCGGTGTTCACTTCTTAATGAAGTTTTCGTGTATTACAGCGATTTCAGTGTCGCAGCGATCACGTCTTTCACCGGCGTCGTTGGACGACCAATCAGTTTGCTCAATGAATGAGAATCATCAAACAGACCGCCCTTCTCTGCGCCCGCGTCAGAATCTGCCAGCATATTCGCCAGACCTTCCGGTAAACCGGCGCCCAGTAACGCTTTAGCAAATTCTGCTTCCGGCAGATTCACGTAATCCACTTTTTTGCCGGACTGATGCGCGATTTCCGCCGAGAATTCAGCCAGCGTGTAGGATTCATCGCCCGCCAGTTCGTAGATTTTCCCGCCCTGATCCTCCAGCACCAGAACGGCAGCCGCCGCTTCGGCATAATCCTGACGGGCAGCAGAAGAAATCCGCCCTTCTCCGACAGAACCTATAAAGGCGTTATGCGCCAAAGCCGGTGCAATGCTCGCGGCATAGTTTTCCGTATACCAGCCGTTACGCAGCAGGACAAAAGGAATGCCAGATTCACTTAACGCTTTTTCGGTCGCACGGTGTTCCACGCCCAGACCGAGCGGAGATTTACCCGCGTGCAGCAGGCTGGTATAAGCCAGAAGTTTCACGCCCGCACGTTTAGCCGCCGCGATCACTGTGTTGTGCTGCGCTTCACGCTGACCGACTTCGCTTGAGGAAATCAGCAGCAGTTTCTCTGCGCCTTTAAACGCTGAATCCAGCGTCTCCGGCTTGCTGTAATCCGCCTGGCGAACCTGAACGCCTAAATCCGCCAGATCTTTGGCTTTTTCAGGGCTGCGCACTGCGGCAATAATTTGATTAGCGGGCACTTTTTTCAGAAGCGCGGCAATAACAAGGCGGCCTAACTGGCCGGTAGCACCGGTAATTGCGATCATATTTATTCTCCTGAAGGGTTCGACACACTGTTCATATTCTGGGTTTATGTTCTGCAAGACGCGAAATTCGTCGCCGTGAAGACATCCTATGCGATACACTTACTTTTCGTAAGTACGCACCAAAAGGTAAGTATGAAAATAATTACGTCAGACCCGGCTGAGGCACGCCTGCCGCTGTCAGAACAAATTCGTCAGGGGAAAGTCCTCGACCCGAATTGTCCATCACGCGAAATTCTGCGCCACGTCACCAGCCGCTGGGGTTTACTGATCCTGATCGCCCTGTGCGACGAAACGCTGCGCTTTAGTGAACTGCGCCGCAAAGTCGGGGGCATCAGCGAAAAGATGCTGGCGCAAACGTTGCAGGCCTTAGAAGAAGATGGCTTTGTTGACCGGCATTCGTTTCCGGTGGTGCCGCCGCACGTTGAGTATAGTCTCTCTCCTCTGGGACTTGAGATGAAAGACCAGGTTGCCGGGCTGGCCGACTGGCTGGAATTCAATCTGCACCGCATTCTCAGGCAGCGCGAGCTGCGCGTGGTCGGCGAAGAATAACCCTCAAAAAATCTTAACAAGAACGCAAAAATTCTCACCTATCATTGATTCAACCTGCCGACTAACATCATTTCATTGATTCGATAAATGCTTTTATTTAAATCAGCTGAGGTGATGTATGTCCCAGTCCCACAAGCAACACGTTACGCTCGTCATTACGCACAAAATTGCCCCCGCCAGCGAGGCGCAATATGAAGCCTGGCTGAACAAAATCATGCCGCAGGCGAGCACGTTCCCGGGACATCTGGGCGTCAACGTCATCCGTCCAAGCCGCAGCGGGGATCCGTACACCATTCTGGTGCGCTTCGACACGCTGGAAAATCTCAACGCCTGGCACAACTCTGAACTGCGTAAACAACTGGTGGCAGAAGTCAGTCCGCTGCTGTTGCAGGACGACAGCACCGAAGTGCGTCCCGGCGCGGAATTCTGGTTTACCCCGCCGAGTGCGACGGTTCGTCCCCCTGCCCGCTGGAAACAATACCTGCTTACCTTGCTGGTGATTTACCCTTCGACCCACATTGTGCCCTGGTTTTGGGGGCAATTTTTGCCGCAGCTTAAAGGCACGGAAGGCGGTCATTTACTCAATGACGCCTCTGTGGTTGCGCTGGTGGTTTTCCTCTGGATGCCAGTGATTACCCGGGTTTTCCATTCATGGCTGACGCGCACTTCCGCGCAATGACAGGAGCTTTTCCAATGACAAGTTTTGCTTCCCTGATCCTGATTAATGGCAAATTTCATACCGTTGACCGGGAGAAACCCCTGGCGAACGCCGTGGCGATTAAAGACGGCAAATTTCTTGCTGTCGGCACTGAAAATGAAGTGATGCAGTTCGCGGATGCGTCTACTCAGGTGGTGGATCTGCACGGTCACACGGCGATCCCCGGTCTGAACGATTCCCACCTGCATCTCATCCGTGGCGGGCTGAATTACAATCTGGAACTGCGCTGGGAAGGCGTGCCTTCTCTGGCCGATGCGTTGCGGATGCTGAAAGAACAGGCACTGCGCACGCCATCACCGCAATGGGTACGCGTGGTCGGTGGCTGGACGGAATTTCAGTTCGCCGAACGCCGGATGCCGACGCTGGAAGAGATCAATCAGGTCGCACCCGACACGCCGGTATTTATCCTGCATTTATACGACCGCGCCCTGCTCAACCGCGCCGCACTGAAGGTCGTCGGTTACACCAAAGACACGCCGAATCCGCCGGGCGGAGAAATTCAGCGCGACAGCAACGGCAATCCGACCGGTATGTTAATTGCCAAACCGAATGCGATGATCCTCTATTCGACGCTGGCGAAGGGCCCGAAACTGCCACTTGAGCAGCAGGTGAATTCTACACGCCAGTTTATGCGCGAACTGAATCGCCTCGGCCTGACCAGTGCGATTGATGCGGGTGGCGGCTTCCAGAATTATCCTGAGGATTATCAGATCATTGATGAACTTCATCAGAAAGATCAGCTGACCGTGCGCATCGCTTACAACCTGTTTACCCAGCGGCCGCAGCATGAGCTGGAAGATTTCGAGCTGTGGACCGATATGCTGAAACCGGGACAAGGCACCGATTTCTACCGTCACAACGGCGCGGGCGAGATGCTGGTGTTTTCCGCCGCTGACTTTGAAGACTTCCTGCAACCGCGTCCGGATTTACCGCCGGGCACTGAAGTTGAGCTGGAACGCGTGGTGCGTCATCTGGTGGAGCACCGCTGGCCGTTCCGCCTGCACGCCACTTACGATGAGTCGATCAGCCGTATGCTCGATGTCTTCGAAAAGGTGAATAACGACATTCCGTTCAACGGCCTGCACTGGTTCTTTGACCATGCGGAAACCATTACGGAGCGTAATATCGAACGCGTAAAAGCGCTAGGTGGCGGCATTGCCGTCCAGCATCGTATGGCGTTTCAGGGGGAATATTTCGCTGACCGCTACGGTATCGAGGCCACCAGACACACGCCGCCGGTGGCGAAAATGCTCTCTGCCGGTCTGCCGGTCGGGCTGGGCACTGACGCCACGCGCGTTGCCAGCTACAACCCGTGGACGGCGTTGTACTGGCTGGTTTCCGGCCGTACCGTCGGCGGCATGGCAATGTACGATGACGATGCGCGCATCGACCGCGAAACCGCGCTGATGCTGTGGACGCAGGGCAGTTCCTGGTTCTCCAGCGAACAGGGCAAAAAGGGGCAGATCAAAGCCGGACAACTGGCGGATCTGGCGGTGCTTTCGGAGGATTTTTTCAGTGTGCAGGAAGAACGCATCAAGGGTATCGAATCGGTGATGACTGTTGTCGATGGCAAAGTAGTGTACGCGGCAGGCAGTTTCTCACCGCTCGCCCCGCCGGCGATCCCGGTTTTACCGGACTGGTCGCCGGTCACCAACGTGCCGGGCCATTACCGCTCTGCCCCGCCAGAAGGGGCGGCGCGCATCGGACTGGTGCGTCAGGCACATCAGTGCGCCGGTCCTTGTGGCGTGCATAAACACAGTCATGACATCGCCCGCGGGTCCGATGTCCCCGTTTCCAATGACAACGCCTTCTGGGGCGCGCTGGGATGTTCGTGTTTCTCGTTCTGATCATGCGTGACTGACAAAAAATTAGCGCCCGATATGACGTCGGGCGCTGTCACTACGCTTCAGTAACACTCCACATAATATTAATAATGCCTTTCGATAAACAATCAGGCTCTGTTACGTCTTGCTCACGAAACGGGGTTATTCTTTTCGGATATCCTGCCCGATTAACACCCCCAGAGAAAGTCGCCTCAATTGTGTGTATATATACGTTCTGTTTAATATTGCCCTGATAGTATCCGCCTGCAATTAATAATAAATCTAAAGAGGACGTGTATGTTAAACGATGAACCCCCGTCGGGTATCCCGACCAACACCTGATTATCCTCAGCACCTGTCAGTGTCTGTAAGGATAATCAGAACCACAAGCCCGATAAATTAAGGGCGAAGATTATCTTTATTTCGATGCTGTTATATCGAGGTGCTTTATGCTGTTACAAAAATTTGTTTTTCCATTGATGTTGAAGACTACAGATTCTTCATCTTTCAGCGATACGCTTGCCAATAAAAGCATTACGGCCCCAACTGCCAGGGCGCCGCGGTCCTTTCCTTTCGTTCAGACCCTGAAGCAATACTTCTCAACCCATTATCAGCGTGCGATTAAATCGCAAATAGACAGTCTTCTCCCCTGAGAGGGCGAGGTTCATTACGGTATCGACGTCTTACACTGTTATCGTGATGAACATTATTCTAAATTGAATACGGCGCAAAAAATAACTCCATTTATCCGGAGGGATTAATTACGCCCTATTCTCTCTGCTTATCGGTTTTAATCGATATAAAAATTCCCACTGAGAATTAACGTTATGCAGAAGAACACCCCAGTGATGAGCCGGAATAAATTCGGCCTGAATGATCTGATTATCATCTCAATATTGTGTCTGTTAGCAGGATTACTGATTTATGGCTGGCAAGGTATGCATACTCCTTTTGACGGGAGCACGCTGCCGCCAGTCACACAAGACTATAAAGACTTACCTTATTACGCATTACGTACCACCATGCGCCTGCTGTTTGGGTTAGCGTTCTCACTCATTTTCACCATCGTATTTGGTGTGCTGGCAGCAAAATATGCTGCGATGCGTCGCATTATTTTGCCTTTTGTGAACTTTATGGAGTCCGTTCCTCTCCTGGGATTCCTGACCTTTACCACTGCTTTCTTCCTGGGGCTATATCCGCACAGTGTTATGGGGCTTGAGGGGCTCGCCATCTTTGCCGTATTTACCGGGCAGGCGTGGAATATGATGCTGACGATGTATCAGACTTTACGCGTTGTGCCGAACGAACTCACCGAAGTCTCGTGCGCGTTCCAATGCAACCCGTGGCAACGGTTCTGGCGGCTGGGATTTCTCTACTCATTCCCCGGTTTGCTGTGGAATACCATGGTGTCTCAGTCGGCGGCATGGTTTGCGCTGATTGCCTCCGAGATGCTGACTATCGGCGACAATAACGTCAATCTGCCCGGTATCGGATCCTGGCTGGGTCAGGCCATTGATGCCGGAAGCATCCACGGTGTGCTCTGGGGCGTGCTGGCTCTCGTCATCACCATCGTGCTGTTTGACCAGTTACTTTTCCGCCCGTTAGTGCGCTTTGCCAGCCAGTTTAAATATGAAGATACCTCTTATGCTGAACGGCCAACCTCCTGGTTTTACAGCTGTTTGCAGCGGTCATTCACCGGGCAGCTGCTGGGAAAACTGGGCAGCCGCTTCTGCCAGTTCTGGCTGTTCACATTGCCTAAGGCGTGGTACCTGCTGGGGCTGAGTCGTCTGTTTAATTTCCTCGGATTACTCAACTGGCTATGGGCGAGTTTGTGGTATCTGGCGATTGCCGTCGCCTGCTTGTACTACGGCAATATTTTATGGGGTTATCTGCCCTTCCAGTATCTGTCAAAGCTTCCTGAATGGATGGGACTGACGGCGGCGCGGGTAATCATCGCCATGCTGCTAAGCATTGTTATCTTTACGCCGCTTGGCGTATGGATCGGCCTGCGTCCGCGACTGGTGCGTATTTTCCAGCCCGTGATTCAGATCATGGCAGCCATTCCGTCTAACGTTTTCTATCCGATTGTCACCGTCATTTTGATCACCTGGCATCAAAGTCTGAATGCCTGGACAATCCCGATGATCATGCTGGGTACGCAGTGGTACGTGTTGTTTAACGTGATTGCCGGGGCGTCTGTTATCCCTAGTCAGATGGTGGATGTGAGCCGGGTCTTTGGCGTGAAAGGCTGGATGTGGTGGAGCAAGTATATTTTGCCCGCCATTTTCCCGTACATCGTGACAGGCATTATTTCTGCCGCCGGCGGAGCCTGGAACGCTGCCATTGCTGCCGAAGTACTGAACTGGGGCGACGTCACTCTTAAAACCAACGGACTGGGCGCATTCATTTCCACCACCACCGAGGCGGGGCAAAACCCTGAGGCTGCACTGGGCTGCATTGCCATGTGCTTTATGGTTGCCCTTTGCGTGATATTCATCTGGCAGCCACTTTATCGTTTTGCAGAAACCCGGTTTAAATTTGACTAACTCGCTTATAAATAAAGTTAAAAAGAGATAATGACATGAAAAATACCCGTACTGTTTTAGAAATTAAAAATGTGTCGAAGTCCTTTCAGAAGGACCAAAAACATACGCAATGCGTTCTGGATAACATCAATCTGGAGGTCAGCGAAAATGAAATTGTTGCCTTGCTCGGACGATCTGGCTCAGGGAAATCCACCTTACTGCGCATGATTGCCGGTCTGGTTGACAGCAGCTTCGGTTCCATCGTGTGTAATGATCAACCCGTCACCGGCCCTTGCCCGGATACCAGTATGGTCTTTCAGACATTTGCGCTTTTCCCATGGTTAACCGTGTTTGGCAATGTCTCCTTTGGCCTGCAGGCGTTAGGTTTACCCGCCAGTGAGGTGAACCGAAGAACGGTAGATATGATCGACCTGATCGGTCTTTCAGGTTATGCGGACGCCTATCCAAAAGAGTTATCCGGCGGGATGCGCCAGCGGATTGGTTTTGCACGTGCTCTGGCGGTTGAACCTCAGCTGTTGTTGCTCGATGAACCTTTCTCCGCGCTCGACATTTATACCGGCCATAAGCTGCGTCAGGATCTGCTGGAGCTGTGGGAGAAGCACTACATTAAAACCAAGTCGATGATTCTGGTGACGCATGATATTGAAGAGGCCGTGATGCTGTGCGATCGCGTTCTCTTATTGACGGGTTCACCCGGTACCATCACAGATGAATTTAAAATCGATATTCCGCGCAAGATCCGTACACAGGAAAATACCAAAGTTTGGGTCGATACAATCAGTGATACGTTGAATCACAAGATTGCGCTAACGGCGACGCAGCTTTGAAACCGCTGTTGATCCTCTAGTTTTTTCACCTTCAGACTCATCATACTGATATGACCCCTGTTCCTTAATATCAAGGGACAGAGGGTCATACCACGTTGTGTGCAAAGCGCAATCCCTGGCGATCAGTCACCAATCTTAATAACAATTTTACCAAATGCACCACGGGAGAGGTGTCTGAACGCTTCGATCGCGTCACTGAAGCTGTACACCTGTTCAATGACCGGCCTGATATTATGTTCAGTGAGGAAAGGATTCATGCGATCAAAGGATGAACGCGGTGCAACAGCAATACCGCGTATCGTCGTCTGCCGGAAAATCAAAGGCAAGCAAAAACAGATACCCCACCGGTACCTTGCACCAAAACCGTCTGGCCGGGCTGAAGATGACCGATGTCCATCAGCGAATACCAGGCGGTCAGCGCGGCGATAAGTAATGTTGACGCTTCCTCATCAGTCATGTTGTCCGGGGCTCGGACGGCACTGTCTTCGTGAATAATCATATATTCAGCCAGTGCTCCCGGCAGCGGCATACCCATATTCCGGTTTTAGCGCGCGCCGTGTGGGCAGCGTCAGTATGACCACCTGTGCTGCGCCGTCATATCTGGATAAGTACGGTATTCCGCTGACGCCGGATGAGCTTGTGCATCATAAAGCGGTCAATTTTTTCAGTGAACACAGCCGTGAAGTGATGGACTGGAAGTATATGATGAACGGAGAAATTATGTCACGGCGACCGGGGAGCAATATGTTGGTTAACAATTCCGATGTACTTCTTTCCTGCGGGCTGGAAGGGCTGGGTTTAGTGCATGCGTTACGGACAGCGCTGGAACCTCACATTCAGTCTGGCAGACTGACGGAAGTGCTCACCGATTATGCGCCTGTCACAAAACCAGTGTCTGTTCTGTATCCCGATCGCCGCTACCTGCCTTCGAAAGTCCGCGTTTTTATCGACTGGTTCTGCGAGGTCTTCGCAAGAAAGTATCAGGAATAACAGTGACATGGCTATTTTACCTACGCATCATGGGGATATTGATTATCTGGATATCGGTCAGGCCGACACGACGCTGTTCCTCATGCCGGGCTGGTGTCAGCCGAAAACCGTCTTCAATGACTTCGCTAAACTGGCCGCCGAATTCTTCCGTGTCGTCATCATTGACTGGCGTGGCCATGGTAAGTCATCGACCGATGGTCATGATTTTGACGGTGCGGCGTTATTAACCGATGCGTTGACCCTGATTGACCATCTTGGCCTGACCCGCGTTGTGCCTGTTTCCGTCGCGCATGCCAGCTGGATAGCGGTTGATTTGGTAGAAAGTATGGCGGATCGCGTGCCTCAAGTCATATTCCTTGACTGGATCATGAATGAACCTGCACCGGCGTTCTTCACCTCGATCAAAGAGATGCAGCGTGAAGACAGCTGGCAATCTGCGCGGGATGAACTGTACGATTTTTGGTTAGCGGGCAGCGACTCGGCCATTATTAATGATCATCTAAAAATCGGGATGTCTGAGTCCGGTTACACACTGTGGCGCCTTGCAGGACAGGTGATTAGCGACGCCTATCATCAATACGGCTCACCGCTCCAGCGTCTGGAAAAACTCAAAAACCCCCCCAGGGCTACCCACATCTACTCCCTCGACAGAGATGACGATTACTTAGCCTTACAGCAGCGTTTTGCTCAGGCGCATGATTTCTTTGATGTGAAACGCCTTGAAGATGCGAGAACTCATCTGGCTGTACTTGAAAAACCGGGCGATGTGCTGGCGGCGATAATGAATAAGTAAGGAAAAAATCCCACAACAAGAGAAACCATCAGGGCGGACTGAGTAGTCCACGGTAGAGTCCATTCAGGATGCGGGGCGAATTATTCTATTCATATATTAATTGTGCTTCTCTGCGTGTGTAGTGATTTATTAGAATGTTAGAAGCTAGTCATTCTAATGTTTGCTATCAATAACTGTGTTTTTAAATTTCCTGCTGCCTTCACGAAAAAAATAAGCCGCTGTTTTCAATGAATTAAAAGGTTCAACAAAAGCGATTTTGATGCTTTTTCTAATCAGCCAAAAACTCATAATAAACTTCTGAAAGTTTCATTTTTACAAGATTCGCTAATTGTTTCCTGCTCTGCGAAGGAATAGCTTAGAGCCTCACATTTAAAAGGAATTTATAAAAATGGCAATCCCAGCTTATCTGTGGCTTAAAGACGATGGCGGCGCACTGATCAAAGGTTCTGTAGATGTTAACGATCGTGAGCATTCAATAGAAATCACCAGCTTCAGCCATAACCTCTATATCCCCACGGATGGTAATACCGGTAAGTTGACCGGTACACGTGTTCACGGTGCACTTATTTTCGAGAAAGAATTCGATAGCTCATCCCCATACCTGATGAAAGCAGTGGCAACGGGTCAATGCCTTGCTTCGGCTGAGTTCAAATGGTATCGAATTAATGATGCAGGTCAGGAAGTGGAATACTACAACATGCTGTTGGAAGGGGTGAAAATCGTCTCTGTAACTCCGATGATGCACGATTGCAAAACCGCTATTCATTCAGGCCATCTGGAGCAGGTTCAGGTTCGTTACGACAAAATCACGTGGCGTTACCTCGACGGAAACATTCAGTATTCTGACGCATGGAATGAGCGCGTAACCGGGTAGGTGCTGCAACATGGATACGGTTGAAGAGCTAAACGGAACGTACTTCTATCGAGGATTCTCTAATCTGTCATCAGGTGAATTGCTGTTCTGGGTGTTTCTGGACACTACCGCTGAACATTTCGGTGTTGATGACTTCCTGACGATTGGCCTGATTCTGCTTGGTCAGCCAACTCTAGGTACGCGCGGTAAGCCTAGGGGGACAACACAGGGAACATCACCATTGAGTCAGCAGTTGCGTCATTATCTGGACATTGAAACCAGACGTTTACCCACGCTGACAACGGGGAGTATTAAGCGCCTTGAGTTCAGCTATGTGACAAATCTGGGTGCTTTCGTTGGTCGGTGGATCCCCATTCTGGGAATTATCATCATAGCTGCTGATGTCTCGACGATTGCCTATAAAGCAACGAACAAGTACAACACCATAGCGCGGGGTAATGACAAACTATGGTAGTAAGCAACGAGGATGTCATAGAGTGGTACAGGCAGCGGTTCAACAAGCCTGTTCTGTTCTCTAAGAAACAGATTCCGGTCACGATTGACACCAGCCTGTCAACAGGTCGCTATGTCTGGGCAAGTGAAGCTGGTGCTGAAATCATGGAAGAGTATTTCCAGAAATTTGATGTAGACCCTGCTGGATTCGATTTCTATAAATACTGGCCTGTAGAGACCTTTATCTTATTTGCACTGTGCACGTCTGGCGCTGATGACGATGAACCTCAACCTTTGACCCTGCAAATGCTGGCAGAATCAGCCAGGGCAGGTAAATGGCTCTATGACTGACTCAAACTGGGTATCGGTTATTGATCCTAATTCTAACCCGGCTAAGGGCCGGGTTTTTACATGTACGGACTGCCTATCGATCACCCGCTACATCATCGATACCGTGAGAACTGATTCAAGTCCGGCAGTTATCGCGTATATCCGTACAAATTAATCCTGCCCGAAAGGTATTCACCCAAGTAGACTTCACTGATTTTTTTGAAACCTTGCTCGGCGATCCTTGCTTCTAACCATTCAGCGTCTTTATTAATTATCTCAAGCAGATCGAAGTTTGCTGATCCATCCACGATGATGGGATAACGAATATTCTCGTCACCGCTTTGGATAATTGTTAACTGACCATTTTGTTCGAGGACCACGCGTTTAAGCTGTTCAACTTCATAAATGCCATTAGATCTTAACTTAAACATCAGGTCATTAGCTGAAACGCCATTTCTCAAACATTCTTTAACATCCACATTGCCGTTATGTACCAGCGTAATGGGTTTACCATCAATAATCCGCTTCACAAACCGGTTATTTTCTTTCAGGAATTTAAGAATGAAGACCAGCAACGTCCAGATAATTAAGACCAACACAAATTGCAGCACTGTAATTGATTCATTGTAGATGACACCACCGATGATCCCGCCCAGAACGTAATTCTGAACCTGGTCCATGGCAGACGTCGGGGCAAGATTGCCTTTGCCCATAAGGTTGATTTGGACAATCAGGCACAGTATCCCCAGCCCCAATTTGATGATAATAGGTGTGTATATAGGCATTTGATTTCTCGTTATTTTATGATGTTAACTTCCGGGTTTGTTAACCAGACGTCCGTTAAGTTATAGGTGTTTTGATCTGAACTTAAGTTAACACGGTAATAGCCGTCGTTAACTTTAACGATCACGCCATCGGATAACTGCACTGAGCTGGAATAAATATCATTTATGCTGACATTCTTTTCTTTTGATAATAACGTGACAAAGTTAACCATTTGCGACGACTGGGAGTGAACATTTTCGCTGTTTGCATAATCTGCATACTGAACACCTGAAACGAACAGCAAAAACAAAAAAGCAATAATTGTCAAATCCCGATATCGGGTCTGCAGGCGATGACGCATATATAAGCTGAAAACGACAATCAAAACAAACAATGTACTGAAAATAATCACATACTTAAGGTAATCATTTATATTTGACTGCGTTTGCAGATAATTTATCCCATAAAAATTCATACTAAAATCGTTCCTTGTTGATTAAGGCTCTCTGCTTTTTATAATTATAGCAACGTATTGTCAATTATCTTGATGGTGATGAGTGTTTTTGTTAAAATAAAAGAGTAAGTGTCAAAGACTTTGAGCATTACACGGACGTTATTTATACATTATTTTCACAAATTCAAGTGATACTACGACATCCTCTTCTCACTGCCCCGCCTGACAGGATTCTAAAAAGGGGCATAACGCATTAACTCTCTTTGCGTAAAATTGAATTACAGAATGCTCTTCTCTTTTTCTCTAATCTGATATCAACATCATTAATAACCGCGTCATTACCCCAACCGAGATGTCTGTAAAATTTCGCAGCACGGCTGTTCTTATCGGTTTCCAGCCAGACTACATCATGGTGTTTAAATAACTCTTGCTCAGCAGCCATGACAAGCTTACGCCCTGCCCCTTTATTTTCATATTCCGGGCGAACAAATGCCGCAAAGAGGCAACCTTCATCCTGTAAAATCATTGAAAAACCGATAATTTTTTCATTATCAACTGCTACCCAGGCACAAGGGTTTTTCAGGATCATATCTGCCACAACGCTTTCAGTGATCCCCATCAGCCGCATTTCCTCACGACTGAGATGATTTTCTATCACCGACGTTCTCACATCGAAAATACTCCCGACATCAGAAACAAGTGCTGGTCTTATGTTTATACCCATCAGATAAGGTCTCAGGCATGATTTAAAATGTGATGATACCAAATATATCAACCAGATACTCACCCGACAGGTTCGTGGCAGAAACGAAAATGGATTTTTCAGCCGCCCTGCGGACGGCTCTCCGCTCAAACTCATTCGTCAGGAGCAAATCTCAAGTTATCGGCAGTTGCCAGAGTCACAAACGGCCCGGCCAGCGTGACATTGTGATGAGCAATAATTTCATTTGCTGATAAAAATTCGTTATCCATTGTTGTATGCGCATCTGAAATCAGCACGGTCCTGAATCCCAGTTCCGAGGCAACCCTGCAGGTTGTGTCGACACAAAATTCTGTTTTCATCCCGGCGATAACCACCCGTTTTACGCCTCGCTGGATGAGCTGAAGCTGCAGGCCGGTATCGCGGAAACAGCTGGGGTGCTTTTTAATAAAAACGATATCCCGCTCAACGTTCACGTCCATTTCAGGTATCAGTTGTGTTAACGGACTTTGTTCAGATAAAGGGGAGTCATCGGGTCCGGTGTGGCGGGCGAAAAAGATGGGCACCTGAGCCTGTCTTGCTTTTGCAATCAGCAGACAAATATTCGACAGAACCGCTCCGGCGGAATGCGGAGATGTCGGGCCACGGAAAAGTCCTTGCTGCATATCGATAACGATAAGTGCATTTTCAAATGAAATCATAATGTTTCTCCATTCAGAATATTATGAACGGAGAGATTTTCTTCCCCGTCCGGATTGGCGGGGAGTGAGGATCTGTTTTGTCAGGAGTCAGTCACAGATACGCCCACACCACCGCAGGTTACGGTAGTGGTGGTGACTGTGGTTGTTGGCTGAACTGACTTAATCATTTTCTGACCTTAACTTATTTATTGAAAATCAGGCACTGGAAACAGCAGAAATCATAAATACTGCTCATTGCTTATAACACTGAGCAAATACCGGATTCAATACATTTAACCTGAATGAAGTACAGCCCTTGTTGCCGCGAAAAAGCGCCTATACCGGCTTTTGCTCAAAGCAGGCGGTAAGATATCTCATCTCAACAGATGGACGGCCGAGGCATGCTTTAGTGCAAGTGGCAGAGCAAAACAGAAAAAAAGCTGGGATTTTGGATTTACGACTGTATATTTAAACAGTTATTTATACAACGAATAGGCCATTTGAAATGAATAGCACTGTTGAAGAGATAAGTTTTGAGATTTGTGAAAATGCTGATGCGGAACAATTATTATCCATTGAAGAAGGGCTTAATGATTTCAACGATTTAATGACGGGGATCAGTGATCGTAAGCCATTATCGGTATTAATAAAATCAACGAAAACGGGTAAAGTTCTTGGAGGAATGCAAGGACGTTCCTCACTGGGCCTCCTTTTTATAGATCTTTTCTATCTACCACCAGAGCTGCGGAGAATGGGGCTTGGCACAGATATCCTAAATCGCTTCGAGGATGAAGGGCGAAGAAGGGGCTGCACTGCAGCATTTTTGTATACGATAAGCTTTCAGGCTCCTGATTTTTACAAAAAACACGGTTGGGAAGAGTTTGGCCGTATTGACTGCGCGCCTGAAGGAACAAGCCGGATATTTATGAAGAAATCCTTGTAAATCCAATTTTATCTTTCAGCCGGGATGTACTCTTTTCGCTCAAGAAAATGTAGCCCCTGCAATACGCTCTGAAGAGCTGATTTTGTAATTTCAGCAAAGGGTTGTTAAAATTTATGTTAATTAACGCCCCACAGCAGAGATGCTGCGTCCTTTACCTGACCCAAAGTTGACCAGAAATGAAAACGAATATCCCCTCCTGGCTGCAGCAAACTGCGATCCTGCTCTTATGGGGGCTGGTTTATTATTTATCAGGATTGATGTCTCTCAAATTTGACGACACAAATTCTGCGATTGCTATAGTGTGGTTTCCTCCTGGCGTTGCGGTAGCGGCCTTTTTATCTGCTCGCTGGCGCCATTACCCCGCGCTTATCCTCATCTTTGTTCTGGCGAGCGTACTACAGGACCGGGCGTGGCAGAATCTCACCACTTTTCTTATCTCAGTGGGTTATTCACTTCTCGAAATGCCCGCCAACGTTCTCATTGCCTGGATCGTCCGGCGCTTCGCGCGGCCAAATGATGATCTGCACGTCATTATTTTGTGGATATGCTCCACTTTTGTCATCAGCATGTTGGATGCGCTAATCGTGGCGGGAGGTTACGCGTTTCTCAGCGGACAGCCGATAATGACAACTATCTGGAATGGTTTCGTTGCTGACGTCACTGGGATTTTCTTTGCCACAACTGTGGTGATGGGTTTCGTGAACAAGCGTGGGCATCAGGCGTTCCTCCCCTGGACGAAGCGGCTGGGAGGCCTGGCCTTGTTGCTCTCGATCTGTGCTTTGACAGTATTTATTTTCAGCTATAGTGACACATGGCTTAAAACCGAAGCTCCCGCGCTATATTTCGCCCTTTCCTGCTTGCCTATTGCCCTGAGTTTGATGCTCGCCCTGGTATGGGGCAACCGTGGAGGATCCATCGGCCTGCTGGTATTAGGGCTGATTGTCATCCATTTTACCGACATGCATCAGGGCCCGTTCTTTCTGCACAACCTTAGCCTCGTCGAGTCACTGCTACTGGCGCTAAGTTATCTTTCTGCGACAGCCTTGCTCATCGTATTTGTACGCGTATTAAGACGTTCGACAACCCGTTTCAATCCAGATACCGGCAGGCTTTCAGGTAACGGCGTACTTTACAGACTGGAGCCTGAAACTGGCAAGTTTACCTGGGAAAATGATCTCTCTTCACTGCTGGATTCTGCTTCTCTGACAGAGTTCGATACTGTTGAGAAAGTGCTAAGTCATGTACATCCTTCAGACAGAGAAAAACTCAATCAACACTGGTTCAATTCGATGTCAAGCCAGCACGATACTGTCATTTTTCGTATTAAGTCGAATAATGATGAGTGGCTAACGCTGGTAGACAGCGGCGGTATCACCATGGCAAATGCTGACTCGTTAATTATTGTCGGGAAC
This sequence comes from Rahnella sp. PAMC25617, assembly GCF_050606005.1. NCBI lineage: Bacteria > Pseudomonadati > Pseudomonadota > Gammaproteobacteria > Enterobacterales > Yersiniaceae > Rahnella > Rahnella sp. PAMC25617. The sequence goes on from NZ_JBOCUM010000005.1 coordinate 82,190, forward strand.
TGGCAGTCCAGCCATTACGATTTGGCTATCTAAACTCAGACGTCATGATTTAATTAAGAGAGACCGACTTGTGATACAGATTGCATTATTATTGTTCGGCGTGGATTTTATGCGTTACTGGGGCAAATATCTGATTCTGTTTGGGATCCTGTGGAGCCTGTTCGGACTGGCCATCTTCCTCGACGGTCTGGACGGAGTGACGTACTTCCCTCTGCGATTTTTTGGCTTGCTGTTGCTCACGGAAAGTTTAGTGACGCTGAGCATAGCGTCGGGAGGCATCGGTGCGCAAAAAGCACTCCTCTACTTTAAGGGAGGCATATTTTGTTTCGTCTCGCTTCTAATCTTATCAAACCAGTCTTATAGCAATTTGCTCCTGGCGATCGTATTCGGATTTGCCTATTTCGTGATTGGTCTGTTTGTGGTTTTCTCGGCGTGGATTGTGCGTTTCCCTAACTGGAAGAGTTCTTTTTTGAACGGCCTGGCACAAATCTTTTTTGCCATTTTCATATTCAGTCCCTACCCAACACATTACAAGGCTACGGTCTCTTTCTTCCTGGGAACACTGATGGTTTTCAGCGGTATTCATACCGTACGCCTTGCTCTTCGGGTTATGCGACTGCAGGAAGGGACTTCTGTATTCGAACTTTTAGCGCCTGAAGGTATAGGTGCTGAGTTGAAAAAAAGTGGCACGCAAAAGTCAGAAGTTGCTACGCAAGTTATTACTGATTTTCGCGAACCCCTCACCGTTCATATATGGACGCCCGAAGGAACAGCCAGCGCATCGACTATTCCACGCCCGGTGATCAACCGTTACATTGCCGCAGTTGACTCGGAAGGTGTGATATCAACCGGCCATGCTGCGCTGGAGGTCCCTGACAGTATTTACATCAGCCTGTACCCAGCGGAAGATATCGACCGGTCGCCATCGGAGTTCCTGAATACACTTAAAGCAACACGCGATAATGATGTTTTAGGTAAGTTTCAGCCTGACTATGCCACCGAGGCGGCAGAATGGTGCCATTCAGATCGTAAAATTTGTTTCACCAGATACAACGGAAAAGCCTTACACCGTTTTTGGAGTGACTACAAATTAACAAAAACCTATAACCTGACCTACCGCAACTGTTCAAGCAGTGTTGCCTACGCGCTGGAAAACGCCCTGGATGGTGTGCTCTCCGGACGTACTGAAAGCTGGTTATCCATAATCAGAACGCTCACTATGCCTGAGCTTTGGGTTGCCGCTCAGTTACGCAAACGCGCTATCTCAATGGCCTGGACGCCAGGTCTGGTGATGGATTACTCCAGGGCGCTGCGCAGCATCATCCATCCTGTACCAAAGCCCTGGTATCAACGCGTTCGCTTCAAACGGCATGACAACAGAGAGGCCGATGAATAGCGCACGACGGGATATCTTGGAAGTCAGTCAGTGGGAAACAGATTTAGAGAACAGCTGGATAATCAAAATTCCCACAGCAATAAAAACCATGCCCATGATGGCAGGAAGATCGAGTTTCTGCTTATAAAACAGAAATGACATTATAGAAACCAAGAAGATCCCCATCCCCGCCCAAATCGCGTAAGCGATACCAATATTCATGGTCTTGACCACCTGGGAAAGACCATAAAACGAAATAGCATATCCCACCACCACAACCATGCTTGGGATTATTCGGGTGAAGCCATCTGAAGCTTTCATCATGGTTGTGGCCAGCGTTTCAGCGCAGATAGAAATGGCGAGAATAATGTAAGTGTTGAGCATCTTCTTTCCTCTTGTACAAAATATCTGGAAGAGTATATAACCCGACTCAATCTAAAGTTTAAACAACCGGGAAATCATCCGCTATTAAACACGTCGCGGCGGCAACCGAAGCTCAGGGCTTATATCCACGCCACGTCTGGACATGAATTTTTTTTCTGATGCTTTGGTTGACGGGCGACGACTGTGCCTGTAGACGAAGATCGACGTTTACACCCGCAAATGCCTGGGGAAAGGCGGGGGGCAGAATCGGCGCTCGTCAGAGGTGGCTGGGATGCTGAACAGTATAGCGCTCAGGCTCCCTTTACCGCAGTTGCTGAAGACAGATAATGATTCTGACAATGCAGCCAGAATGAAGCCGGGTATTCCTGATTATGGCTGGTTCACCTACGGGGGCGGGTCAAGACCCTGCATGACTCACTGAGCGTTGTATCAAATCCTGAGTGCAGGTCATTTTAAATAAACCTGGTTAAAATTGTTCCATTTTTTTTCCACATAATTAATAAAATCTAAAAACAGAGGGGAATAATAGGGTCTGTGCATCCAGACAAGATAGACGGGTATTTTATCCAGTTTCCAGTCAGGAATGATCTGCACAAGTTTTCCGTCGCGGATATGTGTTAATGCTAGCCATTTAGGTGTGCCCAGAAGCAGCCCTTTTCCTTCAAGGAGTAAGTTGAAAAGAGCCAGAAAATCGTTAGATTTAATAGCAGGCTTGTGATTTTTGTCTAAGGAAACTGTTTCATCCCCATTTGAAAAAATCATATTATCTTTTAGATTACAATTATCCACCATCAACAGGGTATGCCCTTCGAAATTGTCGGGCCTGTCAAAAATATTAAATTTTTTAATGTATTCAGGAGAGGCGCAGCTAATAAGCTCCACAGAGCTTAGTTCTCTATGCACCAGTTCTGGTCTTTGAATATTTCCGTATTGAAGTGCTACATGATCGAAGTTTTTCACATCATGATTGAATTCAAAAAGCTCCTGTGATTTTATCTCCACCCTGGCCATAGGGTTTTTGATTATATATTCACTTGTCCAATGATTAGCAAGCAACTGACATACCACAGAGGGTACGGAGAATTGTATGTCCCCCTGAATTAAGAGTTCAGGATTCTGTAATTCTGACAGCAGGGACTGAAAGGATTCAGTAATATTCTTCGCTTTACTATACGCAATATGACCCGCAGAAGTGATTTCAAAATTACGAGCATCCCTCTTAATCAGCATCGTTTGGACATAATCCTCTAACCTGGATATAGCCTTGCTCACGGTGCTGACACTAACACCGAGCTCACGAGCAGCAAGAGAAAGGTTCGCCTTCTCAATTGTCTTTATAAAAATCACCCAATCACGAAGCTCGCGAGTGTTATTATATTTCAAGTTTCACCTGCAAAGAAATAAAAACAAAATTTACTATAGCATGAAATTTTAAATAAGGGATAAACATGATGCTCTGATAACTATATAGCAGAATTTTCTATTATGTTATTTTATTATGTAGCTAACTACATAATTCCAATTTTTCCAAATTGGAAAAGTTAATTTTCCCACTTGTTCATTCACTTGTTTGAAATGTAAATGTATTATAAATGAATTGATTTTTTAGGTTTAACATTTGAATAGAATGAGAACTAATTATGAAAAAAAAGCATTTAATACCTTTAGGTTTACTCATTGTTTTTTCTCTTTCTCAGGGTTTAAGTTATTTCAAAATCTGTATCCCTCATGCTATTAAGAGAACTGCAAGAGCAGTCGCCAACGGGTACTTCATAAAAATATTTGTATTGATTGCGTTATATTGAAAATTTGAATTATTTTAAAAGATTGAAATTATGAATAAAATATTTAAGAAAATATTTGGCTGGGAATGTTCTTCATTCGACATATACCAACAGAGTTATTACAAGTTTGGAGGAAGTGTAAATACACACCCTAAAATCTTGCAGTATCTGTTAGATAAGAAAATATGCGAAATAGATTTTTATCATTATAAAAAGAAAGATATCATCCAAGGTTGTTTTTTTGAAATCAGTAATAAGATTGGCGTTGATCTGTGGAGAACATATCCAATAACGAGTGATGAAATCATATTACCTGTGAATATAAATAAGAAAATATTCCTCCCCGGGCGTTCAAATAAGATATCCTCTGCCCATTCCAACCATTTTTACAATACAATTTTCACTAAGTTCAGACCAAAGAAGAAATTTATATGTCTGGCCAAAGATGATTTTTCAAAAAAGAGCCATAAAAACAGAAGGAATGAATTCAATAAATTCATTAAAGAGGGAGGTGCTGTTAAAAATGTAAACGAACTCCAACCAGAACAACTTGCCAATATATATGTACTTCTTTTCAAAAAAAGATTCCAGGACAATGTGAAATGCTACAGCAAAGAAATTTTGATAGATTTTTTCACATATTTTAAAGATATGATTTTTGGTTATGTTCTTTTTATCGATGGTTCATTACCCTGCGCATATGATTTTATACTTAAGGCTGAGTCTGATAAATGGATATATTTTGATGTGCCTAATGGAGGTGTAGATCCTGATTACTCACATCTGAGTGTCGGAAGTATACTCATGTGGTTGAATATAAATGAAGCTGACAAGTTATGTAATGATAAAAACAAAAAGAGGCTATTTTCAATTGGATTATATGATCCAAAATGGGATTATAAAACGCGCTGGTGCAATAAGGTGCCTGTTGGTAAAACAATCTTCATGTAAACAGGACCTCAGTTGCAGCCGGTTTGAATTTTATACTGCAACTGCAAACAAACCCGTTTTAGTTCCACGCACTTTTTGAGATCACGGCCAGGTAGATCCCTTCCCAATATCGGTGCCAGGATAAATCAGAGGTCCGGGCGAGATATACCTGCTGATGAAAGCCTTGCTCAGATTTGAGTCAAATCAATAAACGCGCAGGTATTGTTGCGGATGTGGGATCGGAACTGTAATTTCCCATTGAGCGGGATTTGACGAGATATTTATTATTTTACTAACATCCTGTTATTCAGTGCATTTTCGGGTCAGCGATTGTCGGGTTTTGTAGGATAATGATGCACGGTTTACGGGATACAACGCTTTATTAACAGGATAATGGGATGCTTGAACTGTTTGACGTGAGCTATGAAGAGCTCAGAATGACCAGAGTAGATGAACTTTACCGGCTAAGAAAAACAACCTTCAGTGACCGCCTGGGATGGGAAGTTGTTTGCAACCAAGATATGGAGTTCGATGAGTTCGACAATGACTCAACACGCTATATTCTCGGACTGTGTAAGGGGAAACTCGTTTGCAGCGTGCGCTTTACCGCTCTCGACCAGCCAAACATGATAACCCATACGTTTCGTGCGTGTTTTGATTCGGTTCCACTTCCTTCTGAGGGAGTTGAGTCGAGCCGTTTCTTTGTCGACAAATTGCGAGCCCGGGAACTTCTCGGCGAACGATACCCTGTTAGTCAGGCACTTTTTCTTGCCATGATAAACTGGGCTCAGGATAACGGACATGCTGGGATTTATACCATCGTAAGTCGCGCTATGTTGACGATATTGAAACGCTCGGGCTGGCAAATACAGACACTTAAAGAGGCATTTCTTAGTGAGCGGGAACGCATCTATCTGATCTATCTTCCTGCCGGGAAGGACGATCAGATGAACATGGCCACAGGACTCAACAGCCAAACAGAATCTTTGATTACCTGGCCGCTGACGCTGCCGGTATAATCAGTTCCAGTTCAACGCCCAGCCTGATTGCCTGGCGGGCGTTACTGACACCCAGCTTAGCAACGACATTTCCCATATGAAACTTTATCGTACTGACTGAAACGCCGATAATAGTTGCAATCTCTGCATAGGTTTTCCCCATACTGGCCCAGTAAAGCACCTCATTTTCACGGAGAGTGAAAATGTTATTTTCCTTTCTCGCCGTAATTTGACGTCCGCGGGCTGATATACCGCCAACAAGCCGATACATCTGTTCATTTATATCGATGAGAAGCATCTGCAAGTTGCCACGTTCAGAAGTCAGTCGCTCTTCCAACTCTTGCTGGCTATTGTCGGCAATGATAAAAGACAGCAATGCCAGATTTCCCATCTGATCATGCAGCACAAAGGTATAGCCATTCAGAATGTTGTACTGCCTGGAAAGGGAAAAGATTTTTGTAAATTTCAGTTCAGACATTAGCGTGATGTTTTCGTCCCACGCAAAGGGAGAGGTTCTTTTGAATGCGGTGAGTATTACCGGGTCGGTAAGCTGAAAATTGTTGGCCCGATAAAGATTGACCCACTCATCAGGATAACTGGAGATGATAAGGACTTCTGCAGGATTTTTTTTCCTCACAACGGTATAGGCATAGTCGGGACTGCCTAGTGGACACAGCTTACGGTCGATATAATCTTTCAATGTTTCAGTGATCGTGTGATTTTGTTCAAAAGCACTAAACATACTGACTCCCTGAGGGCTGCTTATCCCTTAATGCCGACATCTATACTTAAGTACAGGTTTTTTCAGGACTTAAGTACAACTTACGCCCCATTATAATGAATGATACCTTCTTTAACGAAAAAGAAACCTCACACACTGCTCCGAACAATGTGTGAGGAGGCCAATGGACGGCCAACACCAGGGAAACACTCGTACTAAAAACCATAATAAATTAAATTTTAAGAATATAAAATTTTTTTGATAAAAGCGCCCATTGGGTGCTTTTTTTTTGCCCGATTAAGTCGGCTAAAAGACCGGCAGAACCGGCCATTATGCGGGCAGGTGATGTAAAACCTTTTTTGCCTGCCCGACATTCATTCAGAAACCTTCTCACCGTCAGGTCGGATCCTGAACCAGATCGCATACATTGCAGGCAGAAAGACGAGAGTAATAATGGTGCCGCCGAAAGTCCCGCCAATCAGCGTATATGCCAGCGTTCCCCAGAACACCGAGTGTGTCAGAGGGATAAAGGCCAGAATCGCTGCCATTGCCGTCAGTAAGACGGGTCGTGCGCGTTGAACGGTAGCTTCCACGATGGCATGGAAAGGGCTAAGGCCTTCCTGCTCATTGTGGTGAATTTGGCCTATCAGGATCAGCGTGTTACGCATCAGAATGCCGGACAGTGCGATGAGTCCTACCAGTGCGTTGATGCCAAAAGGTTGCTGGAAGAGAAGCAGCGTAGGCACCACCCCGACCAGCCCCAGCGGCGCCGTCATAAACACCATAATCATTGCCGACATCGACCGCACCTGCACGATGATAATGAGCAGCGTAAGGGCAATCATTATCGGGAATAGCGGCAGCATTGCCTGGGTGGCCTTGCCCGACTCCTCGATGGCACCCGCCTGCTCAATGTGATATCCCGGCGGCAGGGAGGCGATGACCGGCTGAAGCTCGCGTGTGATCGACGCCGACACATCCGGGGGCTGCAAGCCGTCGGCGATATCACCACGCACCGTAATCGTCGGCATTCTGTCGCGACGACGCAGCAGCGGATCCTCCATACGAACTTCGGTTTCACCCAGTTGCGAAAGGGGAATGCGCTGCCCCCCGGCGCCAGCAAGCGTCAGTGCGCCAAGCTGAGCCGGATCGAGACGCACCTCTCCCGCCGCCCTGCCCGTGACTTCCACAGAACGAATATCTTCCCGGACCGCAGTGACCGGTGCACCACTGAGCAGAAATTGCAACTGCCGGGCTGCGTCGGCGGGTGTCAGTCCCATAGCCTGCAGCCGGTCCTGATTTAACGCGAAATGTATCACCGGTACCCGTGAACCCCAGTCGGTATTAACCGTACGCATCATCGGGCTGGCCTGCATCAGCGCTTTCACTTTGGTGGCAAGCTGGCGAAGGACGTCAGGATCAGGTCCCGTTACCCGATAAGCAACCGGGTATGGGGAATACGGGCCAAACACCAGCTGGGTAACACGCACCTGTGCCTCAGGCGCGAGCCCGTCAGCCACGGTGTCACGCAGGCGTTGTTTAAGCGCATCGCGTTCATGCTCACTTCTGGTGAGGACCACGATTTTCGCGAAAGATGGATCCGGCATCTCGGGCGCCATAGCCAGATAGAAGCGCGGCGCGCCCTGGCCGATATACGCGGTTACCGTCTGCGTCTCTTTTTGCTCACGCAGCCAGCGTTCAATCCGGGCAGACGTCATACTGGTCTGTTCAATTGAGGTGCCGTAAGGCATCTGGACTTCAACCAAAACTTCCGGTCGATCGGAGGTGGGGAAAAATTGTTTCTTCACCAGCCCCATACCCAGTATGGCGATGATAAAGCAGCCAATCACCGCGCCAGCGACCCACCACTTACGCCTGATGACCAGAGTCAGCCATTGTCTGAAGCGATTATAATGACGGGTGTTGTAAATCGCCGCATGACCGCCTTCTATTGGCTTAATATCAGGCAGCATTTTCACACCGAGATACGGGGTAAAGACCACTGCAACGACCCAGGAGGTGATCAGCGCAATCCCCACAATCCAGAACATGTTGCTGGTGTATTCGCCTGCGGTCGACTGCGCAAATCCGTTGGGCATAAATCCGACAGCGGTGACCAGCGTACCCGCGAGCATGGGGGCAGCCGTATGGCTCCAGGCATAGGCCGAGGCCTTGATGCGGTCGTAGCCCTCCTCCATTTTGACCACCATCATCTCCAGCGCAATGATGGCGTCATCAACCAGCAGTCCCAGCGCGAGAATGAGCGAGCCAAGCGTAATGCGATCGAAATTTTTACCGGTGGCGGCCATCACGACGAAAACCACGGCGAGGGTTAGCGGCACGGCGGCGGCGACTACAATGCCAACCCGCCAGCCCATGCTGACGAAACACACGACCATCACCACCAGCAGCGCCACAAAGAACTTGATCATGAACTCATCGACAGCAGCACTGATATTGACGGCCTGATCGGAAACGTTAGTCAGCGTCATGCCCAGCGGCATCCCTTCATTAATCGTACTGACTTCTTGTTTTAGTGCTTTACCCAGTTCGAGGCCGTTCCAGCCCTCACGCATCACCACGCTCAGCATCAGCGCGGGCTCCCCATCATTACGAATAAGAAAATCCGGGGGATCGATATAACCGCGCTCTACCTTGGCGATATCCGCCAGCCGTAAAGTATGATTACCGGCAACAACGGGGGTATTACGAATTTTCTCCAGCGTATCCAGCGCACCGTCAAGACGGATAAAGATTTCAGGTCCGCGCGTCTGTATCGAACCTGCGGGCGACAGAACGTTCTGTGCATTAAGCGCAGTAAAAATTTGTTCCGGTGAAATACCGAGTGTGGCCAGCCGGTCATGGGAGAAAGAGACATAAATACGCTCGGCCTGCTCACCAGTAATGGTGACTTTTTTCACGCCGGGCACATGGAGAAGTTGTTGACGAAGCTTCTCGGCGTCACGCGTCAGAAAGCGCTGCGGCTCCCCTTTTGCCTTAAGGGCATACAGCGCGAACACCACATCGGAAAATTCATCGTTAACCATCGGCCCGATCGCCCCCGCGGGCAGATTACGCGCCTCATCACTGAGCTTTTTACGCGCCTGATAAAACTGCTCCTGCACTTCTGACGGCGGAGTACTGTCCTTCAGGGAAACCATGGTGTAAGCCATTCCCGGACGGGTATAAGTCTCTGTACGGTCGTACCATTTCAGTTCCTGCAGGCGCTTCTCGAGAGGTTCCGCCACCAGGTCCTGCATCTCCTGTGAGGTAGCACCGGGCCACGCGGTGATCACCGTCAGCTGTTTGACAGTAAACGGGGGATCCTCAGCCCTGCCCAGTCCGAGAAAAGCCATTACCCCGGCCACGGCTATCAGGATTATCAGGAACAACGTGATTGCCCGTTCGCGCACGGCCAGCGCCGACAAATTAAAGCGATGGCGACTCATGGTGCGATCCCCTCAGGGCCAGCCATCGCCGTTCGCACGGTTTCGCCTTCATGAAGCAGATGCGCCCCCAGGGCTGCCACCTGCTCTCCGGCGGTAAATGCCCCTGAAACCCGCGCGCTGTCGTCGCTGATGCCGAGTATCGTTACCGCATGCCATTTCACTTTGGCGGGTTTGCCTTCCACCACCCATACGCCAGAACCCCGTCCGGCATCCCATATGGCACTGAGCGGCACCGACCACGAGGGTGAGGTCGCCGAAGATTCCGGGATATGCAGGGTCACGGTCGAGCCTAAGGGGGCACGGGCTGCCGCGCCGCTCAGCACATAGCGCGCCTCAAAGGTACGTGTCGCGTTATCCGCAGAATCCGACAGTTCCCGCAATCTGGCTTCACTGACACTTTGACTACCGTACATGACGGCAGACGCGACCGATCCGACTTGCGGACGCAGCGTCTCAGGGAGACTCACCATCGCCTCGCGCTGTCCGGCACGCGCAAGACGCACTACCGTTTGCCCCGCGCTGACGACCTGTCCGGGATCTGCGAGTGTATCCACAACCACGCCATCAGCATCTGCGCTAAGCACGACGTACTGAGACGCGTTAAGGGCTACGCGCGCCTGCGCCTGAGCGGCACTCAGCTCGGCGCGTGCCGAGTCTGCTGCAGCACGTACCTGACTGTAAGCCGAAGCGGAAATCGCACCGCCACCCACCAGACTACGATAGCGTTTTTCATCCTCGCCGGTCTGACGGGCGCGAGCCTGGGCGGCAGTCACTGCATCCTGAGCCGCACGTGCCTGTAACGCCAGGTCTGCGGGATCCAGCCGAAGCAGCGGCTGGCCTCGCGTGATGCTTTGCCCTTTATCCACCATCCGCTCCAGCACTTTACCTGATACGCGAAAACCGAGATCTCCCTGAAAACGCGCGGCCACAATGCCGTTAAAAACGCGTGATTGTTCCTGAGCAGGTTTGACCTCCGCCGTCCTGATAAGCGGTGACCGGGTACGCGGATCGTCCGCTGCACTTGAAGGATCACCGCAAGCGGTCAGCAGGAGCGGAAGCAGACAGGTGGCGGACAAAAAGAGAGTGTGCCGGAGCATGGGTTGCCTTACTTAAAAAAAGTATGAGCCGCCATTCTCTGACTAGTGACCAATTATGTCAATGGTCACAACTTAAGGTTTCAGGCTCCTGAGCACCACTGCTGTCAGCAGTGCGGCATCAGCTTCTGCGGTATCAAGGTAGATCTGTAACTGAATCGGATCGGCGAGGGGTCTTAGCACCAGATAAACAGCGGCAGCCGTTTCATCGAGCGGTGTTGTCTGCTCAAACTCACCGGCACTCCGTCCTTCCTGCAAAATATCGACCACGATTTTGCGCAATCCGGCCTCATAATCAACCGCCGCAGCCCAGCGGTCACGGGATGAGACGGCGGCGATGTCATACAAACGCCTTTCGCGGAAAAACAGCTCAGTGCCGCCCAGCGCAATCACCTGAAAAAGGGTGCGAATTTTCTCTGTGGCGGAGGATGAATCCGCCAGCGCGGCCTCCAGACGGCGGGCAATCTCCGTAAGGCAATTAGTGCAGATCACTTCTCCGATTTCCTGTTTGGAACCGAAAAATTTGTAGATATATGCCTTTGAGAATCCGATGGATCGGGCGAGATCGGAAACAGTCGTTTTTTCAAAGCCATAATGGCTGAAGTACTCCATTGCGGCATCCAAAATCTGATCACGGATAGTGTGATCAGACGGTCCTCGCGTTGTGGTGGACATTTTTTTATCGGTCATTTTCAGCCTGGAAGTTGGTTAATTACACAGATAGCTTGTGACCCTATTATATTTTGGTCACAAGTAAAAATCGTTAAAGTGTTTTTTATTTTCTTTATCGCTGAGAAGTGGTGATGAGGTGACAGGGAAATAAAACAGAAATACGTCGGGGATGTTTCTCAAAATCAGGGGCGCATTCACTATCATTGGGGCGCACCGCGCCCCGGTTTAACAGTCAATACGCGCCAGACAAGCCTCGCTATGAAGATTACTTACCCTCAAAAAAGTCTGAAGGAAGTTGTCCAGGCGGCATATTGATCACCTGGTCATTATCCGGACCTTCATTTTTCATGTAGGTCACTTTGGCAAACTTTATCTGCTCCGCTACCCGTACTGAAGCGGGTGTGAAGCTTGATTTTTTATCGCGTTGCTTAACGTCTGACGACTTTAGGGTTTGGCTGTAATTTAGCTGTTCACTGTCGCCTCAGGCCTGATGCGTACGGATGGCCTGAATAAGATGATGCCGGTGTCCGCTCCTCGCTTATAGCAAGTCCGATGACGGCTCTAGGTTTGTTTTCGTGTCAAAACGCACAGGGCTGACAGCATGGTATATTACCTGCTCCACCGATACGTCGCATTGCCGACGTTGAATTGATTCTGCTGTGAGGATCCCGATATGACCACTTTTTATCAACTTTCGGCCACCAGTCTCGATGGTCAGCCTGTCTCTATGGCTGACTACGCTGGCAAGCTGGTTCTGGTGGTTAATACCGCCAGCCATTGTGGTTTCACACCACAGTACGCAGGCCTTGAAACTCTCTACAAGAAATACGCGACCCGAGGTTTGATCGTACTGGGTTTCCCCTGCAACCAGTTCGGTAAACAGGAACCCGGCGGCGCCGATGAAATCGCGCAAACTTGCCACATCAACTACGGTGTGAGCTTTCCGATGTTCGGGAAAGTGGAGGTTAACGGCGAAGCAGCGCACCCGGTGTTCCGTTACCTTAAGGATGAATTGCCCGGCGCTCTGGGCGGGAGGATCAAATGGAACTTCACTAAGTTTCTGATCGGACGCGACGGCAAACCCCTTAAGCGTTTTGCACCGATCACGACCCCGGAGAAAATGGAAGCGACAATCCTTGCTGCACTTTAAGCAATTTTTGGTTTCGGACTTCTCTTCACAAAATCTAATCGGGGGCAATTCACTCCTGTGTACAACTTCCACCTAGTCTTGAAGCCCTGTTGTTCTTCATGATTTTGCCTTCAATAAAATCAGAATATCATTGCGCCGAAGCTTTATTGGCTACAAAACGCCAGCGGATATAATCATAAGTCCAGTTAAAGACTAACGTATAAGGAAGGAAGACAAATATTAGCCCTATTTCGACCATGAAAGCCTTAGCTAATGACAAATCGAGTAAAAACATGGCGACTGGCGTCAGAGAAAGTACCAGTACAATTTCAAAAATCACGGCATGCAGAATTCTTACTGTAAAATTCCGTTCGAATGCAAAACGCCTTTGAATTGCGTCAAAAATCTTATTGAAGATATAGTTCCAGATTGTTGCGGTAATCGCGGAGATAACAGAAAGTTTACCAGACTGTAATAAGGACACTTTCAGTACAGTAGAAATAAAAATGGCGATAACGACATTCCCAAGCAATTCGAAAAGCACCGCATGGAAAATCCTCTCGGTTGTGCTTTTATTCAACTCCACTTTCATCTTACCTGACTCCCGTTTACCGCAAATGACCTGACGTTAAACGTTGTAACCTAAACCAATACAAAACACAGCCTTAATCTATGCGATCATTAGTCCATTATCGCTGAACCAGATTTGACGCCCCTTATTGTTACTTAATTGTTATTGTTGTGTCACGACAGAGACGCTGGGTTTTCCTGTTTCGATTTCGGTCGAATTCATTTTTTTACGCGTATGAATTTCCTCAATAATTTTGGCGAAGCGTTCTTCATTAAGTTTATAAAACACGCCCATAATCACAGCCGCCATCACAGCCAGTACGCAGGGCCAGATAAAAATAAGCTGCCGTAAGCCGAGTAATGTCGCACTACTTTGCACCACGTTAGGAATATAACCAATTTGCGTCAGCATAATTCCTGGCAGAAAACCCGCCAGCGCCGCAGAGATTTTGCGCGAAAAGGTGTAACCGGTATACACCGAGCCTTCCGCGCGGATGCCGGTTTTCCATTCGCCGTAATCCACAGTATCCGGCACCAGCGCCCAGTTCAGGCTGTTGACAAAGGCGGTGCCAAAGAACGCCATGCAGGAAAACAGCACAAAACTTAACGAGCTGTTTCCCCAGAGAAAATTGAAAATATCGCCGGTCGCCCACAACAGTAATCCGCCCAGATATACCTGCTTTTTGCCAAAACGTTTCACGCAACCGGGCACCATAAAGACGCCGAGCAGAATACAGCCCATGCTGAAAAATCCCATCCACGACAGCAGATGAATATCATTGAGGACGTACTGCGTGTAATACACCTGGATCGCCAGTTTGATATTAAACGCCGCCAGCGTACACAGGTTGGCGAGACACAGTACCAGCAACGGCGGATTGCGAAATATGGCGCGAAACGATCGCAGAATGCCGGATTTATGCCCCGCTGGCGTGAGTTCAACGTAACGTTCCCGGACGCCGCGATAACACCAGCCCATGCACAGAATGCCGCAGGTGGCGAAAATCAGCGCAGCGGAGAAATATCCCACCGCGGGAGAGTGACCCAATAACGCCTGCACCGGCATAAATCCGACGGTACACAGCAGTAACCCGAGCGTGGCACCGCCCTGACGCCAGGCCGCAAGTTGTGCCCTTTCATGCGGATTTTTGGTGATGGCGGGCACCATCGCGCCGTACGAACAGTTCATCAGGCTGTAGAACAGGCCGAACAGCATAAACAGTACAGTGGCGAGCGCCGTTTTCACCGGCAGGCCAAAATCATTCGCCATAAACTGTGCGGTCGCCACCAGTCCCACCGGCACCGAGGCATACAGAATAAACGGCCTGAATTTGCCCCGCGCGCCGATATGGCGGCGGGAATCGAGCAATACGCCGGTCAGCATGTCGGTAAAGGCGGTGAAAAACTTCGCCACCAGAAAGATGATGCCGCCATAAAACGCCGGCATGCCCAGTTCATCGGTATAAAACTTCAGCAGATAAAGTGTCCCGATGCACAGCATCAGGTTCGAGCCAAAATCGCCCATTCCATAGGCGCACTTCTCACGCAGGGTCAGCGGATCAGGGTGATGTAAATCCTTCATAGTCGATCCTCACAGCGCCCCGCAGGGCGCTGACACAGTGAATGCCTTATGCCGTCTGCCTGCGCTGCTCGATTTCCGCCACGATGCGCACGTACATTTTCTCGTTGAGGTTATAAAAACAGCCCATCGCCACGATAGTGATCGCTGCCAGCGCGCAGGGATAAATGAAGATCAGCTGACGCAACCCTTCCTGCGTAGCCGCCGACTGCACCACGTTAGGCACATAGCCGATTTGCGTCAGCATCAGACCAGGGAAAAACCCCGCCAGCGCCTGCGAGACTTTACGAAAGAAGGTGAAACCGGTGTAGACGGTACCTTCGGAACGCACGCCGGTGCGCCATTCACCGTATTCCACCGTATCGGACACCAGCGCCCAGTTCAGGCTGTTGACGAAGGCCGAACCGAAGAACGCCAGACAAGAGAACGCGACAAAGCTGACCGATCCGCTGCCGTAGAAGTAGTTGAGAATGTCGCCGACAATCCACAGCGCCAGACCGCCGATATAGACTTTTTTCTTGCCGAAGCGGCGCACGGCGGCGGGCATCAGGAACACGCCGATGAAAATGCAGCCCATGCTGAAAAAGCCCATGTACGAAAGCAAAATGGGATCGTTAAGTACGTACTGGGTGTAATACACCTGGATCGCCAGTTTGACGTTGAACGCGCCGAGCGTGCAGAGGTTCGCGATGCACAGGATGAACAGCGGACGGTTACCGGCGATCGCACGAAACGACTGCAACAATCCCGGCTTTTGCGCAGGATCCTGCGGCTGCGCTTCGACATAACGCTCTTTCACACCGGCATAACACAGCCACATAAACAACAAGCCCACCAGTGAGAACAGCGTCGCGGCAAAAATATAACTGCGCTGCGAACTGCCTTCGAGCAGATTCATCACCGGCACAAACCCAACGGTACACAACAACAGCCCCAGCGTGGCACCGCCCTGTCGCCACGCCGCGAGTGAGGCGCGTTCGTCGGGATTTTTAGTAATGGCGGGCACCATCGCGCCATACGAGCAATTCATCATGCTGAAAAATAATCCGTACAGCATGAAGAGCAGCGTCGCCACCACGGTCTTACCGGTAATCTCCAGCGGCGTGCCGACGAAATTGGCGACAGCCAGCAACGTCACCGGAAATGCAGCGTATAACACGAAGGGGCGAAACTTCCCTTTCGGCCCGATTTTGCGGCGCGAATCCAGCATGATGCCGGTGCCCATATCGGTAAACGCGGTAAAGAATTTGGCGATCAAAAAGATAATGCCGCCGTAAGTTCCCGGCAGACCGAGTACGTCAGTGTAGAATTTCAGCAGATACAGCGTGCCGATATCGAGCAGGATATTGGAGCCTAAATCCCCCATGCCATAGGCCAATTTTTCCCTGAAAGGCAGCCGCAGGGTCGCAGGGTTTTCCGGTGTTGTCTGACTCATTATTATTCTCCTTCACCTGCCGGAGCGATGTCCTGAACCCCGGCGGGTGAGCTTTATCAGAGGTAACGTAATTCGCCGAACAGCGCTGCCCACTCGCTGTCTGCACGATAAAAGACCGGCGGTTTACCCAGCGGCGCTGCCACTGTGATATCGCCGCCTTGATGGGTTTCACCGGTCCAGGCGTTGGTCCAGGTATCCTGCGGCAGATACAGCGACCACTCGCTGCGCCCTTCTTCATGCACCGGTGCCACCAGCAGATCGCGGCCAAACAGGTACTGGTATTTCAGCGTGTAGGTACGGGTATCGTCTTCATAATGCAGGAACAGCGGCCGCATCACCGGCAACCCGCTCTGGCTGTTATGCTTCACGGCCTGTCTGATGTAAGGCTTGAGATGGGTGAATACGCCGGTCATACGGGCGAAATGCGCGATGGTTTCCGCATCGCCGTCAAACTGCCAGTTATCGCCCGGACGGTTGCCTTCGTGGGTGCGCATCATCGGCGTGAAGGCGCTGAAATCGCACCAGCGCAGCAGCAGTTCTTTGCTGCGTTTCATGTCGAACAGCGTGGTGTAACCGCCGATGTCGCTGTGATGCAGACCGTGGCCGCTCATTGCCAGCGATAATGCCGCCGGGATCACCGAGGCCAGCCCGTCGTCCAGGCTCCAGTCAACGTTCTGATCGCCCGCCCACATCATGGTCGAATATTTCTGGCTGCCGGTGTAACCGGCGCGCATAAAGAACAGCACCTCGCCGAGCTTGCCGGTTTCCTGCAAGGCTTCGTAGTTGCACTTCGCCCACAGCGCGGGCCAGGCGTTATGCATAATTTCCGCGCTGACGCCGTTATGCAGAAAAGTATCGGTTGGCAGATATTCGCCAAAATCCGCCATCCAGCCGCCGCAGCCCAGTTCAATCAGGTTCTTCTTGATGACGTTTTTAAACCACTCATAGGCCGCGGGATGGGTCAGATCGACCACGCCTGCATAGAATTCGCCGAACTCAACGTGGTAATCCGCACCGCTGGCGTCTTTGGTCAGATAGCCGTGTTTGGATGCCTCTGCGCATAAGTCACGATCGCTGGCGACATACGGATTGATGTAAGAAAGAAACTGCACGCCCTCTTCTTTCCACTGCGCGATACGTTCGTCGAGTTGCGGATACAGCTCGCGGTTCCACTTCCAGTTCCACATCACGCGCTTGCCGAACGAGGTCATACGAATACCTGACCAGTCCTGCGCCCAGATGCCATTGACCTTCACACCGCCCTGGCGCATCACGTCGAGTTTTTGCTGGCAGATTTCCGTGCCGCCCTGAACGCCCAGCGTCACGCCGTTGTATACCCAGTCCGGCAATTCCGGCTGGCGACCTAACAAGGCGGTGAGTTTTTCCAGCAGGCTGATATAGCTGTCGGCGCATTCAAAACGCAGCGTGGCGTTATCTTCCCAGAAGGCCAGTTCGTGATAGTCCGGCGCACTGAAATCGAAATTCCTATAGCCGCTGTTTTCAACGTGGCAGTAAAACTTCTGCGTGCTGACAAAGGTTGGCTGCGGGAAGAACGTCCAGTAATAGTCGCCGCCTGCGTTCTCTTTGCAGTCGGCCTGCCAGGTGACATAGGTTTGTTTGTTACGCCCGACGCCCTGCTCGCTGGTCCACAACGGGAAGGGTTTTCCGCGCAAATCAAAGTAAGAAAACTGTTCACCGCAGCCATAAATATGATCTTGCGGTTCTGCCGCCAGTCGCAGCCAGATGCGGTTATGCGCGCGGTCGTCGTTTTGCAGGTTAAGCTGTAAACGCCCGCTGTCATCCGTGGTGATCGCAAGCCTCGCGCTGAGCGCATCGCCCCGGCTGAAATGCAGATCCCACCCCGCAGGTTGTGCGGTGATTTTTACATCGGTCAGGGCAACCTTTTCATTCAGGCGATCTTTAATACTGAAATTGCCACGGAACATGTCGATATCCGCCTCGCCAGCGCCAATCCATAAACAGGGCGCTTGCGCGGTATGACGTAAAATCAGGCGCTGCTGATAAATCAGCGAAAATTCATTATTACCGGCGATAAATTCAATCTGAGTATTTTTATTTTGCAGGGTACTCATGATGGTCTCCGTGATTTTTATTTTGCATTGATGTCCAACAGACCGGCGGCAACGGCAGGTGCCAGCCCCGGCGCCAGCGGCAGACGCGGGATCACCAGGCAATGCAGAAGATGATAAATATCCTGTTTACCGTCCCAGACTTTCGTGGTCACTTTGTTGTCGGTATCCAGCTCCTGCCACCACGAGCCATTTTCGAAGTCCATCAGGTATTTCACGCAGTATTCCCACCAGGTCTGATACCAGGTTTCGTATTGCGCTTCGCCGGTCAGGCAATGCAACGCATACGCGGTACCCATCGCCTCCACAATGGGCCAGCGCACGCGTTCGCGCACGATAGGCTGCCCGTCCCAGTCAACGGAATAAACAAAACCGTCTGCGCCGTCCGGTGCCCAGGCATCGCGGATCGTGGCGTGGAACAGCCCTTTGGCATCTTCCAGCAACCAGTCCGGTGGCGTTTCAAAACGAGCCTCGAGCGCGGCGTGAAGGTGTAGCATCAGGCGCCCCCATTCGATCCAGTGCCCCGGCGTGCCGCCGTAAGCGCGGAAACGGTGCGCAGGATTGTCTTTGTTGTAATCGCGGATCGGCTTCCACTGCGTATCAAAATGCTCATTTACGCGATACTCGCCGCGACGGGCGACGTCATGAATAATCACCGAGGCAATTCTCAGTGCGCGATCCAGCCATTTGCGCTCATGCGTGACGTCGTAAACAATCAGGAAAGCTTCAACCGCGTGCATATTGGCGTTACCGCCGCGATAGGCTTCGGTTTCGGTGAAGGCCTCATCCCACGACTCGAGACACATCTGCTCGTCTTCACTCCAGAAGTACTTTTCGATCACGCCGATGGCCTGATCGAGTAATTTTCTGGCCTCAGGATGGCCGGTGGTGACGGCGCTGGCCGCGCCAAGCAGAACAAAAAAATGCTGATAGCCCTGTTTTGAAGCATCCACTACGCCTTCATCATTCACGCAGGCGTACCAGCCACCGTGCTGTTTATCCGCCAGCGCGCCATTAAGCGAACGGATACCGTGATCGACCAGCGAATACGCGCCGGGACGCCCCATACCTGCGGCAACGGAATAGACGTGCAGCATGCGGGCGGTGATCCACAAATGCGTGCCCATATCCGGCCGCACTTGCCCGTTATTGCCCAGCCAGCCGAAGCCGGTGGGCACGGCGGCATTTTTGCCAAAATCGAAAATCCGGTCGGTTTCCTGCTCAAGCCAGCGATGGTGGCTTATCGTGTTAAACCATTTCATTTTCAACTCCTTTCGTTAGCGGCGACGCGCCATCATCTCGTCCACAATGTCGCCCAGACGCTGCAATTTAGGCGCGGAAATATCCCTGAGCATGAGTTCGGTATCAGGTAAACCGACCACGGATGACCAGACCGCACGGCCTGCGAGAAAACCGGATGCGCCCGCCGTCATGGCGACACTGACCGCACGCGGGAAGAGTTTTTCATCGACGCCGGAGGAGAGGATCACCCACGGCATATGAATATGTTCATTGAGGTGTTGCGAGGCGCGCAGCAGTTCAGCCTGCGTGCCGCGCCCGCTGAGGGGCATTTCGACTTTATAAAGGTCAGCGCCACTGTCACCGAGTTCTTTCGCGGCATCGATAATCGCCTGTTCGCGGTCAAATTTATCGCCACGACGCGGCGGCCTGACCACCGGCTCGATAATGCTCAGCAATCCGTGCGCATGGCAGCGCTGATTGAATTCTTTCACCCTCTCAAGACGCTGCTGCGGGTCTTCATCGCTGCGCCACAACACCAGCAGTTTCAGCGCCTTGCCACCGTTTTCCCTGACCTGCTGCGGATCCACATTTTTGTCGATCACCACGCTGTCGACCGGAATGCCATTGCCCGGAATAAATTCGTCTGCCGCGACAATCATCGCGCAGTTTTTTGCAATGGCCTGCTGCTCAACAATCTGGCGGTAACAGAACTGCTGATCGACCAGAATCGCTGAGGCGTACGGCGATAAAATCCGTGCGGCGTTGACTTTAAAATCAGTAAGAACCTGATCGGCGACCGGCGCTTTCGCACCCGCGGCCACGAACATTAAGCGCATCGCTTCCCGCTGATCGACCGCCAGCATGGCGAATCCGCCGGAAGGACGGGTGATATCGTTAAGGCTGTAGTGAGTCATTTAACTTTCCTTGGTTAATGCGTTACGGATGTGTTTTCTGAGTCAGACCGGCGCTGGTGCGCACCTGCTCAAGAATGGCGGTCCAGTCCTGACGTCCGCGCCCGGCGGCACGCGCCTGGTTGTAGACTTCGCGGGAAGCCGCACCGAGCGGCATCGGCACATGTAGCTGATTGGCGACATCCAGCGCGATACCGAGATCTTTATGGGCCAGATCAATCATGAAGGCCGGCGACAGATCGCCCTTCAGCACTTTGTTCGGCCATGAGGTGGTGAAGTGGCCTTTTCCGGCAGGCGTTCCGCTCATGACCTGCAACGCCACATCGAAAGAGAGATCCAGTGCTTCGCACAGCACGGCGGCTTCGGCGGAGAGCGCATTCAGGGCGATACTCATGTAGTTGTTGATCAGCTTGACGCGGATGCCTTTGCCCGACCCGCCCGCATTAATCAGTTCAGACCCCATCGCCATCAGCACCGGCGTCGCCCGCTCAACCTGTTCCTGCGTACCACCCGCCAGCAGCAGTAAAGTCCCCGCTACGGCGTGATCCGAGGTTCTGCCGACCGGCACGTCCATCAGGCTGAAACCTTTTTCGTGCATCTGCGCGATCAGCTTGTCAGTTTGCAACGGGTGAATGGTCGACATGTCGATAACCAGCGCCGACGGGCTCAGGGTTTCGCAGATACCGTCGCGGCCAAATAACACATCGCGCACCAGATCGCCGTTAGGCAGCATGGTGATGACAAATTCTGCTCCCTCCGCTGCCTCTGCCGCGCTTTTAGCGCCCGTTGCTCCCTGCTGCACCAGTGCTGCCACAGCCTGCAGATTAAGATCGAACACCGCTAACCGGTGTCCCTGTTTAATCAGGTTGGTCGCCATCGGAGCGCCCATTTGCCCCAGACCAATAAATGCCACATTTGCCATGCGTCTCTCCTTTGTGCTGATCAGCCATGTCACTTTTTGATAATCAGTGCTGTCTTTGTTTGTCGTTTTTTGATCGTATTTGTAATTTCAGGTCAAAAAATTGACAGCCATCACTTTTTTAACAATTCGCTTAATTAAAATAACCTCATCAAAACACGCTTAAGGAACAGCCATGATTCGCATTGCCTGTGTCGGGATCACCGTGATGGACCGGATCTATTACGTGAATGAATTACCTGCAGAAGGAGGGAAATATGTCGCTGAAAAATATCATGAAGTGGGTGGCGGCCCGGCAGCCACTGCCGCAGTGGCTGCGGCAAAACTGGGCGCAGAGGTGGACTTTATTGGCCGCGTGGGCGATGACGATACCGGCAACCGGCTGCTCGCGGAGCTGGAATGCGTGGGGGTAAATACCCGCTACGTCCGTCGCATTGAGCAGGCACGTTCGTCGCAATCTGCCATTCTGGTGGATCAACACGGTGAGCGGATCATTATCAATTATCCCAGCCCGGATTTACCCGTTTCCGCCACGTGGTTACAGGCCATCGACTTTTCGCAGTGGGATGTGGTGCTGGCGGACGTTCGCTGGCACGACGGTGCGAAACAGGCGTTCACACTGGCGCGCCAGGCGGGTGTGATCACCGTGCTGGATGCCGATGTAACGCCGCAGGATATCGCCGACCTGGTGGCGTTAAGCGATCACAGCGCATTCTCTGCCCCCGGTTTGCAGCGGCTGACCGGAAACGCCGACGCCGGTGCTGCGTTAGTTAACGCACAAACGCTCACAAAGGGTCATGTGTATGTCACGCAAGGCGGTCAAGGTTGTCTGTGGCTGGAAAATGGCAGTCTGCATCATCAGCCCGGTTTTGCCGTCAGCGTGGTGGACACGACCGGCGCGGGGGATGTTTTTCACGGCGCGCTGGCCGTCAGTCTGGCGCAGGGTGCGGATTGTGCGGAAGCCGTGCGTTTTGCCAGTGGTGTGGCCGCCCTGAAATGCACAAAGCCAGGTGGCCGTGCCGGAATTCCCGACTGTGATCAGATACGGTCTTTTTTGTCACTTTCTGTATAGAATACGACTCAGACGCTCATTTTGGAGGTATGCCCATGAGTCTTACGGAACTGACAGGGAATCCGCGCCACGATCAGCTGCTCGGGCTGATTGGTGAAAACGGGTATATGAACATTGAAGAACTGGCGGCCTTACTTGATGTCTCGACGCAAACCGTACGCCGGGATATACGCAAGCTCAGTGAACAGGGACTGGTATCGCGTCATCACGGCGGCGCGGGTCGGGCCTCCAGCGTAGTCAATACCGCCTTTGAGCAGCGGGAAATGTCGTGGACAGAAGAAAAAAAAGCGATTGCGCAGGCGATCGCCGATTACATTCCCGACGGTTCGACGGTGTTTATTACCATTGGTACCACGGTTGAACAGGTGGCACATGCCCTGCTCAATCATAACCATCTGCGCATTATCACAAACTGCCTGCGTGTCGCCCATATTCTGTATAAGAATCCGCGATTTGAGGTAATGGTACCGGGCGGAACGCTGCGTCCTCACAACGGCGGAATTATCGGACCTTCGGCGACGGCCTTTGTGGCGGGATTCCGCGCAGACTATCTGGTCACCAGCGTCGGCGCGATAGAAAACGATGGGGCTTTAATGGAGTTTGATGTCAATGAGGCCAGCGTGGCGAAAACCATGATGGCGCACTCACGAAATATCCTTCTGGCTGCGGACCATACCAAATATCATGCTTCCGCCGCCGTTGAAATCGGCAATGTCTCTCAGGTGACGGCATTATTTACGGATGAACTGCCTGCGGCGGGTCTGCACAAGATACTGAAAAACAACCAGGTCGAAATTGTTAAAGCCAGCCCGTCGGATTAACGGGCATAATCCCCTTCTCGCCAATTTTTATAAGAAATGAGTCTGCAGATGACAAATAAGGATGTTTTTTCAAACAAATTCAATATTCAGCCTGAGGGCGATATTGTTTGCCATGTTACAGATGAGTACGGGGACATCATCGTCGCGGACACTGAAGAGCACCGGATACTGCGTTTTGAAGGGATTAATGAGCAGAGCAAAATGCTCAAAAAAGACGTTAACTTACCTGTTCATCATTATTCCAAAGCCATGTTGATGGCGACCGCGTTCACTTCCGGGCGGACTGCGCTTCTGCTCGGACTTGGCGGAGGCGCATTACTGCGCGCGCTTCATACTCAGGATGATCAGCGGGTTATGGATGTGGTTGAGCTGAGAGCGGGTGTGTTATCCGTCGCGCAGGAATGGTTTACGTTGCCCGGGTCGGACAAAATCTCTTATTACATTGAAGACGCAGAACATTATTTGCGCAGAGAGCATACGCATCAGTACGATCTGATTTTCTCAGATCTGTACTCAGCCTTTTCGATGGAGCCACGTCAGGGTACAGAAGCTTTTCTGAGATTGTGCCTGGAAAAATTGAGTGATCAGGGCTGGCTGGTGCTGAATTATTACGAGGTGCCACGAGCCGGAAGCGCATTATCTTGCGCACTGCGCGAGGTATTTGGTGAGGTACTTTATTGCCGGGTGCCGAGTGGGAATGTCGTCATTTATGCAGCCAGAAAACCACATCTGCAGACGATAAGTGAATTAAGAGAGCAGGCCCAATTGTTGCTTTCTCGTCTGAACATCGGCAACGAGATGGGTGATCTGTCAAAAAATATTGTCCCGCTGTACCCGTAGCCGCCTCTCAGGCGTGCCCCTGACCTCTGACATATATGCCAGCGGCAGGGGCATTCCGGTCATAAATCTTTAAACGACCCCAGCCGGAATCCGCGTTGCGTAATGGCGGATTTCAGCGTTTCTGACGTCAGCACATCCAGTTCTGCCAGGCGCGGATAACAATATTTACTCGCCAGAATGGTGTTATCAATAAACGATGGGTGCGTCATGATCTCAACAGAGCGGTCGCCACGCTGTATCGCATTGTCCAGTGTTTGCAGAAACAGCGCCTCTGAAATGGCATCGCCGTAGAACGTGCTGTCGAAACCGTCGGTACTTTTCGCGCCACACAGAGCAATTTCCTCCTTGCGGACTTCGTCGCGGTCAATACGCACCGGAATGCCCTTTTCTTTCGCAAAAGCTTCCACTATCGGGAAAATTTCCGCGAACATATGTACGTGGTGATGACTGTCGATATGTGTCGGCATTTTGCCAAACAGCTCGATAAAACGGCCAAACTGGCACTCCAGCTCACGGGCGATTTCATCCAGCGGCAGGGTTCCGGCCTCGGCCATTTCCCAGATCCATTTGCCCAGTTCGCCTTCACGGGTCAGGTTTAGCATGGGCGAAAGCGGACGGCCTAACGTCAGAACAAAATGCATCCCGACGCTCAGTTGCGGGCTGGCCTTGCTGAGAACAGCGGCGTGTTCGATGCCCGGCGCATTCATCATCGCCGTGGTAGACCGCACCACGCCGTGATTAAACGCCTCAATGATCCCGTAATTTTGCGCTTTGCAAAGCCCGAAGTCGTCCGCGTTCACAATCAGTAATTTATCCATAAACACCCCTTCCGGAGAGCCTTCCCTTGCGGGAAGGCGATGGGTTATTTTAACGCGGCAATGGTTTTTGCAAAATTCGGCAGCAGTTTTTCATGTGCCAGCAACATTTCGCGTGCCAGTATTTCGGCATCTTTATCGGAATGGATCAGCGGGCTGAGGTTCATCGCCAGCAGCACATCGTTCAGCTCGCCGCTGATGGCGGCATTGCTTGCAGCAATCTCAAAACCTTTGATGGTATAGATAAGCCCCAGCACTTTTTCGTCGAAGTGCGTGATGCGCGGATGAGGTTTTGCGCCGTCACGCCCGATGGTGCAGGTCATTTCCACCGCCCAGTCCGCCGGAATATTATCAATATGCCCGTTGTGCGGGAAATTGACGTACTGTTCGGTTTGCTTGTCGTTATAAATCGCGCTGATCACTTCACACGCCGCATCGGAATAATAAGCGCCGCCGCGAAGTTCCAGCTCTTTTGGCTTCACGTTCAGATCAGGATTTTTGTACAAATCAAACAGCTGCTTCTCGACTTTTTGCACCACAGTGGCACGCGCGCCGCCTTTATAGAACTCACCCATTTCAATCGCCAGCATCTCTTTCTGCTTGAAGTAGTACAACAGGTAAGAACACGGCAGCAGATTCAGAGAGCGGATCAGGCCTTCGCTGAACGGCAGGTCGAAAATGTTTTTCACCGAACCGGCGGTCAGTGTGCCGGAAGCCACACCGTCGAGCAGTTCGGCAAAGCGTGATTCGCCGTTCACAATGACATCTTTGATGAATACCATGTGGTTCAGGCCAAAGAGGTCAATGGACAAGTCATCCTGCGGCGTCAGTTTCAGTACATCCTGAATGAACATTTTCATACCGACAGGGATGTTGCACACGCCGATGAATTTTTTGAATTTGGTGTGACGGAATACCGCCTCAGTGACCATACCGGCCGGGTTGGTGAAGTTGATCACCCAGGCGTCCGGGCAGATTTCTTCGACATCTTTAATGATGTCAAAAATCACCGGAATGGTGCGCAGCCCTTTAAACAAGCCACCTGCGCCGTTGGTTTCCTGCCCCAGATAGCCGTGACTCAGCGGAATACGTTCATCAAGTTCACGCGCTTTTAACTGGCCGACGCGCAGTTGCGTGGTGACGAAATCGGCGTCTACCAGTGCTTCGCGGCGGTTCAGCGTTTTATGCATGACAATAGGCACACCGGCACGCTCGACCATACGCTGGCAGAGATTGAAGATAATATCCTGCTTCTCTTTTCCGCCTTCGACATCCACCAGCCATAATTCAGTGATCGGTAATTCGGCGTAGCGTTTAATAAATCCTTCAAGTAATTCCGGGGTATAGCTGCTCCCGCCACCAATAGTGACGACTTTAAGTTTTTTACTCATAGGAACTCCCGTGCAATAATCATGCACTGCAAATTAATACAGAAATATTGTTGAATGAACCGACATTAATTAATGCTGCACAACTTCTTCCGGTAATGGTTCGGTGTAAAAGAAGTCAGCTTCTTAAAGTTTTTAATAAACATACTCGGGCTACTGTAACCGGAATCAAAAGCAATATCCGTGACCGAGTAGTTGGTGATCTCCAGCTGTTTTTTGGCAAAATCAATACGGATTTCATTTATAATCTGCATCGGCGTTTTGCCATAATGTCGCTGCGTCGCGCGCGTCAGGTATTCCTGAGACTTCCCGGAAAGCTCCACCATATTGGATAATGCTTTATCACCGAAGCGCGCTTTATCATGCATTTTCTCAATCGCCGTTTTCAGCCAAACTGGAATATCAGGCATCACTTCTGATTCACGGTGATGACGTAAGCGGTTAACAATATAAAACGTCACCATCTCCAGAAATTCATTGAATTCACCGTTGCGGAAATTCAGTGAAGCAATGACCGACTCAATATAAGCCAGAAATTCCGTTTTTATCTGATAGACCTGCGATGCAACAAATCGGGCAGGTAATAACGATAAATAATGTTGCTCGAAAAAGGCTTTACTGATCCCAACATTTAAAATCCGGGTAGCACCAAATTCATAAAAACTTTGATGGTTAGAACCTAACGGGATGAAAACGAAATCGCCACGTTCTAAAAGTACCCGTTTGCCGTTAACGTGCTGAAAATACCGGCCAGTCAGGACGATGGTGAACTCATAGTAGTCATGCTCGTGCAGCCCGGAGATGCTTTCTACCTTGTTGTAGATAAACATGTGGAAATTCTGACCGTCGAAGAGTTGATTTTCGCGCGCTGTCTTAATTTCCATACTGAGTACCGGTGGCTGCATTATGGTTCCCTACGTTATTTTATTTTCTCATGAAGCTCAATGAGTTCTGCAATCAGTTCGCGGGCGAGCATGGATGTCATCAGGTGATCCTGCGCGTGAACCAGCACCAGGCTGACTTTGGTTTTGCCTTCGCCCTGATCTTCTTCAATCAGTTTGGTCTGTATCAGATGGGCTTCATTGAGCGCCATTCTCGATTGCGCCATCACTGCACGCGCCTGCTCAAAATCGCCTTCTTTAGCTTTTTTCAGTGCTGAATACGCCAGGCTGCGAGCCTGTCCGGAGTTAATGATCAGCCCCATCACCACTTCTTCTAAATCCTGCAGTTCGCTTTCGGTATCAACAATGCTGTCTAAATCCATCATTTTTATCTCTCCGTGATTTGCCGGACAGCGGCAGGAAGCTTGCCCCGCCGCTGTCCGTTCAGATTAAAATTTCAGTGCTGCGGCAATGTCTTCTTCGCTTTCTTCTTCCTCGATTATCGCCTGCGCTTTGTTCGACAGGATAACGAAAGGCATATAAACCAGCGTGGCGATACCGAGGTTGAACAGAGCCACTAACAGGGCGGCGATGCTGCCGTTACTGTTAAAGAAGGCACCCAGACCCGTCGGCATGGTCCATGGCGCAAGGTTCGTCACCGGTGGAATAATCCCCATGCTGTAAGCCGCCAGCGTAATCGCCGCCAGAATCGGCTGAACCAGCACGAACGGGATAAACATCACCGGGTTCATGATAATCGGCAGGCCGAACAGGATAGGTTCGTTAATCTGGAAGATGCCTGACGGCAGCGCAAGCTTCGCGACCTGGCGGTGATCTGCACGGCGTGATGCGATAAAGATGGCGATAATCAGACCCAGCGTCGCTCCGGAACCGCCCAGCAGGATGTAGGAATCCAGCATCGGTTTGGCCCAGAAGTGGAAGGTTTTACCCGCGTCAATCGCTGCGCTGACAGAACCGTACTCGGTATACAACGCAATGTTTTCCAGTGCCCAAGGCGTCATGATGCCGTTGTCCAGTGCAGTCAGCGCCAGTGAACCGTGCACACCGAAGAACCACAGCAGGGAGTTGAAAATCACATACGCCCAGCCGACTACGCTGCCCATCGCCGCCAGAGGTTTGGAAATAGAATCCATAATAATCTGGTGGAAGTTATGACCGTATAATCCCAGCAACCAGGAAATGACCCCGAAGAAGAACAGAATAATAAAGCCCGGAATTAACGCGGAGAATGAACGGGAAACCGACGTCGGAACGCTCGCGGGTAACGTAATGACCCAGTTTCGGCGAATAACAAACGTAAACATTTCGGCGACAACCAGACCGATTATCATACCGGAAATAATATTCGCGCCACCTAACCAGTTTGCCCCGACCGCATAAGCTTCACCCACGCTATAAGGGGTAACCGTCATAAATGCGGCGACAGCTAATAAGCCTGCGGAAAGCGAATCGACTTTTCGTTCTTCTGCTAATGCCATCCCGATAAAGAACGGTGCCATTAGCGACATAATACCTAACGTGCCGTTATAGACATTAATACCAATCGTTTTTAAACCGGCCAGCGTTTCAATGGTTGATGGGTCTAAACGTACGCCCAGAGAATAAAAGAAGGAACCGGCACCGAAGTTCAGAAATACGTTATTAATTAAAACGAACATGGCGCCAGCCAGGGTCAGCGGCATTAATTTGATAAAACCATTTTTGATGGCATTAATATGCGGCTGTTTACCTATTTTGACGGCAAAAGGAAGAAGTATCTTTTCAAGTGAATCAATGGCTTTGCTCATTGGGATTTTCCTTTAATGCCGCCATCCGGCGGCCAGGGTATGAAATTCGCTCTTTGACTGGAGTTCTCTTTGACTTAAAAATTTCAATATAAAGACGTTCAATTTAAAAATAAGGAAAAACGGTAAATCACTGCGCTGCTGCTTTTTTGATCGCAGCAACCGCTGCTTTCAGTACACCTAACCCATCAATTTTGCCGTACAGAGCAGAATCGATCACTTCAACCGGTTTGCCCGGTAATACTTTTTTGATTTCGTCGAGCATGTAGGCAATTTGTGGTCCGAGTAACACCACATCTGCGGCGGCACCTTTTTCGGCAGCCAGTGTTTCTGGGAATGCTTCGATAATGACCGGTACTTCATATTTCTCGGCCTGGATTTTCATTTTAGAAACCAGCAACGAGGTAGACATTCCTGCGGAACAAAACAAATAAATGACTTTCTTTTCCATGATGAAACCCTCATATCCCGAATAAATTACAGCTCCGACAACGGTTCCTGGTAAACCAGTAAGAATGCTTTCAAAGCCAATCGATGAAAATGACCTATTGTCTCTGCCTGAATGGAGTATACGGCATCGCTTAGGCAGGGGATAATTCTCAACTAACCAAAATTGTCTCTCCTTGACCAACGCCTATGACTCCCTTCACGTTTTGGGCAAATAATTCGCGGGGATAAATAAGATTGCGGCGCCCATGAAGCAACAACAAATTAACATTTAAGCCTACCTAAGCCGGTTCTGTTATGAGAAACTAAGAATGTTTGCGCAAACATTCTTGTATCGATCTCCGGACATCAGTGACCAACGTTTTGAATAATAAAATAAAATCGCAAAAAGGCCGTTCCCGTACGGCTACGCTCGAAGATGTCGCCCAGGCTGCCGGACTTTCTCCGATGACAGTCAGCCGCGCCTTAAACAATCCCAAAGTCGTTCGCCCTGCGACCATCGCGCGCGTGATGGAGGCCGTCAACAGCACCGGATACATTCCAAATATGCTGGCCGGTGGACTGGCGACCAGCCGCACCAAACTCATTGCCGTCGTCGTGCCGCAAATTAACAACAATATGTTTGTCGATACCGTTCAGGCGATCAGCGATCAGCTGGCGGCACGCGGTTACCACATGTTGTTGTGTATTGTCGGCTACGAGCCGGAAGACGAAACCGATATTGTTTCCACGCTGCTTTCCCGCCGCCCGGATGGCATCGTACTGACCGGTATTCATCACACATCAGAGCTTAAAAGAATCATTCTGAACGCCAATATCCCGGTAGTAGAGATTTGGGATCTGACGCCGACGCCGATTGATATGCTGATTGGCTTCTCGCACGAAAAAGTCGGCAATGCCATCGGTGAATACTTCGCCACCAAAGGATTTACGCGTTTTGGCTTTATCTGCGCCTCGGATCGCCGCGCAATGGTACGTAAAAACGGGGCGATCAGCGTATTGCGGGCGATCCCTGAGCACGACATTAAAGAAGTGATTGTGTCACGGCCGGCGAATATGGAAGTCGGACGCCATGCTCTGCGCCAGTTGCTCGACAGTGGTCACCGGTTCGACGCCATCATTTGCAGCTCCGACACCCTTGCCCAGGGCGCCATTATGGAAGCCGAAGCGCAGGGTTTACGCGTACCCGATGATTTCTCGGTGATCGGATTCGCAGACCTGAATTTTGCCGCACACAACCGCCCTGCCATCACGACCGTCAGCGTCGAAAAATGGGATCTGGGCATCCGCGCGGCGGACATGCTGGCGGATAAAATCGAAGGCATCACGGTTGAAGAACCTATTGTGGATATGGGTTACCGGCTTGTTATTCGGGAATCAGCCTGATGGGTTTGTCGAGTCTCCGTGCGAATGAGGGCATTTTGCAACTGCCCCGGCGTCTTTCCAAAACGTTGCCGGAAGACGTCGATATAAGCACTGACGTTGCTGTAACCACTTCTTAACGCCACCTCGCTGACCGGCAAGCCGGCAAGCACCCATTGCAATGAAGTGACCACTTTTGCCTGCTGTCTCCACTGGCTAAAACTGAGGCCGGTTTGTTGAGTAAACAAACGACTCAGGCTGCGAACGCTGAGCCCCCATTGTTGGGCAAGCTGAGTCTGGTCCAGCTCGCATGCCGGGTTTTTCAGTAATTGATTCGCGACATTACGCGCCCGGCGATCGACGGGCAACGTCAACTGAAGCGGCAAGTCAGGAGCTCCGGCAATTTCAAAGCCTAATAATTTGAGAAGATGGCTTTGATATTCCGCAGAGGATGAAAGATCACCTTCCCGGCACAGGCGTTCCAAAATCGCCATCACGAAGGCATCTGCCCCATAGACACCCGGATGAGCGGGAAACGGTGAGCAGGAAGCAGGTTCAAGGTAAAGGCTTTGACCTTTCACGCCTGCCGGAACCCAGGCCCTGTGGCTGACATCAGCGGGAAACCATCCCAGTGATCCCGGTGTGACAGTCCACTGTACTGACGTCGTTTCAATGACAAGAATGCCATGACTCAACCAGTACAGCTGACCGGATGCGTGTTTATGCCAGGGCGTCGAATGCAGACTGTCGTAGTCGAATCTTTCAATTTTCATCTTCTGGCCGGTTAACCGTATATCTTGTCCAGATACGGATAATACCCTCATCCGCTCTTCCCGTACTCTTTCTGCTCTCAAAATGGAGGAACCGATGAAAAAGACAACTCAGACAGTCATTGATGCACTGCAAAACGTGGTCTGCAGCCCTGAACACAGCGAGCATGAAATTGCCCTTTACTTTGATCCGGGCTATCAGCAGGTGGTCGATGGTCACCGGCTCGATTACCGCGAATTTATTCAGCATATGGCGCTGCTTAAATCACAGACCACACAAATAAAAGTCTCTGTTCTGTCCGCCGTCACGGAGGATCAGACGGTGTTTACACACCATCATGTCAACGCAGCAAAAATTCAGGGTGAACACTGTGAATTTGAAGTTTTTGCCCGCTTCACGTTGTCATCTGGAAAGATCATCCGCTGCGAAGAACTCACCCGGATGATTCGCGGCACATCAGGTGACCGCGATCTTGGGGGCAGACATTAACAGTCCCCCACTCTTAGCTTAGGGGTGGGGACCACCACCCAATAACCAGGCTTAATTGATACGTTTCCCTTCACTCGCTACCTGGTCTGGTGGTCAGGTCAGCGCGACCCTCACCTTTAGTCCAATAACGAGCGTGGCAAAAAACATGATGCAACCGGCGGTGATGAAAACACCTGTTACACCGCTGATACCAAAGAGTAATCCTCCCAACGCAGCACCCGCAGCAATTGAGGACTGAACGGCTGCGACGACCATGCCGCCAGCGGTTTCAGCCTGATCGGGAACCGAACGCGCTACCCAGTTTGACCACGCAACCGGTACGCCACCAAATGCCATCCCCCACAACGCGACGAAAAACATCAATCCCTCTTCCTCCAGTGGCAGCAAAATCATGCTTAATGCCGCGAAACCGACAAGTGCTGGCATGATTATCAGGGTAAGACGCAGGCTTCTCTCCATCAGCCACCCGGCCAGCAGCGTACCGATAAAATTAGCGATGCCAAATCCAAGCAGTATCAATGACAAACGATCCACATCGAGTTGGGCAATATTTTCAAGCGCCGGGCGAATATAGGTAAACAGCGCATACTGACCCGTATGGGCGATCACACACCCCGTCATTCCCATCGCAATGCCTGGGCGGCGGAGTAAATCCATGACAGATGCCGTTATCGTCATTCTACGCGGCGCCATTCCAGGAAGGGTAAACAGTTGAAAGATCAGTGTCAGCACGCCGAGTGCGGTTGCAGCGATAAAAGCACTACGCCAGCCATAAAGCCCACCTAAATAGCTCCCCAGCGGGATCGAAACCACAGTACCGACAGCAATACCGCTAAAAATAATGGAGAGAGCACGCGGAACGCTTTTAGCCGGGACCAGTCGCAACGCCACGGCAGCAGCCATACTCCAGAAACCTCCCAGCGCGATGCCCAGCAAAATGCGCATGACTAACAGAACAGCCAGACTGGATGAAAGTGCGACAAGCAGGTTGGAGGCAATCATCAGCACGGTAAAACCCAGCAAAACATTTCGGCGATCATAATTACGCGTCAGGCGGGGAACCATCAGACCCGCAAACAGGGCCACCACCGCCGTTACCGTTACAGACTGACCAGCCAGAGCTTCGGTCACACCGAGATCGGCGGCCATGGGTGTCAACAGGCTGGCAGGAAGATACTCCGCAGTCAGCAAGCCAAACACGCCCATCGTCAGTGAAATAACGGCCATCCATGCGGATTCTTTGGGTTCCGAGCTATTCAAACTCGCGGATACAGCTACAGTAGCTTCATTTCTCATAACACACTCTTCCTGGGAAAAAATCACAACACCAAGTCTAGAGTTGAGCAGCTGGACGATCTATGATGCCACATCCTGATTTTTTACCCAAAACGCCGGTTATGCCTGTGAATAAACATTTTGCCCTGTCATCCGAGCTCATCAGTGAACTGCTGCTGGAAATGCGCCTGCGTGGCGTGCAGTATCGCCGTTTACAGACTGGCTCTGAATTTGGCGTCGGTTTTAGCAACAGACCGGGACATGCCTATTTTCATTACATCGCTATGGGCACTGCTCTGCTTCGCACACACGACGGTACGTTGCACGAATTGAAAGCCGGAAGCTTGGTATTCATGCCGCAGGGTGAGGAGCATCAGCTTTTATCGGATGTCAGCTGTTCATTTCAACATATCGACACGTTAGGCTCTGCGCCTTTGGGCGAGGCCGTCAGCGGAATCAATACTTGTCCGAGTTCGCATCCGACACCCAGCACGGTTCTGTTTTATGGCTGTATGGAGTTCGATCTTGGTGGAATGCAGGGGCTTGGTAAACTGATGCCGCAAGCCATAGTGGTTGAGGCAAATGAACAGGTCTATCCGGGACTGGTTCCTATATTGGGCGCGATGAAATTTGAAATCTGTTCCGGACGCGCAGGATTTGCGGGCATTCTGGCACGCCTCGCAGAAGTGGCGGCCGCCATGATTGTGCGTGGATGGATCGAAAACGGCAGCGAGAACGCCGCTGGCCTGATCGCTGCGTTACGTGATCCCCGACTCGCCCGTGCTATTCTGGCCATTCATCGCGATACGAGTCGGGAGTGGTCTGTTGCAGAGCTCGCTGCACAGTCGCATGTGTCACGTTCTGTTTTTGCTGAACGCTTCAAATCAATCATCGGCATACCTCCCCAGCGCTATGCAAGGGAGGTGCGAATGCGCATCGCAAGTCACTGGATTATTCACGATAAGATCTCAATTGACACCGTTGCTCTTCGCCTCGGTTATGCCTCACAGGCAGCGTTTAGCAGAGCTTTTAAGCGCATCAATGGATATCCGCCGGGCGCTATGCGTCAGCGACCCGCGAGACAAAGGGGAATCGCATCAATCACCCATCCGGGCTCTGCCGTTTAAATGGATATACCCACGGGGGACCGTTCCATCCTATTAAGAAATGAGTTATCCGTATTTATGGGAACGTCGCCGAACCCCCGAATTCCAGATAGATTTTCGCCAGATTTTGGAACTGATTAAAGCGGTTTTCATCCAGTGATAGCTCCGCCTGGCGGCGCTTCTCCTGAGCATCAAGCCAAAATGAGACCGGCACAGCGCCCTGGCGATATCGTACTTCGTTCAGTCGCTCAGACTCCCTTGCCAGTTCAAGTCCTTCATGCAGCCTTTTTTCCTGCGCCAGTAACTGGTTACGCAGGGACAGCTCGTCTTCAATACTGCTCATCGCTTTATAAAGCGACTGCTTAAACTCCAGTAATCGCTGTTCGTAGTCGTTGCGGGCAATTTTTACATCCACGCCCTGTTGCCTCCACTCGAGAAACGGCAGTGTCAGGTTGGCGCCAACGGAACCGACAGGATTTTGCAGGAACGCCATCAGCGAGCTGCTGCTGGTACCCAGAGAACCGGTCAGACTGAAAGCGGGATAGAATTCGGTGCGCCTGATATCAACGGTGGCCAGAGCTTCACGCACCCGCCACTCTTTAGCACTGATATCGGGTCGGTGTCTCAGCACGCTGGCCGGAATGTTCGCATTAACCGCGGGCATTCTCCCTTTTGGCAACGTCATCGGTTCAGCCACGGGGCTGCCTGGCGCGGTACCCAGCAATACCGCCTGCTGATTCAACGCCTGCAAACGTTCACGCTGCAGCCCGGTGAGTCTGTTTTCCTGGGTCAGCAAGCTTTGCCGGGCATCAACCACATCAAGTGATGAAGCACCACCCGCGTGGTAGCGAGCCATCGCCAGGCGTAGCGTTTCTTTTGCATAACCGATGCTCTGCTGAAGGACGCTTATCTGTTGGTTAATAAAACCAATGCGCCAGTAGTTGTCACTGGCCTCTGAGAGCAAGGTCAGGCGTGCTGCACGCAGATCCTCTTCTGTGGCCTGACTTGCCCAAACCGCGGCATCTCGCTGCCGGGCCATTTTGCCCCACAGATCCAGTTCATAACTGGTATTCAGGGTGGCGGAACTGCCCTTTTCCCAGCCTGATGCGCCGGTAAGTGGTTTTCTGCTGTCCACGCCCAGGGTCCCTTTTAACCCCGGATCGCTTGCAATGCCCACTCTCTCGGCGTCAAGCCTTGCCCGGTACATCCTTAACACGGCTAAAGCCACGTCATTATTGCTTGCCATCACCTGGCGTAACCAGCTATCCAGCAGGGGGTCATTAAACGCGTTCCAGTCAAACGGTGCGGACTCCCCGTCGGCATCGTCGTGATACCAGCTGGCCGGATACTCTACG
Organism: Rahnella sp. PAMC25617; assembly: GCF_050606005.1. Taxonomy (NCBI): domain Bacteria; kingdom Pseudomonadati; phylum Pseudomonadota; class Gammaproteobacteria; order Enterobacterales; family Yersiniaceae; genus Rahnella; species Rahnella sp. PAMC25617. The sequence goes on from NZ_JBOCUM010000005.1 coordinate 117,899, forward strand.
GCAGGCGCGTGATAGTCGCTTTTGAGTAAGTTTGCGCAGCCTGCGCTGAGCGTGGCGGCGAGGCATAAAGCCAAAGGTGATAATATTTTCATAGGTTACTCGCTGGCCAGTGAAGCGACCGGATCCATCCTTGCCGCCTTGCGGGCGGGGAGATAACCGAAGATCATGCCAATGATTGTTGAACAGACAAATGCGGCGGCAGCAGCCTGCCAGGAATAGATGGCGGTAAACATTCCGCCTGCCAGTGCGGTGAAAAGAGCGCCTGCGGCATACGACAGCGCGATGCCTAATGCCCCCCCTATCAGGCACACCAGGACGGCCTCAATCATAAATTGCTGCATGATATCGCTTCGACGCGCTCCCACCGCCATCCGCACGCCAATTTCATGGGTACGTTCGGTAACGGACACCAGCATGATGTTCATCACCCCAATACTGCCGATCATCAGTGAGATGCAGGCAACCATAAGAATCAAAATGCTGAAAGTCATCGAAGTACTTTCGATGGATTTTCTTATCTGTTCAAAATTATAAAGCTGGAAGTCTTTTACGCGGTGACGCTGGGTCAACAGCTGAGATATAGCACTGACAGCGGCCTCGTTAGCCACATTGTCCTTCAGCCGGACGCTGATGCTGGTCAGTACCGGTTTACCTGCCATTCGGTACATTACCGTACTGTAGGGCATCCACACGGTAATACGGTTGGGTGCATAACTACGGTTATTACTCTTAGCGATGCCCACAACGCGTGCTGGTACGGAACCGAGGAATACAATTTGTCCCAGCGCCTTTAACCCCGCCTCATCAAATAACGCTATGCGGGCATTTTCATCGATGATCACTTCCTGCAGGGCGTTACGATCGTCCCTGAACGTTGCCCCCTGCAAAATCTCGATGCCATTAACGCGGAAGTGATCTCGCCCAACGCCATTGATTGAGGCGGTTGCGGATTTTCCGCGAAAACGAATGGTGTCTGAGGCACTGACTTCCGGGCTTACGCTGTCAATAAACCCCTGCTTCGCCAGTGCTGCAGCATCTGCTGGCACCAGCGTACGAATGCTTTCGGCGCTGTCGTCGAAGAAATCGCTCCCGGGATAAATGCTCACTACGTTGGTGCCCAGATCTTTAATATTCTCCAGCGTCCGCTGCTTCGCCCCTTCACCGAGCGCCACCACCGTGACCACGGCAGCGATGCCGAAAATAATTCCGGTCATGGTTAAGGTTGTGCGTAAACGGTGTGCGTTCATCGCTTTCAGCGCCATTCCCAGCGATTCACGTGTACGATCGAGAAAACTTTGCCAACGACTTTGCCGGTTCCTGTTGGCAGGCGGCAGTTTTTCTGTCGCGGTCAGGCGGCTGCCGCTGTCTGAGATAATTTCGCCGTCGCGCAGTTCGATAATCCGCTGAGCATGTTGCGCCACCTTCATGTCGTGGGTCACTATCACCACGGTATGACCCCGCTGGTGAAGTTCGCTGAGGATGGCCAGCACTTCCTGCCCTGACTGTGAATCCAGCGCACCGGTCGGTTCGTCCGCCAGAATTATCTCTCCGCCATTAATCAGCGAGCGGGCAATACTGACACGCTGTTGCTGACCGCCGGAAAGTTCACCGGGTTTATGATGCTCCCGCCCTTCCAGCCCGAGCCTGCCCAGCAGTGCTGCGGCTCGCAGCCGACGCTGGTCACGCCCGCTGTTGGCGTAAATGGCAGGGATCTCAACATTGCCCAGTGCGCTGAGGTCTGGCATCAAATGATAGCGCTGGAAGATAAAGCCGATATGTTCCCGGCGTATTCTTGCAAGCTCATCCGGTGAAAGCTGGGCAGCATTTTGCCCGCCGATGTAATAATTCCCGCTGTCGGGGACATCAAGGCAACCCATGATGTTCATCAGGGTCGATTTACCCGACCCTGATGCGCCGATAATCGCCACCAGTTCACCTGCCGCGATCGTCAGACTCACCTCTTTGAGGACGGTAAGCGTCTGGCCACCATTACGGTAGGTACGGCTAATACCGTTAAGCTCAATAATATTGCTCACAGCACGAACCCATCCCCAGGTGCTTTTTCACCCGGCTGCGACAGCACCACCTTTTCCCCGACTTTCACGCCATCAAGGATCTCAATATCCACGCTGTTGGTTATTCCGGTTTTTACCTGTCGGGTTTCAAGCTTGCCGTTACTTGTCAAAACCTGCACCTGCTGCTTATTGCCATCTGCTTTATGCACCGCCTGAATGGGCACCAGAAGCGTATTTTTACCTTCACCGGCAAGCAGCGTGACCTGAGCAGTCATGGCAATTCGCAGCCGGTTTTCCGGATTGGGCACGTCCAGCAGCGCGTTGTAGTAGACGGACGCATTCGAGGTACCTGAGCCTGATGCCGAACTGCTGCTGGCAAGGGTGTCGTCTTTCATTACCGATTCCGGCGCCAGTTCAACGGTGCGCAGTATCGCGTCATACTCTTTGTCAGGTTCCGAGAAAATGGTGAAGCGCGCTTTTTGGCCGATGAAAATACGGGTGATATCGGCCTCAGAGATCTGCGCCTTAATGGTCATCACATCCAGTCGTGCAAGTTTGATAATTGTCGGTGCACTTTGGCTGGAGTTAACCGTCTGCCCTTGCTGGGTCACTACTGCGATAACGATGCCGTCCATCGGCGCGACGACACGTGTATAGCTCAGGTCGACCTTTTTCTTATCCACCTCGATCTGCGCCTGCACCAGACGCGCGTTAAGCGACAGTAGCTCCGCACGCGTGGTAGCCAGCGTGGCTTCTGCGGACTCAAAATCTTCACGTGAGCTGGCTTCTTGGTTAAGCATCTGCCGCTGCCGTTTGTAACGGAGTTCAGCCTGTTTTAAGAGCGCCTGCTTGGCTTGCAGATCGGCTTTGACCACGTTGAGTGCGGCTTCTGCGGTGCGCAAATCATTACGCTGCGGCACATCGTCAATGTCAGCTATCGGTTGCCCTTTAATGACCTGATCGCCAGGCTTAACTTTCAGCGATTTTACCTGGCCTGAGACCTGAGCACCGACGTTAACGCGCTCAATCGCATCGATTCGGCCGGTAGCCAGTACGGTATTTTCAATATCCCCTTTACGCACCGGAGCCGTGACATACTCCGGGACCGGCGCGCTGCGCAGGAAGAACAAGGAGACGATGATAAGAACAGTAAGCATCACCGCAGCAAAAATGGCGACGCGACGTGAAGGGAGTTTCATTAACATTGTGCGGGTTTTCCATAACATTAAAACGCAGCGATCTAAGATATCATTTTGCCCCCCTGAGTCTCTACGGGAGTTAAACACGGGGTTAGCGGCTATCCCCTTGCACAAAGTCGGAGATAGCACATTCCCGGATCCCTTTTTGGATTAAAGTGAACGGGTAGCCTCATTGGAGGTTGTCGTTAATCATCTTCACCCTCTCTTTGCCGGGGAATGGTTAACTTGTAGCTTATTTCAACTTCACTTTTGTCCCACAAATAGATATCACCCTAATTGAAACCCATTCCTATTTGTTAAAAATGTTAGCTAACATTCATAACAACAAATAACAGAAGCTTTCAATGCGGAATTAGATTGAACTAAATTCAGCCAATGGAATTATAAAGAAGACTTTGATAAACAATGCTATTCCTCTTCTCATCTGCAATAATCAGATAACAGTATATCCTATTGATTATTATGACTTTTAATTCAAATTAATCCTGTTGAGATCATTAAGATATTTCCCACCTCATAGTTCATGTGGAATTTATTCATTTATTTTAAATGTAGCGGTGATATTATCGGCTTGTACCCAAAAATAATAATAATTAACCCAAACTTAACATCAGGTATGTGAGAGTCGTAATTCTATGCTCCTTCAAAAAAAAACAACCCGTCGCAAGTTTTTACTTGGGTCGCTGATGGCTTTGCCTGTCGGGACCATCATGATGAAAGGGCTGTCAGCGGCACAAGCTGCGGAAATGGCTGCCCCGGATTTGCTCGATTATAAACCGATATTTTTCAGCGCCGATGAGTGGCAATTTATTATGGCCGCCGCTGACCGTCTGATCCCTGCTGGCGGCAAAGGTAAAGCGCCGGGCGCACTCGAAACCAACGTGCCGATTTTTATCGATCAGCAAATGCACGGTGATTTCGGTGAAGAAATTTACATGCAGGGCCCGTTCAACGTACATGCACCGGCGACGATGGGATATCAGATCCCGTTCCGTCCGCAGCAAATCTACAAAACCGGCATTCGTATCGCGAACAGCTGGTGTCAGCAAAATCATCAGAAAGCCTTCCATGAGCTTAACGATCAGGACAAAGACAACGTACTGACGCAGCTTCAGAAAAACGGCATTAAGTTTGCGGACGCAGGCGAAGAGAATCTCGTCGCTTCGCAATTCTTCAGCGAACTGCTTTCAGACACCAAACACGGTTATCTGGCAGATCCGATCTACGGCGGAAACAAAGGGATGAAGGCGTGGATCGCCATCGGATTCCCCGGCGCTCGCGCCAGTTTCACCGAGTGGGTTAAGCAGCACAACGTCCCGTATCCGCTGGGGCCAGTGAGCCTGCAAGGCGCGCGTGCCTGATTGCGGCGCCCTAATTCCCCTTTTCTGATGACTGACAGGATTTAAGATGGCAAAAGTAACTAAACCAGAAGTCGACGTCGTTGTTGTCGGCCTAGGCTGGGCTGGCTCGCTGATGAGTATCGAGCTGGCAATGGCAGGCCTGACCGTTCGCGCCCTCGAACGCGGCGGCGATCGCGGCTACGAAGAATTTGCATACCCGAAACCGGCGGACGAATACGCCTACGCGGTGCGTAACAAAGTCATGGCGACGCCGGCTGAAGCCGCGGTCACCGTGCGTTACAACATGAGTGAAACCGCCCTGCCGACCCGTAAATGGGGCGCGTTTGCGCCGGGTACCGGCGTCGGTGGTTCTGGTCTGCACTGGACGGCGGTTCTGATCCGCCCGACGCCGACCGATTTAAAACTCAAAACCTACGCCGACGAAGCCTACAAGCCGGGCATCCTGCAGGAAGATATGCGGATCATGGACTTCCCGTTCACGTGGGACGAAATCGAGCCGTATTACACTAAATTTGAGCATATCTGTGGCCAGTCCGGTAAAACCGGTAACCTGCGCGGTCAGATTATGGAAGGCGGTGACCCGTTCGAAGGCCCGCGCTCCGAGCCTTACCCGCTGCCAGCGCTGGAAGATACACTCAACAGCAGCATGTTTGCTGAAGTCACCAAAAAAATGGGCTATCACCCGTTCCCGAACCCGTCGGCCTGCGTATCCCGCGCGTGGACCAACCCTTACGGCAACCAGATTGCGCCGTGTAACTACTGCGGTTATTGCAGTAAATATCCGTGCCTGAACTACTCGAAAGCTTCACCGCAAACCGCCGTGATGGACGCACTGAAACGCATGGATAACTTCTCTTATGAAGTCCACGCCAACGTGCTGAAAGTCGAATTGCACGATGATAAGAAAACCGCCAAAGGCGTGATCTACATGGATGCAGACGGCAACGAATGCTTCCAGCCGGCAAAAATCGTGGTGCTGAGCAGCTTCCAGTTCTGTAACGTGCGCCTGATGCTGCTGTCCGGGATCGGCAAACCATACAACCCGATCACTGAAGAAGGCGTGATTGGCCGTAACTACGCGTTCCTGAGTAACGGCGGCTCGACGCTGTTCTTCAAAGAAAAAAACTTCAACCCGTTCGCCACCGCAGGCGCTACCGGCCAGATGTTCAACGACATCTCTCCGGGCAACTTCGACGGCCCTTCTTTAGGTTTCATCGGCGGCGCGAAAATCCACAGTTCTCAGGCCACCGGCACGCCAATCAGCACCTCGCTGCCAAAAGGCACGCCTGCGTGGGGCACCGGCTGGAAAGAAGGGATGGAAGAATGGTACGGCCATTCGATGAAAATCAGCATCACGACAACCTGCCAGTCTTACCGCGACATTTATCTGGATCTCGATCCGAACTACAAAGACGAATACGGCTATCCGCTGCTGCGCATGACCTTCGACTGGAAACAGAACGAACTCAAATTGCAGCAATACCTGAAAGGCATCGTCGGCAATATCACCAAAGAGCTGAACCCGGACAGCTACAGCGAAAGCTTCCTGCCGATGGACGCGCATTTTGACCTGACCAAGTACGTTTCCACGCATAACGTGGGCGGCGCGGTGATGGGCGATAACCCGAAAACCTCGGCGCTGAACAAGTTCCTGCAAAGCTGGGATGTGCATAACGTGTTTGTGCCGGGCGGTAATGCGTTCCCGCAAAACTTCCAGGCCAACCCGACGGACACCATCGGCGCGATCACCCTGATGGCGGCGCAGGCGATTAAAGATCAGTACCTGAAAAACCCTGGTCCACTGGTTCAGGCATAAGCGGAGATGAACAGGATGAAACTCAAAAGTTTATTTATCGCTAATGCTCTGCTGCTGGGAGCAGGTTTTATGGCGAATGCGCAGGCGGATACCAATACAAAATCCGATAACGCAGCGCTGATCAAACAGGGCGAATATGTGGCGCGTCTGGGCGACTGCGGCGCGTGTCATACAGTCGCGGGCAAACCGGCGTTTTCCGGTGGACTGGCGATCAACTCTAATCTGGGCACCATTTATTCCACCAACATTACGCCAGATAAAGACCACGGCATTGGCGGTTATACCGAAGCACAGTTCTCTGATGCGGTGCGTAAAGGCGTTCTGCCTGACGGCACCCGTTTGTATCCGGCGATGCCTTATCCGGATTACGCCAAAATCAACGATGAAGATATGCACGCGCTTTACGTTTACTTTATGCAGGGCGTAAAACCGAGCGCGGAACAGCCACCGGAAACGGATCTGAGTTTCCCGTTCAGTCAGCGCTGGGGGATGCGTTTCTGGAACTGGGCGTTTGCCTCGGATAAGCCTTTCAAGCCAATCGGGGGGGCTTCTGAGCAGGTAAACCGCGGCGCGTATCTGGTGGAAAGTCTCGGTCACTGCGGCAGTTGCCATACTCCGCGCGGTTTCGGTATGAACGAGAAAGCGCTGGACAGCAGCGACTCTGATTTCCTGGCGGGCGGCAGCCTGAATAACTGGGACGTCCCTTCCCTGCGCGGCGTCGCGCACTGGAATGAACAGGAGATCGTCGATTATCTGGGCAAAGGGCGTAATGACAAAGCGGCGGTTGGCGGCGAAATGACGTCTGTGGTGGAAAACAGTACTGCCCACATGACCGATGACGACCTGAAAGCCATCGCGGCCTACATCAAATTCCTGGGCGGCAATCCGCCGGTTCCGGCAGAGGACACGCAGAAAGCCAGCGCGACCGAAGCCAAACTGACAGCGGCGAAAAATCTCAGCGAAGGCGAGCGTTTGTATCTGGATAACTGCGGTGCATGTCACTTCGTGACAGGTAAAGGCGCACCGGGCGTGTTCCCGCAGCTGGATCAGGCAACGATTGTGAATGCCAAAGATCCGACCGGATTAATTCACACCATTTTGGCGGGCGCACAGCAACCGTCCACCGCGCGCGCACCGTCTACGCTGGTGATGCCGGGCTTTGCTAAACGTCTGACGGACGAAGAAGCGGCACAACTGTCGACCTTTATCCGTCAGGGCTGGAGCAACAATGCTCCGGCAGTGACCGCAAAAGATGTCAGCGAAGTCAGAAAAACCCTGACGAAGTAATCACTTTTGCAGGCTACAACGGCTTTCCTCGCGGAAGGCCGTTTTTTTATACGCGATCAGGCGGCTGGCGTTTCATGCAAATGACGCCACAGAATTTTCCCTTCTGCATCCACCACAAACAACACCGTCGAATAACGCAGCGTTTCCGGCTGGCCGGGCAACTGCTGGCGTTCCTGATACGCAACGACCGCGCCTTTTTCACTTTCAGCAATCAGCACCGGCTTTTCGACCTCAATCTTCAGCCCGCTTTTCGCGCCCCGCTGCGCCCTGAAAAAAGCACATAACGCCGGATGATCCAGCCGGTGGCCGGTGATAGTTACCATCGAATAGGCCGGACTAAACCGCGCCAGCAGTTCATCACAAACCTGCTCAGGCGCGGCGGAGTCTGTAAACCAGCGCTGAATTAACACATGCGCATCAAACACTTCTTTCACAAAACGATTCATCTTCTTTCCTTTTGAAGTTCCTGCTGATGCAGTTCCTGCACAATTTCCCGGCCCGGCAACCGCAGACACAGCATGACCGGAACAATAACGCTGGCGGCGGCAAAAATGAACGCCAGCCTGAACGCAGATTGCGGGAGGTAAATCTGCAAAATATTGAGCATCACGCTGACCAGCGTCACGCCGAGGCAAAAGCTCAGCTGGCGGTTGATGTTCCACACCGCGCTGGCATCGGCCAGTTTCTCCGTCTGAATATGTAAAAACGCGCCACTTTGCGCCGTGCTGCTGCACAAACTGCTGCCCGCACCCATCAGCGTGAACGCGGCGATCGCCAGCCACGGTGCTGCGGGAAACACACTGAGCAGCGCCAGCAAGCCAATACCTGCGCCGTGTATCAGACAGCCGGGAATAAACAGCGCCCGCGGCCCGAGCCGGTTAAACATTTTGCCGGTAAAACTGATGGCAGCAAGCGACGCCAGCGACCAGGGCAACATCAGCCCTCCCGACTGCGTTGCCGAGAAATGATGTTCATTTTGCAGATACAGCATCGCGATCAGGCTGACGCCGGTAAACACGCCGGGAACCCACTGATAAACCAGCATGCCGGTGCGCAGCAGCGGATCTTTCATCAACGTCAGATCCAGTAAAGGCTCAGGCTGTTTTCGGGAGACGCTAACAAACATCGCCATCAGCCCTGCGCCCGCCAGCAAAAATGCGCTGCCGCTCAGCCATTCACTGCTTTCACCCAGCGACGTCAGCCCCCATAACACCAGCGTCAGCCCGCCGTTAAGCAGCGCAAATCCCTTCACATCAAACCGCTCCGCCGGTTCCCGCGCCGTTTGTGGCAGCCAGCGCAGTGCCAGAACCCAGGCCAGCAGCGCCAGAGGCAGACTGGCAATAAACACCCAGCGCCAGCTGAAACTGTCCACGATAATGCCGCCGATGGCCGGAGAAAGCGCCGGTGCCATCAGCCCGACCAGCATGATCACCGCCGAAAGTCTGGCACGTTCGTGGCTGCGGTACAGCGCGTACGTCAGCGTCTGCCCGAGCGGGATCAATAATCCGCCGCCCAGCCCCTGCACAATACGCCAGGCAATCAGCGTGGTCAGATTTCCGGCGCTTGCTGCGCCAACAGAGGCAAGCATAAAAATCGTCAGTGAAAGGATGAAAATCCGGCGCGCCCCGAAACGTGCGGCCAGCCAGCGACTGAGCGGGATAACCAGCGTCAGCCCGAGAATATATCCGGTACTGACCCACGCCAGCGCGCTGACCGGTGCATCAAACTGACGTGCGATGCCGGGATACGCCACGTTAGCGATAAACATGTTGATCAGATCAACGAAAAAACCGAGCAAATACACCGCGGCAACCCGCGCTCTGTGACTCATCTGCACTCATCCACAATCAGTTAAGGCGTGCAATCTAACGAAGATATTGTCCGGGATAAACGGGCGCGGCGCAGTTACACTGTCAAAGATATTTTGACAATCAGGACGCAGGAAATGCTGAATTTACAGCGGCTGGAGATTTTCGTCGCGGTGGTTAACGCAGGCAGTTTTACTGGCGCGGCGGCTTCGCTCGGGCTGACCAAAGCGGTGGTCAGTTTCAACATAAAGCAGCTTGAGAGTGAAACCGGCGTCGCATTGCTGACCCGCAGCACACGACGACTGGCACTGACTGAATCGGGCGAACGCTTTTATCAGCGCTGTCAGGATTTATTGCAGGAAGCCGAATCGGTACTGGATGACGTGCGCCGGGAACACGGCGGTCTGAGCGGACAACTGCGGATCACCAGTACGCCGGAATACGGTGCACGCGTGGTGGTTCCGGCGCTGGCGGCGTTCTCTGCACTGCATCCGCAATTACGCATTCAGCACGTTGCGTCCTCGAATCACGATGACCTGATTTCCGGACGCTTCGATCTGGCGATCCGCCTCGGTCAGTTAGCCGATTCCAGTCACCACGCCGCCACGCTGGGGAGTTTTGAAATCCTGCCGGTAGCCTCTGCGGCATATTTGCAACAATCAGGAAGTATTCAAACACCGGAGCAGCTGGCCCAGGCTTCATGGATTGCGCACAGCCGTTTGCCGCTGCCAATGAGCTGGCCGGTAACCCGTACCCGTGGGGAGCAAATTCCGTTTCGTGTTTCTTCGCCTCCGGCCGTGACCGCCGACAGCGCGTCGGCGTTGTTAGCTTTTGCGCTGGCTGGCACAGGCGTCGCCCTGCTGCCCGACTGGCTGGTGCAACCGGAAATCGATGCACAGCGTTTATGCCATTTGCTGCCCGATCACCGATTCCCGACACAGGGCATTTTCGCGCTCTATCCCAACACCCGCCATGTCCCTGAAAAGGTGCGGCGGTTTATTGATTTTTTGCAAAAACAGATGGCGGAGTTTCCTGCTCAGTCTAAGATTTACTTCAGCTAACAGAAGGAAAACGCTGACTATGATCCTCGAAACATCGCGGTTGTTGCTCCGGCCTGTCGAGGCTGATGACATCGGTTCATTTTTTGCTATTTACGGCGATCCGCAAACTAATCTGTTTAATCCGCGCGGTCCGCTCAAAGACATGGCGGCAGCGAAGGAAAAACTTAGCGGCTGGTTACAGGAATGGCCGGAACACGGTTTCGGCCATTGGGCGATAACGTTGAGTCATAAGCCGGATGAGATTATCGGCTTCGGTGGGCTGGGAGTTCGCGAAGGCTACGAAAATCACCGGGTATTTCTCGGCTATCGCTTTGCGACCATCGCGTGGGGAAAAGGGCTGGCAACGGAGTTTGCCAGCGCATCGTTGAACGCAGGTTTCGAGAAACTGCATGTTGAGCGGATCTCAGCCACCGTGCGCGAAAATCATCTGGCTTCGCAGCGTGTGCTGGAGAAAATCGGCATGCAAAAAGTCGGTTTTGAAGGTGATCCGGTACATGGCACCGGCAGTTACCTTTACCGGCAGACGGATCACCGCATAACCCGCTGACCCCATTAAGAGTCATGGTGCGCGCACGCTATTTTAGAGGATAATCGCGGGTATACGATTCACTATTCAGGAAATCCGCGAATGACACAACACCTCGCACCAGAAGACTATTACACTGAAAAGTACGGTCTTACCCGTACCCATTCTGAAATTCTCAACGCAGCAAATTACGTGCAGCCGGGCAAAGCGCTGGATCTAGGGTGTGGCAGCGGACGTAACTCGCTGTATCTCAACCTGAAAGGCTTTGATGTCACCGGCTGGGACAACAATGCGATGAGCGTCGCAAAAGTGCATGACATTATTGCCGCAGAATCCCTGCAAAATATTCATATAAGCGAGCAGGATCTGAACACGCATCGTTTCAGCGGTGAATATGATTTTATCTTTTCAACGGTAGTGATGATGTTTCTGCAACGCGACAGCATCCCGCATATTATTCAGGACATGCACGCTGCGACGAAAACCGGAGGCTACAACCTGATTGTCGCCGCGATGGACAGCCCGGATTTCCCGTGCCCGTTGCCCTTCCCGTTCACCTTCCAGCCTGAAGAACTGCGCGAGTATTACCGTGGCTGGGAAATCGTGAAGTACAACGAAGACGTCGGCGAGTTGCATAAACGCGACGAAAACGGTAACCGCTATAAGCTGCGCTTTGCGACGCTGCTGGCGAAAAAGATTTGATGTGAAAATAAGCTGGCGGGAACGCCGCCAGCCCTGTAAATCTGCCGAAGCCGGATGCTAGTGTTTTATCATCACATGCCGGATTGCCGTGTAATCTTCCAGTCCGTACATCGACATATCTTTGCCGTAGCCGGATTGCTTTTGTCCGCCGTGCGGCATTTCGCTGACCAGCATGAAATGCGTATTCACCCAGGTACAACCGTATTGCAGACGGGCGCTGAGGCGATGGGCGCGACCGATGTTTTGCGTCCAGACCGACGAAGCCAGCCCGTAATTCGATTCATTTGCCCAGTCGAGAACCTGCTCTTCGGTGTCGAATTCGGTGATGCTGACCACCGGCCCGAACACTTCTCGCTGCACGATTTCATCTTCCTGACGCGCTCCCGCCAGCACGGTAGGCTGGAAATAATAGCCTTCGCCGCGCACGCGTTCGCCGCCGGTGACAACCTGAATATGCGCCTGCTGTTTTGCGCGTTGCACGAAACCTTCCACCCGTTCTAAATGCGCAGCCGATACCAGCGGCCCCATTTCTGCGCTTTCATCTGTCCCAAGTTTGATCGTAGAAACCGCTTCGCCCAGCGCGTTGACCAGCCGCGAATAAACCCCTTTTTGCACATAGAGTCGACAGGCCGCGGTGCAGTCTTGTCCGGCGTTGTAGAAACCGAACGTGCGCACGCCTTCCACCACCTGATCGATATCCGCGTCATCAAACACGATCACCGGCGCTTTGCCACCGAGTTCCATATGCGTGCGTTTGATGCCGCTGGTGGCCTGCGCAACAATTTGCTCGCCGGTTGCGACCGAGCCGGTCAGGGAAATCATCCGCACTTTATCGTGATGCGTCAGCGCGTTACCCACCCTCTGACCGTCGCCAAACAACACATTCAGCACACCCGCCGGGAACAAATCCTGCGCCAGTTCTCCCAGCTTCAGCGCCGTCAGCGGCGTGATTTCAGAAGGTTTGATCACCACACAGTTGCCCGCCGCCAGCGCCGGAGCAATTTTCCAGGCAGCCATCATCAGCGGATAATTCCACGGCGCGATAGAGGCAATAACTCCCAGCGGATCACGGCGGATCATGGAAGTATGACCGGTCAGATACTCGCCGCTGGCCAGTCCGTTCAGGCAACGGCTGGCACCGGCAAAGTAACGAAACACATCAGCTACCGCAGGGATCTCATCGCCCAGCGCCAGATGAAAAGGTTTGCCGCAGTTCAGCGATTCGAGTTTCGCGAGGGCTTCAGCATTTTCTTCAATGCGATCGGCCAGCGCCAGTAACAACTCAGCACGGGTTTTCGGCGTGGTTTGCCCCCATTCGGTAAAAGCTTTGTGCGCCAGATCGACAGCCTGTTTGGTCTGCTGCTCGCTGGCCTGCGCCAGTCGCACTATTTCCTGCCCGTTATGCGGGTTGTAAACCGGCAACGATGTCCCTTCTCCGGCAACCAGCTCACCATTAATCAGCATGTTTGTTTGCATTATTTTTTCCTTATTATTTGCCGTCACCGGCCACATCAGACCCGTTTCTTGTCAGATACCATGCGCCCAAAATCGGGATCATGGTCAGTACCATCAGGCACAGCGCCACCACATTGGTGACCGGCACTTCGCGCGGACGTCCCAGCTGATTGAGCAGCCAGATAGGCAGCGTGCGCTCGTGTCCGGCGGTGAAGGTAGTGACGATGATTTCATCGAAAGACAGCGCAAACGCCAGCATTCCGCCCGCCAGCAGCGCGGTGCTCAGGTTGGGTAAAATGATGTAGCGGAAGGTCTGCCAGCCGTCGGCGCCTAAATCCATCGATGCCTCAATCAGGCTGTGGGTGATGCGACGGAAACGGGCGATGACGTTGTTATAAATAATCACCATGCAGAACGTGGCATGACCGATAACGATGGTCAGCATGCCCGGTTCGATTTGTGCGGCGTGAAACGCGTTGAGCAGTGCCAGCCCGGTGATGATCCCCGGCAAGGCAATCGGCAGCATGAACAGCAAGGTGATACTGTTTTTGCCGTAGAAATTGCGCCGGTACAGCGCCGCTGCTGCCAGCGTGCCCAGCACCATCGCAATCACCGTGGCGTAACAGGCGATTTGCACCGAGAGCCAGACGGCGTCGAGAATGTCATGTCTCCCCGCCGCCACCGCGAACCAGTGCAGCGTGAAACCTTTTGGCGGAAAACTGAAGGCTGCGTCTTCGGTGTTAAAGGCGTAAACCGCGATGATCAGCAGCGGGAAATGCAGGAAAACCAGCCCGCCCCATGCGGACAGTTTGAGTAACCAGGGTGCGCGTTTAGAGTGCATCGAAAGCTCCCAGTCGTTTAACCATCGACAGATAAACAGCAATCAGCACAATCGGCACCAGCGTGAACGCCGCCGCCATCGGCATATTGCCAATCGACCCCTGCTGGGAATACACCATATTGCCGATGTAATACCCCGGCGGCCCCACCAGTTGCGGGATGATGTAATCGCCGAGCGTCAGGGAGAAGGTGAAAATCGAACCCGCGGCAATACCCGGCACCGCCAGCGGGAAGATGACATAGCGCAACGTCTGCCAGGGTTTCGCGCCCAGATCTTCGGATGCCTGGATCAGGGACGGCGGGAGACGTTCAAGCGCTGCCTGGATCGGCAAAATCATAAACGGCAGCCAGATGTACACGAACACCCAGAAGCGCCCGATCCCCGACGTTGACAGCGTATTGCCGCCGATACCCGGCAGACTCAGCATCGCGGTCAGCAGCGGTTCCAGCCCGAGATGTTCTAGGAACCATTGCAGTACGCCACCTTTGGAAAGCAGCAGCGTCCACGCATAGGCTTTGACGATGTAACTCGCCCACATTGGCAACATGATCGCGACATAGAAGAAAGCTTTTTTCTTGCCCGTAATGTAGCGCGCCATGTAATAAGCAATCGGAAACGCCAGCACCGCGCTGAAAAACGACACCAGCAGCGCCATGCTCACCGTGCGGATAATGATGTCGGCGTTAACCGGATCAAACAGCGCGCGCAGATTCGCCGTGGTCAGCGTCGAAGACACCGTCATGGTGAAATCGTCGAAGGTATACAAACCCTGCCACAGCAGCGCAAACAACGAACCTAAATAGATGGCACCGAACCACAACAGCGGCGGAACCAGCAGCAGCGCCAGATAAAATCCGGGGCGATGATGCAGGAAAGTGATCAGCGCCCGGCCACGCCGCGCCCGCTTCTCGTAAGGAGTCATACTGATATCCATCGTTTAACCCTCAAGCAGCGCCACCATGGCGTCCCGGTTCCAGCACGCCACCACCGGTTGCCCGGTCTGGAAGTGGGTTTGCAGGCTGGCCGCCAGATTATTCGGTTCACTGACAAACAGCCGCTCACCGCCATCCAGCGCCAGTTCGTAGCGCGTCGCCGCCCCCTGAAAATGGATATCTTTCAGGATGGCGCTGACCTGCACGATATTGCTGTCGGCTTGCGGTTGCGGCGTCAGGCGGATATGTTCCGGACGAATCGAACGGCTGCCGGCAAGGCCGGTGAGCCTGAGGGAGAGATCGGAGTTGAGCACATTGGCGGTACCGACAAACTGCGCAACAAACGCCGTACGCGGACTGAGATACAGCTCGCGCGGTGAATCCACCTGCTCGATGCGCCCGTTGTTAAACACCGCCACGCGGTCTGACATCGACAGCGCTTCACTCTGATCATGCGTGACGAAAATGAAGGTAATGCCCAGTTCGCGTTGCAGTTTTTTCAGCTCGCCCTGCATCTGCTCTCGCAGTTTGAGATCGAGCGCGCCGAGCGGTTCATCGAGCAGCAGAACGCTGGGCTGATTGACCAGCGCACGCGCCAGAGCCACGCGCTGACGCTGACCGCCCGACAAAAACGCCGGTTTGCGCGCCGCAGTAAAACCGAGCGCCACCCGTTCCAGCGCTTCCATCGCGCGGATATTGCGTTCTTTTTTGCCCACGCCTTTCACCATCAGGCCATACGCAACGTTCTCCAGCACGGTCATGTGCGGAAACAGCGCGTAATCCTGAAAGACGGTATTCACATCCCGCTCATAAGGCGCGAGTTTTGTGGCCTCTTTGCCATGAATGCGGATGGAACCGGATGACAGCGTTTCAAACCCGGCAATCAGGCGCAGGCAGGTGGTTTTACCCGAACCCGAAGGCCCAAGCATGGAAAAGAATTCGCCGTCCTGAATATCGATCGACACATTATCGACGGCTTTGGTTTCCCCGAATATTCGGGAAACATTAATAAATTGTACGGCGGGCATAGTTAGCTCCCGGGGTTTCATTTTTGAAAAAACCAATTCCACTGGAATACGCAAAAATCATTTGAGTCGCAGGAAGGCGGCAAACTCACGAATCCCGATGAGCTGACACAGGTCAGTGATTCGGGTGAGAGAGTGCAGCCAACGCATCTGCGGCGCAAAGGATGCCGCGTATTAACGGCCGCCCATAATGGCGATATAGTCCTGTGTCCATTTACTGTATGGAACGAACTTGCCGCCTTCGGACTGTGGCGTTTTCCAGAATGAAATCGACGCGAATTTATCGAAGCCGTTGGTCTGACAGCCTTCTGCGCCTAACAACGGGCTGGCTTTACAACCCGCCGGAACCGCAGGCACAGAACCAAACCAGGCGGCGACGTCGCCCTGCACTTTCGGTTCAAGCGACCAGTTCATCCACTGATAGGCGCAGTTCGGATGTTCGGAATCCGCCGCCAGCATGGTGGTATCCGCCCAGCCGGTAACGCCTTCTTTCGGAAACACGGTGGCAATCGGCTGCTTCTCGCCTTTCAGTGAGTTGGCCTGATACGGCCATGAGGAACTGGCGACCACACCTTCGTTTTTGAAATCGCTCATCTGCACGGAGGCGTCGTGCCAGTAACGGTGGATCAGCGGATGCTGGGCGCGCAGCAGTTTCAGCACGGCCTGATACTGGGTTTCATTGAGCTGATACGGGTCTTCAATTTTGAGATCTGGCTGGGTACTTTTCAGGTACAGGGCGGCATCGGCAATGGCGATCGGACCGTCATAGGCCTGAACGCGTCCCTGATTCGGTTTGCCATCTGGCAGATTTTGCGGGACAAAAATCACCGCCCAGCTGTCCGGCGGTGTCGGGAATGTTTTGGTGTTGTACATCAGCAGGTTCGGCCCCCACTGGTATGGCGTGCCGTAAACTTTGCCGCCAACGTTAAACCATGCGCCTTTGGTCAGGCGCGGATCGACGTTTTTCCAGTTAGGGATCAGCGCAGGGTTGATCGGCTGCACGCGTTTACCGTAAATCAGACGCAGCGATGCGTCGCCGGACGCCGTCACCAGGTCATAGCCGCCCTTCGCCATCAGGCTGACCATTTCATCGGACGTCGCCGCGGTTTTCACATTCACTTTGCAGCTGGTTTGTTTTTCGAACTGCGTCACCCAGTCATAGTTTTTGTCACTTTCGCCGCGCTCGATATACCCCGGCCACGCAACAATATTTAACTGGCCTTCGCCTTTGCCAATACTGGTGGGTGCGTCGGCGGCCAGCGCGCTATTTAAGAAACTCAGCAGGCCCAAACAAATAGCAGATAAAGCGTAAACACCTTTGTTCTTATTCATCGCTTACTCCTGTCCTGTCGTCGTAAATGTTGTTTTTAGAATTGAGGTTTGAACTTCGCCATGATGTGTCTGACTACGCTGTAGTCCTGTAAGGAATAACTGGAAAGATCGTTGCCGTAGCCGGAGCGTTTCAGTCCGCCGTGCGGCATTTCACTGACCAGGGAAAAGTGGGTGTTAATCCACGTGGTGCCATATTGCAGATGCGAGGAAATCTGCATGGCGAGGTCGATATTTTGTGTCCAGACTGAGGAAGCCAGTCCGTATTCAGATTCGTTGGCCCAGCTGACGACCTGCTCAAGCGAGTCAAAACGCGTCACGCTGACCACCGGCCCGAACACTTCGCGCTGGACGATTTCATCACTTTGCAGACAGCCCGCCAGCAGCGTCGGCTGGTAATAAAAACCGGAACCGGAATGGGATGCCGCGCCGGTAATCCGCTCGATATGCGGCTGACTCAGCGCCCGCTCGACAAAGCTGGATACGCGGTCACGCTGTCTGGCACTGATGAGCGGTCCCATAAAGTTTTCGCTGTCATTCTTTTTGGCGAACGGCAACTGAGCAATGGCGTCGCCCAGTTTTTCCACCAGACGTTCGTAGATCCCGGCCTGCGCATAAACGCGGCAGGCGGAGGTGCAATCCTGTCCGGCGTTGTAGTAGCCCCAGGTGCTGACGGCGTGGACCACATCGTCAATATCCGCGTCATTACACACAATTACCGGCGCTTTACCGCCCAGCTCAAGATGGGTGCGTTTTACGGTTTTGACCGCCGCCTGCAAAATCCTCTGACCGGTGACGATATCGCCGGTCAGGGAGATCAAACGAACGTGAGAATGGCTGACCAGTGCGTTGCCGACGCTTTCTCCGCTGCCGGTGATCACGTTGAGCACGCCCGGCGGCAGGATGTCCTGCAAAGCAGGCAGTAAGGCAAGAATGGTCAGGGGAGTATGTTCGGAAGGCTTGAAAACGACGGTGTTTCCGGCGGCCAGCGCCGGTGCGATTTTCCACGCTGACATCATCAGCGGATAATTCCACGGGGCGATAGAAGCGACAACGCCAAGCGGGTCACGGCGCACCATGGAGGTATGACCGGGCAGGTATTCTCCGGCCAATTGCCCCTGCTGACACCGGACAGCACCGGCGAAAAAACGGAAGACATCCACGGCGGCTGGCAGATCGTCATTCAGCGCCTGATGCAGCGGTTTGCCGCAGTTTAAGGCTTCAAGACGCGCCAGCTGCGGCGCCTGCTTTTCGATAGCATCGGCAATGCGTAAAAGGAGAGTGGCGCGTTCGGCAGGCGTGGTACGTGACCAGCGGGCAAATGCCTGACTGGCGGCGTTAACGGCCATATCGACCTGCGCCAGTGACGTTTCCGCCACTTCTGCAATGATGTCGCCAGTCGCAGGATTAAAAATACTCTGCGTTGCGCCCTCGCCATGCAGAAGGTCGCCGTTGATCGCGTGTTTATCAGAGAAACTGGCAACAAATTCTGCATCCGACATCGTACTGCCCCTCAGAGAAGTCAGTCATAGGGAATTAACAAAAATGTTATTAGCTAGTAACAAAACTGCTAATTCACATTAGGTAATTTCTCTGAGGGCAACAAATAGCAATTACTGAAGGCTGCGTTCGGAAAAAACGAATGCTCCGGTTATGACGGTTTTCTTTTGGCGCTGTTTTCGCGGGCGATCGTCAGAAACGGCGTCACCAGTTCAGGCCGCGCACTGCCGCGACGCCATGCCAGTCCGATGTCCAGCGGTTCGATGGAATCCTCAAGCTTGCTGGCCTCGATCATATTCCCTTCCAGTGACCAGGCCCGGTAAGCCATGTCCGGCTGTACTGATACGCCCAACCCGGCAGCCACCAGACTGCGCACCGCCTCGGTCGACGCGGTTTTCATCGCAATATTGGGCTTGAGTCCGGCCCGCGCCCACAGCCGCTGCGCGTGTTTTTCCATCTCATCCACGTTGAGCTGGATCAGCGGTTCATTGGCAATATCCGCCAGAGAAATACTTTCCCGCTCCAGCAGCGGATGCAACGGCGGCAGCCACAGACGGTAAGAAGAATGGGTCAGAACCTCGGTTTGCAGCGCGTCACGATCTTCCAGATTTGAGAGGATCAGCACACCGATGTCGATCTCGCCGCTGACCAGCAGGTGCTCGATATACTGGCGTTCATCCTCGACCACTTTGACATCGACATTCGGGTAATAGGCGTTGAATTGTTTGAGTAAATCCACCAGAAAGTATCCGGCCACCAGGCTGGTCACGCCCAGCGTCAGCTGACCGGTGACATTTTCGGTACCCATTTGCAGGCTGCGTTTGGCGTTATCAACGGTGGCCAGAATAAGATATGACTGGCGTAAAAACTGATGCCCCTGATGGGTCAGCGTCATCCCTTTGGCATGGCGGTCAAACAGCCGCGCCTCGGTTTCCGTCTCAAGTTGCTGAATCGCCTGTGTCAGCGAGGACTGTGAAACAAAAGAGGCCTGTGCGGCAGCGGATATCGATCCGGTTTCTGCAACGGCAATAAAATGGCGGATCTGGCGCAGTGTCAGCATAACGGCTCTCTCATCGCATTAAAAAACCGAATCCTGTGCGGCAGCATTCGGTTTTTGGGAATGATCAAGTAATGGCAGAGAGGGGATTTTTGTCAAACCGGGGACAGGCGTTTTGCGAGGCGTACCGGAGAATGGGAAAGGAAGGCTCGAAGGTTTAACGAAAAACACTATATTGTGAAGCCAGCGCAGAAAGTGAAAATATCCGCTGGTAAGCAATAATGGATAAACTATACTCGTTGTAAGATTAAATCTTACATGAGGTGATAATGGCCAGAACAATGACGGTTGATTTGGGTGATGAACTGCGCGAGTTCATTGATTCTCTTGTGCAATCTGGAGATTACAGAACTCAAAGTGAAGTACTGCGCGACGCATTGCGACTTCTGCGTGAAAAGCAGGCCGAATCTCACTTGCACACGCTACGTGCCCTGCTGGCTGAAGGTATCAATAGCGGAACGCCACAAGGATGGGATAAGGATTCGTTCCTGCAACGAGTGAAAGGAAAAAATGATCAAACGGAAAGAGATTAATTTAACGCCCAGAGCGACTGAGGACCTGGAAAACCTCTGATTCTATAGCCAGGAACAGTTTGGCCTTCTTAAGGCCGACGAATATATCGGACGAATTTCTGATATTTTTGAGTTAATTGCCACATATGAAGTAGGAATCAAAAGGCCGGAGTTAGGAGACTCTCTATATTCACTTCCCGTTGAAAAGCACGTAGTTTTCTTTCTCGTGTCAGAGCTGGTGATTATAGTTATCCGTATCCTCAATCAGTCCCAGGATGTGCCCCGGCATCTGCTCTGGCACTAATTTCATCCCGTCATATGATTCCTGAGTGTTACCAGAAGCAAAAAAAACCACGCAAACTTCGCGTGGCTTTCAGATTCAAAACTTCAGTCTTTCATCAATTTTCTAGCTGATACGTCAGCGTGATTTCCGCGTTCAGTACTTTAGAAACCGGGCAACCGGCTTTAGCTTTTTTGATGATTTCGTCGAATGTGTCTTTATCGATACCCGGCAATTTCACTTTGCTGTCGAGCGCGATTTTAGTGATCGCAAAGCCGCCATCCACTTTATCCAGTGAAACATCTGCGACAGTATCAATGCTTTCTGGCGTGTGCCCTGCTTCGCCTAGCATCAGCGAAAGTGCCATTGAGAAGCAGGCAGAATGCGCTGCTGCTATTAATTCTTCCGGGTTGGTACCGGGTTTTCCTTCAAAACGGGTGTTGAAACCATAAGGCTGGTCCTTCAGCGCGCCGCTCTCAGAAGAGATGTGACCTTTACCGTGTTTAATGTCACCTTCCCAATGCGCTTGCCCTTTCTTATGAATGGTCATGTTTTCCTCCTGTTTGTATTACATTCACTTTAAGTATAGCTTCAGATCCGTGTTTCGCGAGGATGGCGCGGCTATGCGGCCTGCGGGCACGTTTTTCCATCATTACAACGTCATTGAAAACAGAGGAAAAAATATGTTTGAACCCCAAGATATCGTTCAGTCCAAAACCGGCGGCCCGAAACTGGTCGTACAGCGTGTTGAAGGCGACACCCTGTGGTGTACGCGTCAGGACGACTTCGGCGCAACGGAAATTGAAGTGAAAGCGGATACCGTGAGCCTGTATCACGAAGAAGGCGATTTCGGCGTTTGCTGATCCCGTTTTGCTTCCTGCCTTTGGCTGCCACTGGCGGCCTTTTTGACTGCCTGTGAATGGCTGAAACTCAGGCTGGAATAGTCCTTCCTCGGGGATGGCCGGAATCATGCGTATGAATGTATTGATTAGCCATAATCATAATTTCCAATTATGTAAGATTCTGAATATAGTAGTCGGAAATTACTGAGAATTATCGGATGAAGGAACCGGCCATAATGAATAAGCATTTTGCGTGGATGTCTGTCGTTGTCGCTGCCGCATTTTTAAGCGGATGTGCGCAACAACAAACAGTTAAAAACGCCGAGCAGGATCAGTCTGCACTTAACTCCCGTTGCTACACTGAGTTCAAAGCACTTCAGACGCTGGATAAAAATGCTTTCAATGTCTACAAGCAGCAATTTAATCAGCTCAATGAGGCGTATGCCGTTTATAAAACTAATGCTTCGCTGATCAACAAAGACTCTAAAGAAATGTTTGCTCTCGAATTAAAAGACAAGCAAACCCTTATCTGTGCCCGTGTTAAAAGCGCCGTGTTCAATAACATGAATCAGCGTTCTCAGATGCTCAACGATATCTAAAAGATTCCAACATTGAATCCTGAGATTCCACAATCTCAGGATTCAATGATTCCCGCCTTACCAGATAGCCATTACCAGCCTTTCACCGCATCGCCGTGATAAATAGCATCTGCCGCTTTGACAGTGGCGTCAGTCTGATAGGCTTCCACCAGTTCTTTCACCGCCTGACTGTCTTTGTTATCTTCACGCGCCACAATGATATTCACGTAAGGTGAATCTTTATCTTCCACAAAGAGCCCGTTTTTACCCGGCGTAAGTCCGACCTGGCCTGAATAGGTGGTATTGATGATCGCCAGCTCGATTTTGTCATCGTCAATAGCGCGGGTCAGCTGAGGCGCTTCGATCTCAACAATCTTCAGATGTTTTGGATTCTCGATAATATCCAGCGACGTCGGCAGTAAACCTGTGCCCTCTTTCAGTTTGATCAACCCGACTTTTTGCAGCAGTAACAATGAGCGGCCAAGGTTCGTCGGATCGTTAGGCACAGCCACCTGCGCGTTATCACTCAACTGGTCGATGGATTTAATTTTGCGCGAGTAACCGGCAATCGGATAAACGAACGTTTTACCCACTTCCACCAGCTTATAGCCACGCTCTTTGATTTGTTTATCCAGATAAGGGCGATGCTGGAAGGAGTTAACGTCGATATCGCCGCTGCTTAGCGCGGAATTAGGCAATACGAAATCGGTGAATGTCACCACTTCGACATCCAGATTGTATTTGTCTTTGGCCGTTTTTTTGATGGTTTCCCACATCTGCTGATCGATACCGGCACTGATCCCGACCTTGATGTGATTCTCATTAGATTGTTGATCACAGGCAGTCAGCGCCAGAACGCCCGCCAGAGATAAGGCCAGAACAGATAATTTTAATATTGTGCGCATAAGGTTTACTCTTTCCGTGAATAAATTTTCAAGTTGAAACAGACTGTTAAGCCGACAGTGTTTCAAATCGCTTCCCGCGCGGCAAATACGAAAAAGAAATAACCTAATGCAAACCCGCCAGAAATAAACAAAGCCCGCAATATACGGGCTTTGAAAGGGCAGAAATTTCAAATGTGGAAAGATTTCCTGATCGTTATCCGATCATTCTGAAGCACCGTGCAACGTCACAGGCTGCGGACGGGAGAGGAAGATCGTGATTCCCGCCAGCAATGTCAGCACACCGCCAAGCAGGAAGGCGCTGCTCACGCCCGAATTGTCTGCGAGGATCCCGCCAGACAACGCGCCAAGCGCCAGCGAGGTCTGGAAGACACATACCAGCAGCGCCGAACCGGTTTCGAAAAGCGCAGGCGACGCCTGATACGTCCAGATATTCAGGCACACCGGCAGCGCGCCAAACGCTAATCCCCACAAGATGACCAGCGCACAGGCCAGCGCTAACGGCACCTGGAACAGCGACAACACCAGCACAGAAACACTCAGCAGCAGCATATTGAGCATAAACGCTCTCTTTACACCGAACTCGCGAACACTGATTTCAGTCGTCAGCGTACCCACCAGCCCGGCAACACCGTAGCCCATCAGCAACAACGAGATATCACTGGCGGAAAGATGCAGATTGAACCGCAGCCAGGGTTCGAGGTAGGTATAGGCCGCAAAATGACCGCCCGCCATGAAGATGCCGATGATAAGCGCGTAACGGATCCCCGCGACTTTAGTGACGCCCAGCATCGCGCGCAGGCCGATAGATTGCTGCGCGGGCAACGACGGCAGCGCCAGCCATTGCAATACGAAGAAGACCAGCGCCAGCACGGCATTGAGGGTAAATGCCATGCGCCAGCCAAACAGATCGCCGATAAACGCGCCCGCCGGAACGCCCGCAACCGTGCCGACTGCCACGCCTGCGGTGATCAGCGAAATAGCGCGTGCGCCCTGCTCTTCGGACACCAGCCGCCGCCCGGAGGGAATAGCAAACGACCAGAAGCCCCCCACGCCGACGCCCAGAATAATGCGTCCGATCAGCAAAATGTTGAATGAGTTCGCCATCACGGCAATACCGTTAGCCACAATGACCGTCGCGGAAAGCAGCAACAGCAAGTTGCGACGGTCCATTTTGCGGGCAAACAGCATGATAAGCGGCGCAGAAATTGCCGCCACTAAACCAGGCAGCATCACCGCCAGCCCGGCATGACCTTCAGTGACACCCAGAGATTGCGCGATCGGCGAAAGTAATCCGATCGGCAGAAATTCGGTATTAACCAGCGCGAATGTGCCGCAGGCCAGTGAGAATACCGCCAGCCAGCGGCGGAAAGCAGAGGTTTCTGGCCGGGTGTCCAGCGATGAGCACTCAGTCATTTATTATCCTTATCCCCTTCATTCTTCGAATTGCAGATGCGTTGGCTGCACTTGCTCACCCGAATCACTTACTTTAGTAAGCTCATCGGGATTCACTCGCTTGCCGCCTTCCTGCAATTCGAATTATTTCGGGTATGTTGTTTTGTAATTAGAACGTAATAAACGTGATCACTATCACAGGGTCAAGGCATTTTCATAATGACTGTTAGGGTATTTCTTATCCGCCATGCAGATAAGCCAGTCCCCGCCTGCGATGCGGGCTGCAGAGGCGTGCGGAGTCTCAAACGAAAAAGGCACATACAGATAACGCCGATCAGAAAATTCCTCCACATATAAGTATGTTGTAACTAATTCGTGTAACAGGATCCCAGTATTCTAAAATCCTCTCAGCAGGATCCATTTGTTCTACGCTTTAGCTACAACTCAACGCGTGGAATCTGCCCCGAGGTCACTGTGTCTCCTGCTAAATTCTGTCTGCAACTGCTGGTTTGGTGCCTGCTCTATTTTTCCCTCGGGTACATCTCTCTGTTTCTGGATGATCCCGCGAGCCGGGTTTCGTTTGTCTGGTTTCCTGCCGGCCTGGCCGTTGCCGCGTTTCTGCTAACACCGCGCCGGTTCTGGCCGCCTCTGTTTGTTGGGCTGTTAATCGTGCGTACGATTCTGGATGTCACGATGCGGCACTCGCTTGAGACTTCGCTGGTGCATTCGGTGATTTCACTCGGGAATGATTTCGCCGTCGCCTGGTTTGTGCGGCGCTTCAGGCGCCCGGATGACATGCTGTATAACGTGGTGATCTGGCTGTGCGCCACTGTGGTAATCAGCGCCTTCGCCGCCGCTGCTGGTGCGGGATGGGTGCTGTTTCGTCACAATATCAATTTTGTTCAGACGCTGTGGATCTGGTGGTCAGCGAATGTGGTCGGCACCATTTTACTGACCACCATTATCATGGGCTTATTCTGGAAGGCGGAACCCTTTGTTCTGCGTAAATGCCTGACTGGCGGCGGATTATGGATAGCGTTATGTCTCAGCGCTGCCTGGGTTTTCAGTCAGCCTTTTGGTGATGCCCGCAGCGAAGCGCTACATTTTATCCTGGCCTGCATCCCGGTCATGATTATGATTGCCATCCCGGTTGTCAGTGGTAACCGGCCCGGTGCGCTCTCCTTTCTCACCTTTTGTGTGATTGTCATCTATTGCTCCTGGCACCGTCTTGGTCCGCTGTTTATTCCGGGCTTACGAACGGGAGAACCGCTGTTGCTGGCGCAGTGCTATCTCTCAGGTACGGCCCTGCTGCTGAATTTTGTGTACGTGCTTAAGCGGCATGTGCCGGGCATGGTGTCCTCATATTATCTGATCCCGCACAGCGGCCGTCTCACCTGGGACCAGACTTCATCAACATCGCTTACGCAACATCTTCTGAAGATCCATCATGTGGATCAGCTTCTGGCCCTGCTTTCACCTGACGATCAAAAACGAATGCGCGCCCGCTGGGAAACGATCAGCCACGGCGGCAGCGTAACAGACACGTTCTCTTTCCTGCTCCGGCTCTCACCGGCAATAAAAATACAGCTTCAGGAAACGAAACTGACCGGCCTGCCGCAACCGGAAGGTGTGGTGATTATTGGCTCCTGGTCAGAAGAATTGCCCAACCGGGCATTCACCCGCACGGTCAGGGAGGCGTAAACGATGCTGCAACTTGCGCTGTTGTTGATGGGTGCCAATTTTGTGCGTAAATCCGCGCCGGTTCTGGCCATCATTGGCGTGTTATGGGGCGGACTGGGCGTGACTGTTTTTATGGATGGTCTGGAAGGAATGCGCTACTTTCCTTTTCATGTCTTCGGTCTGATCCTGCTGGCAGAAAGTCTGGTGACGCTCTTTCTGGCCGGAGGTGCCGCCGGGGCGAAGAAGTCAGTGTTCTATTTTAAGGGCGGCATATTTTGCTTTATCGCCGTGCTGATCCTTTCAGGTCGTGACAGCAGTAATCTGCTGCTGGCGATTTTGTTTGGTTTCGCCTTTTTCATCACCGGTCTTTTTGTCATGGCGTCGGCCTGGGTGGTGCGGTATGACCGCTGGCGTCAGGTGTTTTTCAGCGGCGTTGCGCAGCTGATTTTTGCCCTGTTTTTGTTTCTTCCCTATCCCACCCATCACCACGGCACGATTTCACAGTTTGTCGGTATGATCATGATCCTCGGGGGGATCCAGTGCATTCCTCTGGCCTACCGCGCCTTTAAAATGCGGGATGGCGTCACGCTTTCCGCCCTGATGGCGCCGCCCGGCCTGATCCCCGTCATCCCGCCGGTTTCGGTGAATAGCCGTTCTGAAGGTGCGCTGATTGTGCATATCTGGACACCGGAAGGCTCTGCGGCGAACTCCCCGGTTCCGCGCCCGGTATTCAACCGTTATATCGCCGCCGTAGACGTGCATGGGGTGATTTCTACCGGCCATGCCGCGCTGGAAATGCCGCCGGATCTTTACATCAGCCTTTATCCGGCGGTCGATATTGAGCGTTCCCCCGCCGAGTTTTTCAATACTCTGAAAGCCATTCAGGAAAACAACGTACCGGGGCTTTTCCAGAAGAGTTATGTCAGCGAGGCCGCGGGCTGGTGTGATTCAGACCGCAAAATTGTGTTCAGTGATTTTAACGCGCAGGCGTTGCAGCAGTTCTGGGATAGTTATCGCCAGCTGGTGATTTACAACCTGACCTGGCGCAACTGCTCCAGCAGCGTGGCTTACGGCCTTGAAGCCGCGCTTGAGGGCGTTATTTCCAGCCGCGGAGGCTGGCTGCATTTCCTGAAGTTATTTTTTATGCCTGAGTTGTGGATTGCCGCCCAGCTAAGAAAACGTGCCACCACCATGGCATGGACGCCGGGTCTGATGCTTGATTACGCACGGGCCTTGCACGCGCTGGTGCATCCGGTCCGGCATTCGTGGTTCAGGCGCTGGCGACAGCTGGACAAATCGCAATCATAGCTGCACGAAATGCCCGTCACTGACTTCGCGGTAATGACGCGCCGGCGGCTCATAGGTGGCCGGACGCAGCGGGCTGGCGAGTTCTTCCGGCACCACAGTGCGTTTACGGTGAACATCCGGATCAGGCACCGGCACGGCGGCCAGCAGTTTACGGGTATACGCGTGCTGCGGATTATCGAAGACGTCGGCACGCGAACCGATTTCCACAATTTCGCCCAGATACATGACCGCCACACGGTGGCTGATGCGCTCAACGACGGCCATATCGTGTGAGATAAACAGATACGAAAGGCCAAGTTCCTGCTGAAGATCGAGCATCAGATTGATCACCTGCGCTTTGACCGACACATCCAGCGCTGACACGGCCTCATCGGCGATGATCATTTTCGGTTCCAGCGCTAGCGCACGGGCAATGCAGATGCGCTGCCGCTGTCCGCCGGAAAACTGATGCGGGAATCGCGTCGCCATAGTGCTTTGCAATCCCACCTGTTCCAGCAGTTGCGACACGCGATGCTTCGCGCTTTGTGCATCATGCAGCCCGAGGCTTATCATCGGTTCGGCAATCGCCTGGCCGATACGCATTCTCGGGTTCAGGCTTTCGTACGGATCCTGAAAAATCATCTGCGCCTGGGTGCGGATTTCCGCCAGCCGTGCGCTGTCCGCCCGGCGGATGTCTTGTCCGGCAATCAGCACGTCACCGGAGGTGGCTTCGGTGAGGCGTAAAATCGTGCGTCCGGTGGTGGATTTCCCGCAGCCGGATTCGCCGACCAGTGAAAGCGTTTCGCCCTGTTGCAGGCAGAATGACAGGTCTTCCACCGCATGTACCCGGGTAGAAACCCGGCGCAGCAGGCCGGATTTCACATCAAAACGCGTCACCAGATTTTTGACCTCCAGTACCGGCTGACCGGTGCGCAGCGTATCGACAGACTCCGCCACCGGCTGCGGTTCGCCGGTTTGCATGTCAGTGAGAGGGAAGCGTTTCGGCAACGTTATTCCCTTCATCGCGCCCAGTCGCGGCACCGCAGAAAGTAATGCGCGCGTGTAAGGATGTTTGGGCAGATGAAAGATTTCCCGCGTGGTCGCCTGTTCCACGGCCTCGCCACGGTGCATCACCAGCGTGCGATCTGCCACTTCCGCCACCACGCCCATATCGTGCGTGATGAACAGAACCGACATGCCCTCTTCTTCCTGCAACGATTTAATCAGCGCCAGAATTTGCGCCTGAATAGTGACATCCAGCGCGGTCGTGGGTTCATCTGCAATCAGCAAACGCGGGTTACAGGCCAGCGCGATGGCGATCACCACGCGCTGACGCATACCGCCGGAAAAGCTCAGCGGATATTCATTCAGCCGCGAGGTAGCGGCCGGAATACGCACTTTTTCCAGCAGGCGCACGGCCTCGGCGCGGGCGGTTTTATCGTCCATGCCGCGATGCCGTTTCAACACTTCGGTAATTTGCACGCCGATTTTCAGCACCGGATTCAGGCTGGTCATCGGCTCCTGAAAAATCATGCCGATACGGTTACCGCGAATGCTTTGCATCTGCGCACGGTTCAGGCTCAGTAAATCCTGGCCGTCAAACCGGATGCGGCCGGAATAACGGGTCTGTTTTTCATCCAGCAAACGCATGACGGACATCGCCGTGACACTTTTACCGGACCCGGATTCACCCACCAGCGCCAGCGTTTCTTTCGGGCCAATCGAGAAGGACAGATCCCGCACCACATTCAGCCATTCGCCGTCCACGGAAAACGCGGTATTCAGCTTATCGACCTGTAAAACCGGGTTGTGCATCATCAATCCTTATTCCGCGGGTTGAGGATGTCGCGCAGGGCGTCACCGACTAAGTTGATGGCGACGATCAGCACCAGCAGCGTGACGCCGGGGAAGAAGCTTATCCAGTAATCACCGGACATCAGATAATCAAAGCCGTTGGCGATCAGCAGGCCGAGCGACGGTTCGGTGACCGGCAGACCGATGCCAAGAAACGACAACGTGGCTTCAAGCATGATGGCGTAAGCAATGCGCATGGTCGCCACCACAATCAGCGGCGGCAGGCAGTTGGGCAGAATATGGCGGAACAGAATGCGCGGACTGGAAAGCGCCATGCTGCGCGCAGCGTCCACGTAGCTGCGGCGACGTTCGAGCAATGCCGAGCCACGAATGGTGCGTGCGTAATACGCCCATTGCGTGACCACCAGCGCCAGAATGATTTTATCGACACCCTGCCCGAGCACCGCCAGTAAAATCAGCGCAATCAGTATCGGCGGAAAGCTCAGCTGGATATCGACAATGCGCATGATCAGCGCGTCCGTTTTGCCACCGGCGTAGGCGCTGATCAGTCCCAGTGCCGCGCCCAGGGTCAGCGCAATCACCGCGCTGGAAACGCCGACCAGCAGGCTGGTGCGCGTGCCGTACAAAATGGCACTGAGTAAATCGCGCCCCTGATCGTCGGTGCCCAGCCAGTAAATCATCCCGCTCAGGCTGGCGGAGCCCGGTTTCAGGCGGCCATCCATGATATCGAGCTGCGCTAAATCATACGGATTTTGCGGCGAAATCCACGGTGCCAGCACGGAGAGCACAATGGCGATGCCTAAAATGATCAGACCGCACAATGAGAATTTATTGCGCAGCAGCGCACGCGCAGTGTTGTAAAACGCCGAATGCGGTTTGCCCTGAACGGTGCTGCGCGAGTGAACGGAATCAGACGCCATCAGTTCTCGCCCCCCAGCCGGACGCGCGGATCCACCAGCACATACAGCACATCCACCAGCAGGTTAATCAGGCTGAACATCACCACAGTTATCATCAGGTAGGCCAGGATCACCGGACGATCCAGCACGGCGATAGAATCAATGATCAGCTTGCCCATGCCCGGCCAGGCGTAAATGGTTTCGGTAACCACGGCGAAAGCAATCAGCGAACCCAGTTCAAGGCCGATGACGGTAATCAGCGGGATCAGGGTATTTTTCAGGACGTGAACCAGCACGATGCGGCTTTCAGATAAGCCCTTGGCGCGGGCAAAACGGATGAAATCCTGTTGCAGGCATTCAAGCACACCGGCTCGCGTCAGGCGGATGATCAGCGAGATTTTGAACAACGCCAGATTGAAGGCGGGCAGGATCAGATGCGCGAGCCCATCGGCGGTAAACAGGCTGAGCGGAACGCCGAAAACGTCCACCGTCGCGCCGCGTCCGGAGGCCGGAAGAACGCCCAGTTTGACGCTGAACAGCATGATCATCATCAGGCCAATCCAGAACGTCGGCAGGCTGAAGCCTAAGATTGAAACGGTCATGATCGACTTCGATAACCAGCCATCAGGGCGCAAACCGGCATACACGCCGAGCGGAATGCCAATCACCAGCGCCAGAATAAAGGCTACCAGCGCCAGCTCGAGCGTGGCGGGCATACGCTGAAAAATCAGGTGCAGCGCGGGCTGATTGTAGATAAAGGAGTTGCCCATATCGCCGTGCAAGGCGTTGACCACGAACAGGCCATATTGCTCCCACACCGGTTTATCGAGGCCAAATGACTGGATCACATTCAGGCGTTCGGCGGGCGTCGCGGTGGTGCTGAGCAGTAAATCCACCGGATTACCGACCAGATACACACCGCCGAAAACCAGCAACGACATCACCAGCAGCGTCAGTAATGTTTGTCCGAAGCGCCCCAGCAGATAACGGCTCATGCCTGTGCGTCGCCATCACGGCTGCTGTATCGTGAAAAAACGCGGCGCATCAGGCTGAAAAAACCGTATTCATCCACTTTTTGCATGACCGTGGCGTTAGGCGGCGTCGACAGTTTGTTCCAGAAATCCGCATAAGTATAACCAGCTGTTTTACCCGAGATTTCTACCCCCACGCGGGCAGGCTGGCCTTCAAACAGACCGGGTTGCAAAAGCCATGCGACGACGGTGGCGTCATGTACCGGCCCGCCTTCCCGGCCAAACCGGTTGAGGTCACTGCGGTCAAATGCATTGAGTAAAGCCGCTACCGACTCGCCCGGTAACCCGCCGTCCTGTTTTAACGCATCGATATCATCTTTGCTGATCAGCGCCTGGAAGGTCATGTCCAGAGGCATGATGACGAGCGGTACGCCGCTGCTAAACACTTTTTCGGCGGCATGAGGATCGGCATACACGTTGAATTCCGCCCACGGCACACGATGCCCGAGCGCAGTAAACGCGCAACTCATTGTGACGATGTGCTTAATGCCGCGCGCGACGTCCGGATGCATCCCCAGCGCCAGCGCGATATTGGTCATCGGACCGATGACGCACACCGTGATCGGGCTGTTATCTTGCGCGGCCTGTCGTAAGGTCCGCACCAGAAAATCAACGGCGTGTTCAGCCTGCGGTTGCAGTTCCGTGTCAGGCACCAGTTCATCTTTAAATGCGCCGATGTGCGCATATTTGCCATAAACCTGTTCGCGCACCAGCGGACCGGGTGCGCCGGCAAAAACCGGTATGTGCGTATTGCCGGACAATGCAACAATCTTGCAGGCGTTGCGCACGCTGTTTTTCAGCGCCACATTGCCCGCGACCACGGTCACACCAAGCACATTAAGCTCAGGGGACGCCAGTGCAAGCCAGATGGCGATGGCGTCATCTACGCCGGGATCGGTGTCAATAATGATGCGCTGGCTCATAGATTATTTCCCGGCATAACGTGAAAGCAGCTCGTAAAACAGCGCAAAAACTTTGTTCGTTTCTACACGTGTGACGATCTCAACGTTGGGCGTCATTCCCGACTTTCCATACCAGTCGGCGACGGTTTGACCCATACACAGTTCGCTGTCGTGCTCGACAAATACCCGCGCTTTTTCGGTGCCGAACAGTTCCGGTGCCAGCACGTAAGCAATCACCAGCGGATCGTGCAATGGCCCGCCGCGTGAACCGTAACGGCGCACGTCGTTGCGGTCCCAGAACGCCATTAACTCACCCAGTTGCGCTGAAATCCGTCCTGAGACTTTAATGAATTTCGCCACATGTTCCGGCGTCAGGATCACCTGATGCGTTGCGTCGAGCGGCAACGCGGTAATATTAAGACCTGATGAAAACACAATATGCGCAGCATGCGGATCGGCCAGCATATTGAATTCTGACGTCATGGTGCGGTTACCGGCTTCGCGGTATGCGCCGCCCATTATCACGACGCGACCGATACCGGCGGCGATGTCAGGTTTCATGCGCAGCGCCGTCGCCATATTGGTCAGCGGCCCGAGTACGCACAGTGTCAGCGGTTGCTGGCTGGCAATCGCCTGCTCGCAGCTATTAATCAGAAAGTTAACGGCATGAAGGGATTCAGCGGATTTTTGCGGCGCGGGAAAGGCAGTATTGCCAAGGCCGTTTTCGCCGTGAAACTGGCCGTGGATCGGCGCACGCAGCATCGGCTGATGACATCCGGCAAACACCGGAATATCCAGCCGGTATCCCAGCTCAGTGATTTGCAGCGCGTTGCGGGTGGTATTCGCCAGCGGCTGATTGCCGCACACCGTGCAGATACCGAGAATAGTCAGCTGCGGAGCAACGAACGCGCTGAGCAGCGCAATGGCATCATCAATGCCCGGATCGCAATCAATGATAACCGGAATGGTTTTCACAGCGCCCCCACGGAACGTAAAACCTCAGCGATTTCCTGACGTGCCGCCTCGTTTAACGGCACCTGCGGCGGCAGCGGATCGCCAACCGCAAAGCCCTGCAATTGCAGCGCAGCTTTGATACAACCGGCAATCGAATATTTGGCAAAGATTTCGTTGATGCGCCAAAGCGGACGCTGCAACTCCATCGCTTTCTTCCAGTCGCCTTGTTTCGCAGCCTCATAGAGTGCCAGACTTTGCTTTGGCACAATACATGCCGGACCGGCCATCCAGCCCACGCCGCCAATCAGCATCACACACGCCGGAATATGCGCCGATGCGGCAAATACCTGCATCCGTCCCTGCGTGCGTTCGATAATCGACAGCAACCGGCCGGTATTGGTCGAGGCGTCTTTAATATAGTTGATGTTTTCTAAGTGGCTCAGTCGCTCGATCACCGGCAGGCTGAGATCAGAACGCTGAAACTGCGGATTGGTGTACAGCACGACCGGCAGTTTTCCTGCGGCAGTCGCGATGGCACGGAAATAATCCTCGACGCCCTGTTCGGGCACCGGGAAATACGCTTCAAGTATCGCCAGAATACCGTCGACACCCAGAGCGGCGTAGCGAGCGGTTTGCGCGACAGCGTCCTGGATGGTGGTGGCTGCAACTCCGGCGATTACCGGAACGCGGCCTCGAGCGGCTTCGACGACGGTTTTCACTATCTCCGTGCGTTGCTCTGCATTGAGATAAGCGAATTCACCTGTACTGCCGAGCGGCGTCAGACCGTGCACGCCGCTGTTAATCAGATGTTCGACCAGCGCTGTTAACACTGGTTTGTCTATCTGGCCGCCATCAGTGACAGGCGAAACCAGATAGGGATACACACCGCTAAAAGAAGTCATAGCTTCTCTCTCTTTTCTTAAACTACTACTTTAGTACAGCCCTGGTGTTGGTGCTGTATTCCCCGCCTGGGTTCGGTCTGCACAATGCGCTTATTGTTTCTCATGCACAAAGTACGGCAACGTATAGCCATCGGAACGGCCAACGTAGGTGTAAGGTGTTTTCATCGCCCAGGTGTATGAAAGGAACAGCAACGGAATAGTGCCTTCGTCTTTCATCGCAATCTCTGTGGCCTGCTGCAACAACTTTTCACGCTGGCCGTCGTCGAGGGTTTCCCGCGCTTTTGCCAGTGTTTTATCAAATTCTGGGTTTGAGTAGCGTCCGCGGTTGCCCTGTCCGCCATTTGGCCCGAAGGTTTCGAGCAACGGCCCCAGCACGCCGGAGGCTTCACCGGTTTCAATCGCCGCGCCGCCCATGATCAGGCTAAAATCGCGTTTGGACGCCCGTGAGAAATACACGCTGCCCGGCATGGTCACGACGTCGGTTTTAATGCCGACACGGCTGAACATCTGGCCAAGCGCCTGGGCGATTTTGGAATCGTTCGGATAACGGTCGTTCGATGCATGGAACGTCAGCGTGAAGCCGTCAGGATAACCGGCCTGCGCCAGCAGTTGTTTGACTTTTGCCGGATCATAGACCGGCGCGGCAATCGACGGCGTATAACCGAAATAGCCTTTAGGCACCAGCTGCGACGCTGGAACGCCCTGCCCGTCCATAATGCGATCTACAATCGCCTGACGGTTTATCGCCAGCGACATCGCCTCACGCACTTCGCGTTTTTTCAGCGGATTACTGCCATCCGGCCCTTTGGCGAAGGGCGACACATCACGATCCTGATCCGGGTGTAAATACAAAATGCGGTTACCGGCAACGGACTCCAGATGCAGGCTGGTTTGTTTGCCCAGATCCCGTCCGTCCGCGGTCGGCACGCTTTCAATCATATCCACATCACCGGAACGCATCGCGGCGACACGGGCGCTCGGGTTTTTGAACACGCGCAGCGTGACGTTATCCCACTGGGCTTTGCCGCCCCAGTACTGGTCGTTACGCGCCAGCACCACGTTATCGTCCGGCGTCCAGCTGACAAATTTGAACGGGCCGGTACCGATGACGTCTTTCCCTTCATTAAGGGTTTGCGATCCGACCGTTTCAAGACGCGCCGGTAAAATAGCGACACGACTTAAGTTATTGAGTAATAGAGGTGTTGGCGCTTTGGTGACAATTCTCACCGTTAAAGGATTCACTTCGGTGACATCGGCGATGTCATTCACGTACGGCGTATAAGCACTCGGGCTGTTTTTCGACGCCAGCGCCACGCGTTTCACGCTGGCAATCACATCTTTGGCGGTGAAATCGCTGCCGTCGTGGAATTTCACGCCGGGCCGCAGGGCAAATTCCCATGTGGTGTCGTTAATCACTTTCCATGACACCGCGAGCGCAGGCGTGATGTGTTGTTTTTCGTCCTGATTCACCAGACCGTCAAAAATATTACGCGCCATGGCGCTGTTGGCACCACCGACATAAAATTGCGGATCCATTGAAGTGGTTGACGCGGCAAGGCCGATTTTTAGATCAGCAGCCTGTGCAGAGATGGTATTAAAAACGAAAAGCGTGGCCAGTGCTGAGGAAAGCACTCCTGCCAGAACGGACTTTCTCATGCATTTAACCCTTAATTATTTTAGATTTTCAGGCAATGTGTGTCAGATCGTAAATTGGAGTCTAGGGGGTGGACTTCTGAATTGAAAATTGTATTTTGTGTTACATCCATAAACAAATGTTATGGATCCTGAGGATATATTATGAAAATTAATCCCCGTCAGGTCGAAGCTTTTCACAAAGTGATCCTGACAGGTAGCATTACCGCAGCCGCGAATATGATGAACATTACCCAGCCTGCGGTGAGCCGGTTGATCCGCGACTTTGAATATGCCGTGGATCTGAAGCTGTTTGACCGCGACGGTCGCGGGCTGATCCCGCGTGACGATGCGATCAAGTTGTACCGCGAAGTCGAGCGTTTATACCTCGGACTTGAACATATTTCACATATCGCCGACGAAATCCGTCATTCCAAAGGCAGCGTATTGCGCATTGGTTCAGTGGCAGCGTTATCGGCGCTGTGCGTCGAGCATATTCTCCCGCCGCTGATTGAGAGTATTGGCGATATCTCGCTGTTTCTGGACATCGAAAGCACGACGCATATCACCGATGTCGTCACCAGCAATCAGTACGACGTTGGGTTCATTTTCGGCAAGCCGGATGTGAAAGGTCTGGAAGCGGAAATGCTGGCACGGGCAAAAGCGGTTGCTGTGATGTCGCCGCGCCATCCGCTGGCGAAACAAGACGTGGTGACTGCGATGGATCTGACGCGCTACCGCCCTATTATTCCCGGACGCAAAACGCCGTTGCGCGAACAGCTTGATCAGGTGATGAGCCGCCTCGACTTGTATCTGAACAATCCGATCGAAACCTCGCTCAATAACTGTTGTGTGATGGCAGGTAACAACCTGGGCGTAGGCGTGGTCGATTTCATCACCGCCCGCAGCCATAAAAGTGATCTGGTTCTCAAACCCTTTTCACCGGATATCAGCATTGCCTATCTGGCCGTTTTCCCGCCGCAGATCCCGAAAAGTCGTCTGGTGGAACATATCACCAAAGAAATGAAGACCTTAATCGAAGGCTATTTGTAAAACTTCCCGTCAGGTTCACCGAATTCGTACCAATGAGTCCACAATGTTACATTTCAGTATCAATGACGAAAAATGAGCGGACAGTTGGTGCTATCGTTTAGATGAAAAACGTATATCCACTTATGTATTAATTAAAATAAGGAATAACACACTTTATTTTATTCTTTAAAATCAACGCATAAAATTCCTCTGCATAAATAATAATCTAATCTATAATAATTTACCTAAATTCAAACTCTTCGTTACACATTCACAACCTCGATGAGAAGTATTACTATTTGCGCGAAATTGTTCTATTTGGTTCATTTAATTACGGGTGGTCATTAAGTGTTACCTCTTTTCATCAACAGTTATCTACAACTATGCAGTGAGATAAATCATGCCAACAACAAATAGCAAGTGGACCTGGCTCCTCTGGCTGCTGAGTGCGCTGATGGTCGTCATCGGTCTGACACTTGGTATCGGTGGCGCGTATCTGGCCACATTGGGAGGAAGTGTTTACTTCCTGCTGATGGGTCTGGCGCTCATCGTTTCCGCCATTTTGATTTTTAAAGGTAAGCCTTCAGGTGCATGGCTGTATGCCGTGGCCTTTGTGCTTTCTATTATCTGGGCTGTCTGGGACGCGGGCTTCACGTTCTGGCCTCTGTTCTCCCGCCTGTTCACTTTCGGCGTGCTGGCATTTCTGGTCGCACTGGCTTATCCCCTGCTGAAAGCACGCGCGGGTCTGGTGGCACGTAAAGGGCCTAGCTTCTCGCTGGCGGCTGTGCTGGCTGTTGCCTTGATTGCCGCATTCGGTAATACCTTCGTGCCGACGCCAATCATCAGCGCTGACAATGATCAGGTGCCGGTGAAACCGGTAGATAAAGGTGCAGAGCAGAAGAACTGGGAAAACTGGGGTAACACTACCGCTGGCGACCGTTTTGCTGCATTGGATCAGATCAACAAAACCAACGTGGATAAACTTCAGGTTGCGTGGATTGCCCATACCGGTGATATCCCGCAGAGCAACGGCTCCGGCGCTGAAGACCAGAACACTCCGCTGCAAATCGGCGACAAGCTGTTTGTCTGTACCGCTTACAGCAAAGTGATCGCCCTGAATGTGGATGACGGTAAAAAGCTGTGGTCTTACGACTCCAACTCGACTGCACCTAACTGGCAGCGTTGCCGTGGTCTGGGCTATTACGAGAACAGCAGCCAGAACAGCAGCGCAGCGCCACAGGCTCCGGCGGCACAGCCCGCTGCAACTCCTGCGGCTGAACCGGCCACGCCAAACGCCGCTTCAGAAGCTGCCGCGCCTGCCACTAACGCACCGCAAACGCCTGCGGCTACCGGCGGCACCGTCAGCGCTACCTGCGAACGTCGTCTTTTCCTGCCAACCATCGATGCGCGTCTGATCGCCATCAACGCCGACACCGGCAAGCCTTGTGCTGATTTCGGTGACAACGGCGTGGTTGACCTGAAAGTCGGTATGGGCGAAGTCAAACCTGGCTACTATCAGCAAACCTCTACCCCGCTGGTCGCGGGTAACGTAGTGGTTGTCGGTGGTCGCGTAGCGGATAACTTCTCTACCGGCGAACCTCCGGGCGTGGTGCGTGCATTCGACGTGCATACCGGCGCACTGGTATGGGCATGGGATCCGGGTAATCCGAACATCACCAAATTGCCACCGGAAGGTCAGACTTACACCCGTGGTACACCTAACGTCTGGTCAGCCATGTCATACGATCCAAAAATGGGTCTGATTTACATGCCAACCGGTAACGCGACGCCAGACTTCTTCGGCGGCACGCGTACTGAGCTGGATGACAAATACAGTTCTTCAGTCGTTGCAGTCGACGTGGCAACCGGTAAAGTCCGCTGGACGTTCCAGACCACGCATCACGACCTGTGGGACTTCGACCTGCCGTCTCAGCCGCTGCTGTATGACCTGCCGGACGGTAAAGGTGGCAGCACGCCGGTTCTGGTGCAGACCTCCAAACAAGGCATGATCTTCATGCTGAACCGCGAAACCGGCCAGCCGGTCGCGAAAGTGGAAAACCGTGAAGTGCCGCAGGGTAACGTCCCTGGCGAACGCTACTCCAAAACGCAGCCTTTCTCTGTCGGTATGCCAAACATCGGCAACCAGACGCTGAAAGAATCTGATATGTGGGGCGCCACGCCGATGGATCAGTTGCTGTGCCGCATCGAGTTTAAAGGTATGCGTCACGAAGGCGTTTACACGCCTCCGGGTCTGGATCGTTCCCTGCAATTCCCGGGTTCTCTGGGCGGCATGAACTGGGGCAGCGTCTCGGTTGATCCGAACAACGCCATCATGTTCGTGAATGATATGCGTCTGGGTCTGGCGAACTACATGGTTCCGCGTGCACAGGTTCCGACCGGCGCGAGCGGCATCGAGATGGGGATGGTGCCGATGGACGGTACGCCTTACGGCGCAGTCCGCGAGCGTTTCCTGTCACCGCTGGGCATTCCTTGCCAGAAACCACCGTTCGGTACTATGTCTGCGGTTAACCTGAAAACCGGTAAAATCGTCTGGCAGGTTCCTGTCGGTACGGTGAAAGACACCGGTCCGCTGGGCATCAAAATGCGCATGCCAATGGAAGTCGGTATGCCAACGCTGGGTGCGAGCCTGTCAACGCAATCCGGCCTGCTGTTCTTCGCCGGTACGCAGGATTTCTATCTGCGCGCGTTCGATACCGCAAACGGTAAAGAGATCTGGAAATCCCGTCTGCCGGTCGGCAGCCAGTCTGGCCCGATGACCTACGTTTCACCGAAAACCGGTAAGCAATACATCATCATCAGCGCCGGTGGCGCACGTCAGTCCGCAGAACGCGGCGACTACGTGATTGCCTACGCACTGCCTGACGAAAAGTAAGATTCAGCAGTCAATGACAAAGCCCGCCGGTGCAGACCGGCGGGCTTTTTTTATTGAAGAGATTAAGGCAAACGTGCAGCCTGATGTCGCAGACCTTTAAAAATTGCATCACTGATTTTTGCCGGAAAATTACCACTCCTGATCCCAGGTACACTTTTCCTGCGGATTATTATCCCTTGGCGTGATCTGTAGCTCTAAATCCAGCGCCGCCAATAACTTAAACAGTGTTTCCAGACGGGTGCCGTCCGGATAATCTCAGTGTATCCCTTGTAAGGGATAAATCGAAGTTTATCCCTTAAAGCAGATAAAATTGAAATATCCCTTTCAGGGGATAATACAGCCTGAAAGCTGTAAAATATAAAGACAGTTTATACGCTGTAATTTGCCCACTGCCGCCCTGTCATGCTCAAATACCTGTTCCACGCACGGATGAAACCTCATGAAAAAAAGCGAATTTATCGCTCAGGATTTACTGAGCAAGATTTATCAAAACAGCGGTTCGGTGCCGGAGAAGTTACCTCCGGAGCGCCAGCTGGCGGAAGAATACGGGGTTTCGCGCTTTACCGTGCGTAAGGCACTGGAAAAGCTGGTCAGTATCGGAGCGGTGCATATCGTGCAGGGTTCGGGCATTTACATCAATGCGGGTGTCAGCAGCAATCCG
This sequence comes from Rahnella sp. PAMC25617, assembly GCF_050606005.1. Lineage (NCBI taxonomy): Bacteria > Pseudomonadati > Pseudomonadota > Gammaproteobacteria > Enterobacterales > Yersiniaceae > Rahnella > Rahnella sp. PAMC25617. The sequence continues at coordinate 158,010 of NZ_JBOCUM010000005.1, forward strand.
CTAATTTACAACTCTGTGACCGAGAAAAAATTCGCTGAAATCAGTTTCAAAATGCTCGAATTGCACAAGCGCCGGCCAGATAAAGAGGAACAACAGGTATTCGATCTAAGCACCGACGACTTTATCTGGGCGTTCACCCGCTTGCGGCGCATTAATCTGCGCAATGTGCAGATTGAATATTCCCGTATGCCCGCGGAAGTGTTTGCAGATTTGAATCAGAAAACCATTGAGCATTCCATTCAGCAATATGTGTTGAGTAAGGGCTACACGATTTCGCATTCCCTGACCCGTTACCAGGCCGTCACGATTAATAAAGAGCAGGCGCAAATACTTGGCTGTAAAAAAGGCATTGCCGCCATGCATATCACCAACAGAGGTATTTTGCAGGGCGGCAAGGTTTATGCGTTCAGCGATATCGTCGATATCGATTATTCCTGCACCTACGTCATCCCGTTTAATCAGGACAATCTGGCTTTTCGCCAGACGTAAGCGCGTTAAGGCGTGTGGATCACGCCATCCGGCAGACGGCTTTGTGTCCATTCATGCGGACGATAGACCACAGGAAATTCTGCCGCAGCCTGTTGGTTAAAGCCCACGCCAATCCCAACTTCTTCTCCCGGATAGAAATAACCGTTCTCCGGTGCCCGTGCGCCCGGAAAGACCTGCTGCGTGTTAGCCGGATATGCAACAAATTCCTGGATTGCCGCATTATGCAGATGAATATTCAGATGCGTATTTACCGCAGCACCAATCGGGGTCATGTCCGGCGGACAATGCCAGGCCAGACGCACGCCAAAACTCTGGCAGAAATGCGCCAGTTTTAATGCCGGTGTGATGCCGCCTATTTGTGAAACATGGCAGCGGATAAAGTCGATCCGGCGGTTGATAATCAGATCTTTCCATTCAGCAGGATTATTAAATAATTCGCCGGTTGCCAGCGGAACGGCGGTCTGACTGCGGATTTGCGCCAGCCATTCGTTCTGATCGGGTGGCAGAATGTCTTCAATAAAGTAAGGCCGGTATTGTTCAACGGCTTTGGCGAACTGCACCGCCTGCTGCGGGAACAGCCGTTCATGAACATCGTGCAGAATGTGGAACTGATTGCCGTATTTTTCACGCAGCGCTTTGAACATCGCCAGCGTGTTATCGATGTACTGATCCTGATCGTAATACGCACCCGCCGTCGGTTCACGGGTGCTGTGAAAATCACGCGCATTGCCGCCGTAAAAACCCAGCTGACAGCGGATGTGGCGGTAACCTTCGGCTAGCAGACGATCGACTTCGCCGTACAATGCTTCCAGCGTTTCACCCGCGGCGTGGCTGTACGCCGTCACTGCATCTTTCGATTTGCCGCCAAACAAATGATACAGCGGCATATTCGCCAGTTTGCCTTTGATATCCCACAACGCCATATCAATACCCGCGATAGCATTGTTGATCACCGGCCCGTTACGCCAGTAAGCGTTCACCATCATCATCTGCCATAAATCTTCTATATGATTCGCATCGCGTCCCATCAGCAGCGGTTTGAGATATTCATCCACCATCAGTTTCACCGCCAGCGGGCGCTGCTGGAATGTCGCGCAGCCCAGACCGAAGACTCCACGATCTGTTTCAATTCTGACCACCACTAAATTATGACGATCGGGACGTGTTATCTGGCATTCGATATTGGTAATCAACACAGGCTGCATGATAAATCCTTAATAAAAACCGTTATTCCTTTTCATAAAAAAGGCGGCGGGAATATTCGTATTGGCGTTATTTCAACGTATTTTTATCCTGCTTGTAAACCTAAAATTCAGGCTTTTATTTTGGTTTGAAAGCACGGCGTATTTTCGATAAAAAACAGACCAATTTGGCGTTGATGTGAAAAATAAGCGCCATACAGTGAAGTTTTGTGATGAAGATCCTGTTTTATTGGTTTGTTTTTAAAAACCACCCTCATTACACTCCCCTTCAATCAAATAAAGAATAATTCTTTTTTTCGTCGCGGGGTTCAGGGTGAATACAGAAATAATGCAGTCAGTCATTAAACTGGTCGGCGGTGCGGGAAATATTAATAAAGTCTGGCATTGTATGACCCGTCTGCGTTTTGATTTACGTGACGAAAATAAAGTGGCATGGGAAGAAATTAAAAATCTGCCCGGCGTACTGGGCGCACAAAGCCAGAGTGATCAGGTGCAGATCATTATCGGGCCGAAGGTGAATATCTGGTACGAAGCCATCGTGTCACAGCTGGATCCGGTAACCGGAAATTCAGAAACAGCAACAGGAAATGTTTCCACAAAAGGACGTAAAAGTCTGATCTCGTTGTTCATGGATACCGTCTCCGGCGTGTTCGGCCCGATCGTTCCGGCCATCGCGGGCGCGGGGATGATAAAAGGGTTGCTGGCAGGACTGATCGCCCTGAAGGTGATTTCAGCCAAAAGCGAAACGGTGATGATCATCGATTTGATCGCCAGCGGCGTGTTTTACTTCCTGCCGTTTTTCCTAGCGGTTTCTGCGGCGAAGATCTTCAAAACCAATGAATACCTTGCCGCCGCCGTTGCCGCCTGTCTGATGTATCCGACGCTGATGGACGCCGCGAAAGCGCTCGCCAGCCATACTGCTGGCGCACCTACCGCATTGTATTTTATGGATGTGCTGCCGGTATCCGTTTTCAACTATTCGGCGAGTGTGATCCCGGTGATTTTCTCGGTGCTGGCGCTGAGTTACATCCACCGCTGGGTGGACAGAATCATGCCGGACGTGCTGAAAACCGTGTTTACACCCACACTGACACTGTTCATTGCGGCACTGGTATCGCTGACGCTGATCGGTCCGGCGGGGATTTATCTCGGTAAGTTGCTGGCGTTTGGCATTCAGGGAATGTTTGACGTGTCTGCAGTATTTGCCGGATTTATTGTCGGTGCGATCCGCCCGGTGGCGATCCTCACCGGTATGCATCATGCGATGACGCCGATTGCGTTGCAGAACTTTACCGATCAGGGCTGGGACATGCTGATGCCGATGATGTTTATGGCCAACATGGCAATTGCCGGATCGACGTTTGCGATTTACTTCCACGTCAAAACCCGCGAGCAAAAATCCGTGGTGCTGTCTGCGGCAATTTCCGGCCTGCTGGGGATCACCGAACCTGCGCTGTTTGGCGTGCTGACGCGCTACAAAAAAGCGTTTATCGCCACCACCATCAGCAGTTCTGTGGCGTCTGCATTTATCGCGTTCTTCGGGGTGCGGTTGTACGGCTATATTCTGTCGAGTATTTTCAGCCTGCCCGCCTACATCGGTCCGTATTTTATCTACATTCTGATGGGCGTGGTGCTCTCGCTTGGGCTGTCATTTACGCTGACGTATCTGATGGTCGTCAAAAACAAAGGCACCGAACAATCGGTGCCTTTGGTTAATCAGACGCGCTGAGGTTTATCAGGCCGCTGTCTTTGAATGCGAAATCTCAGACAGCGGTGCGTTCTGAATAAGATTGGTCAGACGTCCGATATTTTCGATTTCCACTTCAATCTTGTCATTCTCATGCAGGAACAACGGCGGTACGCGGGTTTTACCGACGCCGCCCGGTGAACCGGTCATGATCACATCGCCCGGAGAAAGCTGAGTAAATGTGCTGATATAGGCAATCATCTGCGGAATAGTGTGGATCATGCTGGCGGTCGTATCGTCCTGCACCAGCCGGTCATTCAGCCAGGTTTTGATACTCAGGTTTTGCGGGTCGCCCACTTCATCCGGCGTCACCATCCACGGGCCAAACGCCCCCGTCGACGGCCAGTTTTTTCCGGCGGTATACCATTTATGCTGCCAGTCTCGTACTGAGCCATCCATATAACAGCTGTAACCGGCGACAAAATCGAGCGCATCATCTGCTGAAATATTTCGGCCGGTGCGGCCGATAATAATCGCCAGTTCACCTTCATAATCAAACTGCTCTGAAGAAGCCGGTTTGATAATGGTGCCATTGTGTCCGACCTGGGAATCCGCAAAACGGACAAACAGGGTTGGCGCGTCGCTGGTTTCATTAAATTCTTTGCGCTTTTCCGCGTAGTTCATGCCCACGCCGAAGATTTTTCCCGGACGGTCGATAACCGGCAGGAAACTGATGTCATTCAGTTGAAGATCCGCAGGCAGATCAGCGTAGCGTTGCAGCCCGGAAAGTGAATGGCGTGCCATGAATTCGTTAATATCGCGGCATCCTGAGTGACTGCCGACATCGACAATCCCCTCTTCTTTATAGATGCCGAAGCTTTTGGTGTGGTCTTTACTGATGGTGAAATTAACAATTTTCATAGATGCACTTAGATTCTTATTTTACTTAAAAACAGGTAAATTCGCTGGCGTTCGTGTTGCGAAAACGGCTTGCCCGTCGCAACGTTGGCGTGATTATTGACCCTGCCTCTCATGCCTTCTACTATATTTTATTATCAAATCGATGAATTTCAGGAATCAATGTTAAATAACAGAGACTTAGAGTATTTTGTGACAGCCGCAGAGATGATGAATTTGAGACTTGCGTCACAAAATTTAAATATAACTCAGCCTGCGCTTTCGAAATCCATCACCCGTTTAGAGAAAGAACTGAACATCAAACTGTTCAAACGGGCAGGTCGCGGGCTGGAACTGACCGAAGCAGGACGGGTGCTCTATCAGCGTGGTTTAGCGCTGCAAAGTTCCTACCTTGAGCTGGGCGAAATCATGAATGAACTGAGCAGCGGCGCGGGCGGGATTGTGCGCGTCGGCGTTTCCGGTTCCGCAACGCAATTCCTGCTCCCTGAAATCTGCAAAATGCTGCAATCGCAGGTGCCGAATATGAAACTGGAAATCCAGATCGGCATGAACGACGTACTTTTTACGTTGCTGGAACGTCATGCCATCGATGTGATTATCGGTCCGCTGGTCAATTACGACAGTCCGGTGGTGCAGTTGCCGGTCACCGCAGACCGGGTGATCGTCGCGGCCTCACGCGATCATCCGCTGGCCGGTAAACCCGCCAGTCTGCGCGAACTCAGCCGTTATGGCTGGATTTTACCGGCGAAAACCGTCTCGATGCGCCAGTGGCTGGATAAGATGTTCTATGAAAATCATTGCTCGCCACCAGACGTCAAAGTGGAAATCAGCTCGCTGGCATCGGTGCCGGGACTGATCGCGAAAAGCGGTTTGCTAAGTTTTTTGTCCGAAAACATTCTGGTCGAAGAAGAATTTCTTTCGCGGCTGATCCGTATCGATAACGATCAGTTAGTGATGGAACGTCGGGTGGGCATCACCTGGCTGGAAGGCGCATTTCTTTCGCCGGCGACGCAAAAAGTGATCGACGTGACCAAAAGCGTCGGGCAAAAAATGCAGATGGAAGCCCGCCGGATCCTCGAAGACTGAAGTCCGGCGGGCAGGTTTATATCAATCTGTTTTACACCAGATGACAGGCCACGCGGTGACCGTTTTCCACTTCACGCAGCAACGGAGTTTCCGCCCGGCAACGAGCCATGGCGTGAGGGCAGCGGGTGTGGAAACGACAACCGGCGGGCGGTTTTGACGGATCCGGGATTTCCCCGCTGACCATCGCGACCGGTTCGCTGTCGGGATCGAGCGTCGGCACCGCCGCCAGCAACGCCTGCGTGTACGGATGCAAAGGCCGCTCAAACAGCACATCCCGACTGGCGGTTTCCACCAGCTGGCCGAGATACATCACCGCCACGTCATCACAAATATGTTCCACCACGCCAAGATCATGCGAGATAAACAAAAACGTCACGCCATGATCGTCGCGTAAATCCGAGAACAAATTGATGATCTGCGCCTGAATGGACACATCGAGCGCCGAAATAGGTTCGTCGGCAATGATAAAATCCGGTTGCAGGATCAGCGCACGGGCAATGCCAATACGCTGGCGCTGACCGCCGGAAAATTCATGCGGGAAGCGGTTGTAATGCAACGGGGACAGCCCGCAGATTTTCATCACTTCCAGCACTTTTTCCCGCAGTTCTGCGCGTGAACATAACCGGTGCTCAAGCATCGCCTCGCCAATGGCTTCGCCGACGCGGATGCGGGGATTCAGCGAACTGTACGGATCCTGAAACACCAGCTGGATTTTCGGACGCAACGCTTTCAGTTGTTTTGGCTTCAGGGCATGAAGTTCTTCGCCACGAAATTTCACGCTGCCCGCGGTTTTGTCATACAGCCCAAGCAGCGTGCGCCCTACCGTGGTTTTGCCGCTGCCAGATTCCCCGACCAGCCCGAAAATCGTGCCCTTGCGGATGTTAAAACTAACGCCATCAACCGCCCGCAGCTGACCGGTTACCTGTCCGAATACGCCGTCGCGGATCGGGAAATACTTTTTCAGCCCGTCGACTTCAATCAGATATTCCGCGTTCATGGTTGCAGCTCCGTGTCTTTATTCTCATGCGCCGTCGTTAACCCGCTATAGAAACAGGCGGCCTGACGGTGTTTTCCTTCCAGCGGCGGGATCCCTTCGCGGCAACGTTCGGTGGCGCGCGCACAACGATCGGTGAATGCACAGTAAGGCGGTAATGCGGCCAGACTTGGCACTTGTCCCGGAATGGAATACAAGCGGCGGCGACGTTCTCCCGCGGTGGGACGCGAAGCGATCAGCCCCTGCGTATAAGGATGCAGCGGATTACGCAGCACATCGGCGGTCGCGCCCTGCTCAACAATTTTACCGGCATACATCACCACCACGTGATCCGCCATCTGGGCGATCACGCCTAAATCGTGGGTGATCAGCATCAGCGCCATATGATTTTGCTGTGCCTGATCGCGCAGTAAACGCAGGATTTGCGCCTGCACGGTGACATCGAGCGCAGTGGTGGGTTCATCCGCAATCAGCAGCTGCGGCTTACAACTGAGTGCCATCGCAATCATGATGCGCTGCAACATGCCGCCGGAAAGCTGGTGCGGATAACTGGTCATCAGGCTTTCCGCGCGCGCCAGTCCGACTTCAGTGATCATCTGCGTTGCCAGTGTCCACGCCGATTTCGGTGATTCGCCGCGATGACGGATCAGCGGTTCAACCAGTTGTTCACCAATGGTCAGCACCGGATTGAGCGCTGTCATGGGTTCCTGAAAGATCATCGCCAGCTGATTACCGCGCAGATCCGCCATTTGTGATGAACGCAGTTTCAGCAAATCACGCCCCTGAAACAGGATTTCGCCCCCGTCAATACGGGCGGCCTGTGGCGGTAATAACCCCATCAGCGACATCGCCGTGACGCTTTTTCCACAGCCTGATTCACCAACAACACCGACAGTCTGCCCGGCCTGAATGTCGAACGTGATGTCCTGCACCGCACGCACACGTCCTTCGTCGCTGGCAAAGGACAACGAAAGCTGGTTAAAACGGATCAAGGGATCAGTCATTTTTTGCTCCGTTTCATTTTGGGATCGAGCGCATCACGCAGGCCATCGCCCAGCACATTAATCGCAATCACCGTAATAAAAATCGCCACGCCCGGCGGCATCCACAACCATGGACGGCGCTGAAAGTCGATCAGGCTGTTCGCGGCATCCATCATATTTCCCCATGACGGCGTTGGCGGCACCACGCCTAATCCCAGATAGCTGAGCGCAGATTCGCTGAGGATGGCGTTCGCCACGGCCATCGTTGCCATCACCACCAGGATCGGCACGGTATTGGGCAGTAAGTGACCGAACAGGCGACGGCGCGACGACAATCCGAGAACCTGAGTCGCCAGCATAAAATCGCGTTCGCGCAGTGAAAGGATCTGCCCGCGAACCAGACGCGCCAGTTTCGGCCATTCCAGCAAACTGAGCATAACGATCACCATGTACACGCGGGATTCCGGCGAGAAATCCAGTTCAGACAGCATCGCGCCCATCACGATCAACAGCGGCAAACTTGGAATGGTCATCACCAGATCGGCAAAGCGCATGATGATTTTGTCGGTGATACCGCCGACATAGCCGGATACAGCGCCCATCAGATAGCCGAGCGTCACGGAGAGCAACATAGTCAGCATGCCGATAATCAGCGAGATGCGCCCGGCCAGCAGCAGCCGCGTATATACATCACGCCCGAGAAAATCGGTACCCAGCCAGTGCTCAGCATTGGGCGCTTTATTGATCATCAGCGCATCGGTCGCATCATCCCGCCATGGCGAATAGTAAGGGCCCACTATGCACCAGACCGCCATTACCACCAGTAAAATCAGGCAGAGCATCGCCAGACGGTTCTGACGTAAAGCACGCCAGGCCTGTAACCAGGGTGACGGTGTCACCTGTGCCAGTGCGGGGATCTGTGCTTCACGTAACCGCCGGTTGGTAGAAAATAAAGAGCCAAACATCACGACCTCACACGAATGCGCGGATCCGCCCACGCATACAGGACATCAGCAATCAGGTTGCCAAGAATGGTTAATACCGCCAGAAACAACGTAAACCCCATCAGAACCGGGTAATCACGCGCCGCCAGTGAATCAATGTGAATGTGCCCTGCTCCGGGCCAGTTAAAAACTTTTTCGGTGATCAGCGCTCCGGAAAACAACCCCGGCAGCTCGAAACCCAGCAGCGTAATAATCGGCAGCAGCGCATTTCGCAGCGCATGTTTCAGGATGACCGTGCGCTCGCGCAGACCTTTGGCGCGCGCGGTACGGATGAAATCCATACGCACCACGTCAAGCATACTGGCGCGGAAATAACGCGTCAGGCTGCCCGCCTGCAACATCACCAGCGCCACTACCGGCAACACCAGATGCGCAGCCACTTGTGCTACCCACGCCCAGCCCGTGGCATCGCTGCCTGTATTGGTCATACCGCCCACAGGCAGCCAGTGAAGATCCACGGCAAACCATTTAATCAGCAGCAGGCAAAGGAAGAAGGTCGGGAAGGACATCGCGGCAAAAATCACAATGCTCACCACATGGTCGAACAGGGAGTAAGGTTTCATCGCCGAGACAATGCCCACCGCCAGCGCGATCCCCCAGTACAGCACCATCGCAATGGTGGCGAGCAGGAAGGAGTTCCAGATGTACTGGTTCAGCAGCTGACTGACGGGGATCTGATATTGCAGCGAGAAGCCGAGATCGCCGTGCAGCAGATTACCCAGCCAGTGCAGATAACGGCTGAGCAGCGGTTGATCCAGTCCATAAAGCGCTTTAAGTTCGGCGGCGCGCTGCGCAGTCAGGGTGATATTTCCGTCAATGAAATCGCCCGGCGTTTTGGCAAACAGCATGAAGATGAGCAGTGAAGCGAGGAACAACATCGGAATGGTTTGAAGCAAACGACGCAGAATGAAATTTCTCATGACTTTCTCATTGAAGCTGCCGGAAGGATCCGGCAGCCGCATTATTTCTGATTATTTTACGATTTTGACGTCCGGCAGACTGCCGGTCAGTCCGTTATAGATATCCGGTTTAAAACCGGTCACGCGGGCGCTGCTGGCCGAGAGAATTTTACGGTTACCCAGCAGGATCACCGGCGGATCGTTCGCCAGCACTTTATACAGTTCATGATAAATCGGCTTACGCTTCTCGATATCCAGCGTGGCGTTGCCTTCGTTGATCAGCTTATCGACTTCAGGATTGTTATAGCCCGATTCCGTGGACTCTGTGCTGTAGTAATCCCAGACGCCATCGTGCGGATCGTTAAGCGTGCTTGTACTGAACGACGCCAGATCGTAATTCCCGGCCTTGCGCTGAGACATCAGCGCGTTGAAATCCACCACCTGTGGTTTCAGCAGCACACCGATTTTCTGATAGTTCTCTTTAGCGATCGGGATCAGCGCATCGTTCAGGACTTTTTTGCTGACCAGCAGCGTCAGTTCAAGACGTTTACCGTCTTTCACACGGATCCCGTCACTGCCGGCTTTCCATCCTGCTTCATCCAGCAATTTGTTGGCCTGCGCCGGATCGAATTTGTACGGATTCACGCCATCAGTGTTATACGCCCAGGAAATCGGCGCGATCGGCTCAATCGCCACCGATCCATAGCCCTGATACACCACGTCGATCAGTTTCTGGCGATCCAGACCATAAATCAGCGCCTGACGGACTTTCACATCCTGCAATGCAGGGCGTCTGACGTTGAACTCAATCTTGCTGTAATCGCTGGAACCGTACAGGTTGATATTGGCAAAGCCGAGCATCTTCAGCTGTTCGATATCATCCGGGCGGGAAGTGAACGCGTCATAGTCGGTGTCACCCGTCTGGAATAACTGGAAATTAGTCGACGGATTGGTCACGCGATAGATAAAGCGCGGAGTCGACGGTACGCCACGATAGTAATTGGTGTTGGCGTGGAAACGGATCTCCTGCCCCGGAATGTATTTGTCGTACACATACGGGCCGTTACCGAGCGGTTTGCCATGCAGCGTGCGCAGATAATCGAGATTACCGCGCGTGTAGCCTTTGCCGTAATAGGCTTTCGAAAGTACCGGTCCGCCGATTTTTTGCAGCGTGGTGGCGCCCGGTTGCGTGGTAGTGACCTGCAACGTCAGCGGGTCAATCACTTTCAGGCCACTGATGCTGTCGGCCTTGCCCTGCTTATAGTCATCACCGCCGGCAATGTGCGCCAGCGTGATATCGGTGTCGCCGTCATATTTTGGGTCGTACAACACGGTCAGCGTGAACGCGACGTCTTCTGCCGTCAGCGGAGAACCATCGCTGAATTTCAGGTCATGGCGCAATTTGATGGTGTAAGTCTTGCCGTCAGGGCTGACCGTCCAGCTTTCTGCCAGACCAGGGACCAGTTTGCCCTGGCTGTCCCAGTCAATCAGACGGGCGAAAATCACATTAGTGACGTTTTCATCCCAGCCGTTAACGAAGAAGTAAGGGTTAAAAATACCCTGAGGTTCGGAGATCCCCGCGATCACTGTATCGGTGCGCAGTTTAGCTGCAGCAGGAACCTGACTGGCATCGGTGGCCGGTGTAATGCCTTCTTTTAAGACATCATCAGCGAAAGCAAAAGAAGACAACATTACGGCACTGGCCAGTAATGCGATTTTGAAAGAGGCAGTGCGACGTGCGCGTTGTACGGCTGGCGCGAAAGCGGAACGTAATAACGTAGCCAAAAGAGATCCCTCATCTGTAATGTGTGCAAACGGTTTACAAAACATGACAAAGAGTAAGGATGCGGTTTAGCCTTGTCTAACAACGAAAAAATATGGCTTATAGCTTTTGCTACAGTACGCTGAAAAAGCCGCCAAAACGGCTAATGTGGAAAGATTACCTGATCACACCCAGTGAGTGCTTACTAACCTCAGAGAGCCAACTACATCAGGAGCACTGTAGGAAACTTATCTATTTCTGGCGGATAACAGGCAAAGAAAAACGGCGTATCTTTTTAAGGATACGCCGTTGAATGTGAAGATGAATGCTGTGAGGTCAGGCAGCCACTTTTTTGCTGCGGGAACTGACTTCGGCGAGGATCTCTTTCTGCTTGTTCTTCTCGCCAATCATTTTGTACCAACCTGAAAGCTTGCGAAGATCCGGCAAGGTAGCCTTTTCCTCAACATCGTAAGCACTTAATTTCTCGCGATACTCTTCAAAGATGGCGATGCAGCGACGTGCCCACTCGCCTTCCAGTGCGGAACCGGCCACGGCACGCGGACGTCGTGGTAAGCGCGGACGCAGCGGCTTGCTGGCTTCTGGTGCAGATTCATCCACGTAGGCAAACTTGATGGATACGACCGTTCTGCCCTGCTTTACCGGCTCCCAGACCACTGAAATATCGGTATTGGCATTGATCCGATTGATCGTCGGCTCAAGCAGCTTCTGGCGGAAGTCACGATAGTCCTCATATTTGCCCGCTAAACCGGCCTTCTCGCGCATCCAGTTGAGATCAAGTGTCACTTCAATGGCTTTGCCACTGCGTCGCCCGTAGAGGTTCTTGGCTTTGATTAGCCAGCCATACAGGCGTACGGAGAACGGGGTATCCAGCTTCGCGATATTGGCGAAATTGAGTTTGGTAAAAGATTCTTTAAGTTCATAAAGATACGGAGCCACGTCTTGCCCGAATCTCAGCACGACTGCACTATGATCGTCACTGCTGACGTATTCCAGACGTGAAAACCAGGAAAGCTGCACGGTACGCACTTTGCCGGTTTTCACATCAGGCTTGTAGATGGTCACCGGCTTTTTCATCAGGCTTTCAGCTGCTTCGCGCAACTGGCGGTGGCTGCTTGTCGGGTTAACCCCGTAGATCCGCTGATAATCCTGAGGGAAAAGTCGATAAAGCGTATCCGGTTGCGGTTTCCTGCTATCAATTTGAGCCAGCGCCAGGTTAAGCAGGCGCATTTCATCCAGAGTAACGCTATAGGCGCCTTCAAGAAGATCGTTCCCCTGAACTACTGTGAGTTTATTCAGTTCCATGTAGCAGGATCCATAAGTGGAAAGTAGGTAAATTATTCCACATAAAAAATGCTGTCGTAAAGTAAAAACAAGGCTTATTTAATGTCTAAAAATCATTGAGTTAAGTATGGATCGAAAAATTCCGATCAGGAAAAATCTCCACATAAGCATTTCAGGCCCAGCAGGGATCCTTTTTTTAACATGCTGGATCGACAGTCTTTTTACAGGAAATCACTCCACATATCTGCTCAGTGATCCTTAACGCTTATGCAGCACAATACCTCCCCTTCCACTGGCCGATGATCAGATAATTCCTCCACATTAGAGGGGTGATTGCACGTTTAACCATCAATCCCTGCAATGTGATCCCCTTCTCACTTCGTTTTAAGGCTGTATTCTGCTCCCCAAAGGGATCATCAGGAAAACTTTCCACATATGCCTGTGAGTGGGATCAGAAAATGTCTCCACATTAGCGACGTGACAGGCATTTGATCAGGAAATCTCTCCACGTAGCCGCAGCGATCAGATCACAGAAAATCTTTCCACATATACTGGACTACGGGATCAGGAAATCTTTCCACTTATTGTGGGCACTTCTTTTTTCAACCTGGTGTTTGAAAGCTTAAACGACGTCCTGGATCAGGAAAAATCTCCACATATCATCAAGTGACACCGTCACAATAAAACTAACTCATTGATTTTCATAAACCCGAGTTCAATCTTGATCAAAATTTCTCTTTTCGGGATCAGATAATGTTTCCACATATAGGCTTTCAGGGATCAGGAAAAATCTCCACATAAACGCATTATGCCTCCTGAACAGGCTGCGCTGTGCCCTGCCGGCGGACTTTCGGGGATCCCATTTGGCTCTTTGTGACACCACGTGACGCTGTCACAGGAAATTCTTCCACATAACCCACTTTCCTCCTCGATCAGGAAAAGTCTCCACGTATAAGAAAAAACAGTTATGGCAGTATGTTAGCGAGTTTTGGGTCGTCCGGGCGTAGTGACATGACACAGGAGGAAAGTATCCACAGAAAATTATTCCACATTGGTAATAGCATGATCCCTATAGAAATTATCCACAGAAAAAGACTCTACATTGACCATGAAAAGGATCCACATCTAACATGAAGGATCTCCACCTCGGGCAGGAAATGACTCCACAATATGTGTGTTAACTACATGATAATTAAAAATAAAAATGCTCCCTAAAGAGAAAGATCTAAACTTATAAAATAAACAAAAGATTATTTGATCTTGGGATCTGATAACAACGGAGAGAATACTTCAGGAAGGGATTGGTTAGCGTTTAAGGCAGGCTGAGCAAGGTTTACAGACTGGATCAAGTTAGAAACGGGCCTGTAAGACCCGATCCAGCCAGCGATTATATTATCAGGCGCGTTCGTTGTGGATGAGCCACGCTTCGATCAGTTCTGTCAGAACGTCTTTCATTTCGCGATCCTGCAGGAAGCAGCTGGTTTTGAACCGGCGATGCAGCTCCTCATCGATATTCGTTTGTAACTTTTTCACCGATGCAGGCGGTTTAGCCACAGCGTCCAGTGCTGTAGTCAGTTGTCTGTGCTGGCCAAGTTTCATTTTCATTTCAGCAACTCCGTGATTTCTTTGGTCATAATTTCAATTTCACCCTTTGCATTACCGTCCGTTGTATCGAAAACGGTGCCGCCGTCCATCATGGTTCGTATGTAAACCTGGCGTTGGGTCGTGCCGGTACGCAGTGCAGGAACACCCGTGTCGGCAATGGATTCTTTCAGTACTTCAAGCATTTTAGCGGATGCCACTTTTTTAGTGATCAGAAAGCGGGCAATAACGGGTTGCAGATTTTCGCGAGCTTCTACCACGGCCAGAATAGCGCCACAGGCGGCAAAATCTAAAGGTGACGGTGTCACGGGAATCAGGACTAAATCACTGACCATAACCGCTGCTGATGAAATTGCAGAAATGGCAGCTGCCCCATCGATCACTACGTAATCGTATTCTTTCAGTTGCTTGCGTACGGTATAAACTTCTTTTTCTGAAGCGGCTTCAGCCAGGTCAAACTGGCATTTGCTTTCGTCATACCAGTTGCTGATGCTTCCCTGTGGATCGGTATCAACCATCACCACTTTATGGCCTTGTCTTGCCAGACAGGTTGCGATGTTTATTGATGTCGTGGTTTTCCCTACTCCGCCCTTCCCGTTAAGGAAGGAAATAATTTTCGCTGCCATGACAACCTCTTAATGAAGCGTTCAGTAAAGATATCAGGATTCCAAAATCATAAGATTTTAGGATTCGTATAGTTTGTAATCTTAGGATTCTGAGATTTTCTAATCCATGAATCACAGGATTGGAGTGCTACTATAAAGTTTGCAGCCTGGGATTTCAATATCTAAGGATTATCGAATTACAATATCCTATGATTACAGGATTCTGTAAGGTTATTGAAGTCATCATTCGATAATACGAGAATGGCAATACACATAAATCACAGGATTTTATGAGGTCACGATTTCATGATTTTAGGATTACGAAATCTTCAGAATTTGGTTGAACCTGTTTGCAGTGCGTTTGCGTCAACCCTGCTATCCGGTGATTATTAAATCTCTGAATCTCTGAATCTCTGAATCTTGTAAGTTTGAGATTCAATTATCCCGGTATCAACAGATGACAGAATGCACATGTTGAATCAAATGACTGGACATGACCGCATCAGGATATAAAATCTCACCATCTCACCATCTTATGCTCCGGAGATAGCATGATATGATCTGTCAGATTTCAGGATTCGAGAAGTGTCAGGATTACAGGATTAATCTTTAAAATATTCGAAGCGGAACACTGATAGCATACCCGGATTCTAACCTCCCAGAATCACATGATACTTGAGTATCATTCTGAGATGATGGAATCCTGTGATTTTTACATCCCGTATGAGTGTTTTTGCAGTAGCCAGATTGTGGTCAGGATACTGGGATTTTATCATCCTGAGATTATAACAGAGTAGGTGATCGCAGGATTATAGGATTATGTGTGGAGCTGAAGATTATGAGATTACATAATCATGATAAGTATATCAATGATTTAATTATTAGTCCCGACTCAATACAAAAGGATTGTAGAATCTCAGGATTATATCGGGATTTCAGGATTATAAGATTTCATGTCCGTATTTCAGGATTATGAGATTCTATAGGCGAAGGTGAGGATTATATCATCCTGAGATTAATAAGGGATTATAGGATGCTAGGATTCTTATCCTGTGATTCTGTGTGGTCAGGATGTGATTATGTAATTACAAGATTATAGGATGGAAGCAGCCGAAATCTTAAGATTCAGAGATTCTGTGATTGTAAAATCCTGACATTTTTATCTTATGATTTCAGGATGCAGAAAGTATCAGGATTCAAAGATTTTTGGCTGATTACAAGATGATGGGATTCAATGATTTTTTGATTGTATGCTCTTAGAATTGTAAAATCACGCAATCACGCAATCACGCAATCACGCAATCACGCAATCACATGATTATGGGATTGAGATTTACTGACTTACCTCTGGCCCGGTCGTACCAGCGGAAAGCAACCGACGTCGCAGACACTCGATGATATGCCTGAATGCAGTTTCTATTTCTTCCTCAGGTACACAGCCATAACCGAGCAACAATCCGCGACGCATAGCCGGGCGCAAATAATAAGCTGAGAGAGGGCGGGTCAAGACATTTAATTGCTCAAGCTCTGCACTCAGCGCCACATCATCAATAGAATCCGGCAGCGAAAGGATCAGATGAAGTCCGGCATTGCTGTCTTCACACAGATATTCTGGTCCAAGTTCCTGTCCAATTATCCGGGTCAGCGCATTTCGGCGTTTACCATAAATCAGCCGCATTTTACGAATGTGCGCGGCGTAATGTCCTTCGCGAATAAATTCCGCCAGCGTCAGTTGCGTGAGTCCATTTCCCCCGCGGTACAGTTCTGAATGCGCAATTTTTAGGCGTGATGCCAGCGGGCGGGGCAGAACCATGTAACTGATGCGCATCGCGGGATACAGCGTCTTGCTGAATGTTCCGACGTAAATAACAGGCGCATCGCTGCTCAGTCCCTGCAGTGCCGGGATCGGACTGCCCGAGTAACGGAATTCACTGTCGTAGTCATCCTCCACAATCCAGCTGCCTTGCTCACTGGCCATTGCGAGAATTTTTTGGCGCCTTGCCAGACTCATCACCGAGCCGAGTGGATAATGATGTGACGGTGTCACGCATATCAGTTTCGGCACACGGCAATCCGGTGTTTTTTTAGACGGGTTGTCAGGCGGATTGTCTGGTGGATCCATTCCGTTGTCGTCTACCTGAACCGGCTGAATTTCTACGCCATTAATTGTGAGCACATTACGAATTCCCCAGTAGCTGGGCTCTTCAATCCATGCGGTATCGCCGGGGTCGCAGAGCATTTTAGCCAGCAGATCCAGCGCCTGATGCGTGCCTGTGGTGATCAGAATCTGCTCAGCCGTGCAATCAACTGAACGTGCAACACGAAGATAATCCGCCAGTGCATGTTGCAGCTGCGGGCATCCGCCGTGGCGGGAATAAGTCAGGAATTCCGGGTGCAGGCGGCGGCTCAGGCGGTTATGAATTTTGCGCCAGATTTCATGTGGAAATTTGGTCACGTCGGGTACGCCTGGCATGAACGCGCCCCATTGTTGCGAGGCAACGCCTGTACGCGTCAGCAACCGGGTGCCACGTTTGGAAAGCGCAACATGACTGCGAACTGGTGAAAAATATCGGGCAGTTTTATCGGCAATTACACCGTCCTCGGGCAAATCAGATGTGACGAAAGTCCCACTTCCGGTACGGGTCTGAATATAACCCTCCGCCTGCAATTGGTCATACGCCGCCAGCACGGTATTGCGCGAAATATCCAGTTCTTTCGCCAGGTCACGCGAAGCCGGTAAACGGCTGCCTGGCGTGATACTGCCGTCGAAAATTGCCTGTTGTAACGCCTGATATACGCGCTTATTCAACGTGCCTGTAGACGTATCGGAAAGGCCGGTCAGGCGTTGCGAAATGAGGTCAGAAAGCAGTGAACGCAAAAGTGGTACCTCAAAATAATTCAAACTGGTTCTGGATTATAGAACCGCTGGCGCGATAAAACACAAGAACGGATTGCTATTTCGACAAATTGTTCATCTTGCAACGGGCAATCTATAAAACATCAACCTTTATGCAGGAGCGAAAGATGAGTCACAGTGAACTGGAAAAACGCCGTAAAGAAGCGACCCCAAGAGGTGTTGGCGTCATGTGCGATTTCTATGCGGCGAAGGCGGAAAACGCCACGCTGTGGGATGAGCAGGGACGGGAATACATCGATTTTACTGCCGGGATTGCTGTGCTGAACACCGGGCATCGTCACCCGAAAATTGTTGAAGCGATCCGCACACAGCTCGACCTTTTCACGCATACGGCCTATCAGATTGTCCCGTACGCCAGTTTTGTGAATCTGGCAGAGCGCATCAATGCGATTGCTCCGGTCAATGGTAAAGCTAAAACGACCTTTTTCAGCACCGGCGCGGAAGCGGTAGAAAACGCGGTTAAAATTGCCCGCGCGGCAACCGGCCGCCCTGGCATTCTGACATTCTCCGGCGCTTTCCACGGACGCACGCTGCTGACCATGGCGCTGACCGGCAAAGTGGTACCTTATAAAGTCGGATTCGGTCCTTTCCCTGCCTCCGTTTTCCATGCGCAATATCCGAATGCCGTGCATGGCGTCACCACTGAAATCGCACTCGACAGCATCGAGCGTATTTTCCGCAGTGATATTAGCCCTTCGCAAGTTGCAGCAATTATGTATGAGCCGGTGCAGGGCGAGGGCGGTTTCAATATTGCGCCGGAAGATTTCGTAAAAGGGCTGCGTGAAATCTGCGACCGCCACGGCATTGTAATGATTGCTGATGAAGTCCAGAGCGGTTTTGCCCGCACCGGCAAAATGTTTGCTTCGGATTATTATCCGGATGCTAAACCAGACATCGTCACGATGGCGAAAAGCCTCGGCGGCGGGATCCCGATATCCGGCGTAACGGGACGCGCTGAGCTGATGGATGCACCTGAGCCGGGAGGTCTGGGCGGAACTTACGCCGGTAATCCGCTGGCCGTGGCGTCAGCCCTTGCTGTGCTCGACATCATCGAAGAAGAAAAATTGTGTGACCGCGCCAGCCGGTTAGGAGCGGAACTGGTGGAAGTGCTGGAAAAAGCCAAAACGACATGTCCGGCGCTGGTGGATGTCCGCGCTCGCGGGTCGATGGTCGCTGCCGAATTTAACGATCCCGAGACCGGAAAACCATCTGCTGAGCTGACTAAACAGTATCTGCGCAAAGCGCTGGATGCCGGTTTACTGATGCTGAGCTGCGGCGTACACGGTAACGTGATCCGCTTCCTGTATCCGCTGACCATTCCTGACGCCCAGTTTAAAGACGCACTGGCGATTTTATCCCGCGTTCTGGCTGACTGAGGCAACCTATGCAACTCAAACATCTAAGCCTTCTGCGCCAGCAATGCCTCATTAATGGC
The DNA here is from genome assembly GCF_050606005.1 of Rahnella sp. PAMC25617. Taxonomy (NCBI): domain Bacteria; kingdom Pseudomonadati; phylum Pseudomonadota; class Gammaproteobacteria; order Enterobacterales; family Yersiniaceae; genus Rahnella; species Rahnella sp. PAMC25617. The sequence goes on from NZ_JBOCUM010000005.1 coordinate 176,895, forward strand.
GAATGGTATGACAGTGAAAACGGTGAGTTCGACAATGTGATTAATCCGGCAAACGGAGAGGTAATAGGTCGCGTTCCGCAAATCACTACGGCGCAAACGGCGCAGGCCATCGTGTATGCAGAACAGGCGCAGCGCGGCTGGAAAGACAAGACGGCAAAACAACGCGCTGCGCTGATGCAGAAATGGGCACAGCTGATGCTGGAACACGCTGACGACTTAGCGGCATTGCTGACGGCGGAACAGGGCAAACCGCTGGCGGAAGCGCGGGGCGAAATAGTCTACGCTGCTTCCTTTATCGAATGGTTTGCCGAAGAAGCCAAACGCGTCGAAGGCAGCGTGCTGGCTCCTGTGCAGGCGTCGCAGCGGATGCTGGTTCTGAAACAACCGATTGGCGTGTGTGCGGCCATCACACCGTGGAATTTCCCTGCGGCGATGATCACCCGTAAAGCGGCACCGGCGCTGGCTGCGGGTTGCGCAATGATTGTTAAACCAGCCGAACAGACACCCCTGACTGCGTTAGCGCTCGGACAACTGGCGATGGAAGCCGGTATTCCGGCGGGCGTTTTGCAGGTGATCACCGGTTCAGCGCAGGCCACGGGCAAGGTGTTGTGCGACAGTCCGGTGGTGCGCAAGCTGAGCTTTACCGGTTCGACTGAGGTGGGGCGCATTCTGATGGCGCAAAGTGCGCCGACGGTGAAAAAACTTTCGCTGGAACTGGGCGGTAACGCGCCCTTTATTGTGTTCGATGACGCCAATCTGGAGCGAGCGGTGGCCGGGATCATGGCCTCGAAGTTCCGTAACAGCGGGCAAACCTGCGTTTGCGCTAACCGGATCTATGTCCAGCAGGGAATCTATCCGGCACTTATCGCCAGACTGGTCGACGAGGTGAAAAAACTCAACGTGGGTGAAGGCACACAAACCGGCATCACGCAGGGGCCGCTTATCGACCAGGCTGCGGTCAGCAAAGTGCAGGAACATATAGAAGATGCGTTATCGCAAGGCGCCACGTTACTGACCGGGGGGCAGCCGCATGCGTTGGGCGGAACTTTCTTCCAGCCGACAGTTATCGGCAATGTTACCTCAGCGATGAAATTTGCGCGTGAAGAAACCTTTGGTCCGGTAGCGCCTGTATTTAGCTTTACCGATGAAGCGCAGGCTGTGGCGATGGCAAATGACACAGAGTTTGGCCTTGCCGCATACATTTTTACCCGCGACGCAGCGCGTCAGTGGCGCGTGCCGGAAGCGCTGGAATACGGCATGGTGGGTATTAACACTGGCCTGATTTCCAACGAAGTCGCGCCGTTCGGGGGGATCAAACAATCTGGCCTGGGGCGTGAAGGATCACGTCACGGGATGGACGATTATCTGGAAATGAAATACTTGTGTATTGAGCTGGGTGAATAAGGGAGTTGGAAATTGTTTTCCTGATCGTTCAGGGTAAATCCATCACCTCCAGCAGGTGCATTCTGCGGGAAACATATTCCAGAACTTTGTCACGCTGTTCTTCAGGCATATGACTTTCATGGTAAGTATCAATAATGAGCTGGTGGCTCCTGATGACATCAGCTAACCATTTTCTGGCGAGCGGGTTTTGGATCCCGATCCCTTCACCCAGGGCAACAAAATCAGCGCCTGTATACTCGCCGTAAGGTGAGTCAAGGCCCGGGGCGCTATCCTGATCGTTTTCTTCCCTTTCGAGAAGTGGCAACGCGAGATATTCGCCAAACGCTGCGGGGTAAGGAACAACGCTGATAAAGTCATAAACAGGAGCAAGTGAAGCTGGAGCATTTCGGGGTAGCAAAATGCCAAAATTACGCAGGTGAAAGTCGTTGTTACCGAGTACATAGGCGTAAACGATGCGCAGAAAAATATCGCGTTTATTCGTCAGATTATTGCCCAGATTATCCAGCAAAAAACGGGCGGCTCTTTGGTAACTGATCGCTTTTTTATCGTTGATAGTGCCATATTTATCATTAATTCCCATCGCACCATCGAGCTGTTCCTGATGCGTTCGGTCTTCACCAGTCTGTCCGCGGTCATATCTTCTTATCACAAAGGCCAGCTCACACTGTTGCGCTTCATCCTCTTTCCGAAAACGGACGAGGCCAAAAGGGGGAACCCTGAATTTGAGGCGAGCCATTACAGTCATTGTCGCGTGTTCATTTTCGGCGAGATGAGGATACTCTTCGGGAGAGGGTTTCAGTATGTACGTCCCATCATTGCTTACCACCCTAAATTCATTATCCTCAATGGCTAATGATAGTTTTGGTTGATAGCCCGATATGCTCATGCCTTTCTGATGCTTTGGCTGTTCCTGAATAAACTGTCTGCGTGTAAAAGGTAAATCTGGCATCATTTTGGGATGTAGAAGTAATTGTTTGATGCCTTTTCTGGAATATCCGCTCCCAATTTCGACACCTTTCAATCGGCTTAAATTGATCAGGCAGTGTTCTGAGTTCATGATTTCCTCTCTTTAATCACGATGGCACCCAGCAAATCATCACCGTTATGCATGAGTAATCCGAATAAGTCCCTTGAGTCGATTTTCTGGATTTCTGAATAGCGCTTGCGCAACCACCCTTCAGGTGCCAATCCTTTGAAGAAAGGATGTAAGTCCTGACTTATGTAAGGCTCTGTTCTGACCGGCATACTGATGGAGAGGGCGGGACCCGCATAGCCGGTGAAATACGAAAATTCATACTTGTTTTCAAGCTCGCTCAATATGCCGGCGGCTTCATCGTACAACCATACTTCTATTTCTCGAGCCATACATTTATCCCGAGTTCTTTTAGTAAGGCATTGAGATTGATAGTTTTCGAACCCGCAGGGTCTGCAACTATTCTTTTAAAAGTTGATAAAGATACGCCAATTTGCAGAGCCATTTCCTGATAGGTAATGTTTTGTTGTTTCATCTTTTGAATGATGAGTGGTGTCAGCCCGGATGGCTCAAAAGGGAGACGCTGAACGGCACTTAGCCGTTCAATAAATAACCGCCTTTCATTTTCGGAAAGCTGAGAGAGGAAAGTTTCTACGCTGCTCGGGGTCATATTTGACTCTATCAGGCTCGGTCGGTGAGAAATTAAGCAAGTTACCTAATTATATGACGGAAAGTGTCATATTTGAACCTCTTGGCGAATAAAGATGCAGTTTTAGCATAAGCGTTGTGTAAACAGGGATGAAAAGGTCAAATATGACACTTTGTTCTAAGCATATTTTACCGGCCAGACCAAAGCCTGACCGGTAAGGTTATGACATCACAGCCTTAACTTCTTGATTCCTGCGGAGCAGGATCATCCTGTAAGTGTTTTTTGAAGTGTTTTTCAATCTGCTCTAACGTTTTGCCCTGCGTTTCCGGTGCGAAGATGATCGCGAAAATGCCCCCTGCGACACCGATGGCGGCAAAGCAGAAGAAGGACATCGTCAGTCCGATGGTATCCAGCATGATCGGGAACATAAAGGCGATGGAGAAGTTGGTCATCTGCATAGCAAAGACTGATACGCCGTTAGCCATACCGCGGATGCGCATCGGGAACATTTCCGACAGCAGCAGCCAGGTAACAGGCGACAACGCGCCCTGCTGGAAGCAGAGGAAAATCAGCATACCGCCAAGAACCAGATAGCTGCGAACCGCATCGGGATGGCCGTTGACAGTTTCCGGCATCAGCCAGGTGACTAATCCGATGGCAAGCAGCGTCAGGGTACAGCCGATCTGACCGGTCAGCAGCAGCGGACGGCGCCCGAAACGGCTGAGCAGCATGATGCCCACAAACGTCATGATCACCGAAATCACCCCGTTGGCGATAGTCGCCATCAGAGATGCATTAGTGCTTAAGCCCGTGGCCTGCAACATGGTCGGCGCGTAGAACATGATGGTATTCACGCCGGAGAGTTGTTGCAGCATGGCGATACCAATTCCCAGAAATACCAGGCGTTTCACCCAGACGGAAATAGTCTTCTGGCGGCGGGAATGCTTCTCGCTTTTGGAACTCATGGAACTGCGGATCTCGCTCAGCTCTTTCTCTACCCTGCCTGCTTTACGGGTGCGCTCCAGCACGTCACGCGCCTCGCGATAGCGGCCATGCATGGCATACCAGCGCGGCGTGTCAGGCAGGAACAACATACCGACCCATAAAATCACTGCCGGAACACAGGCGACACCCAGCATCCAGCGCCAGGTGGTTTCGCCGCCCCACACTTCGTTAATGGCCGCGTTACTGGTGTAAGCAATCAGCTGGCCGGACACGATCATCAGTTCCTGCAAGGTGACGAACTGCCAGCGGCGGTTAGAAGGCACGATTTCAGCGATATAAATCGGCACAATCGCCGCCGCGCCGCCGACGGCCAGTCCGAGAATAAAGCGGAACATAATCATCAGCACGACGTTGGGTGCCATGGCGCAACCCAGCGAACCGGCCATGAATATGATCGCCATCACCAGAATGATTTTTTTGCGCCCGAACCGGTCAGCGACCCGACCCGCAAAGATCGCACCGATGGCAGAACCCAGTATCAGGAAGCTGGTGACCATACCGGTGGTCACCGACGTCAGATGCAGATCGTGCTTCATGAACAGCAGCGCGCCCGCAATCACACCTGTATCGTAGCCAAACAATAAACCACCGAGGGTGGCAATAAACGCAATTACTTTTACCAGCGGTTCGGTCGGCGGCGGCGTTTTCTTCGCCTCGCTTTCCTGCCCGCTGTTGAGTTTCTCAGTCACAAGTGCTCCCTGTATTTCATTATTGTTGTCATATTTTTGTGTGATGCAGATCACGCAACCTCTAAATCTAACCCATGTTTAGGATTTTGGTAGGCGGCGGGGGAAATTAGTCATGGATTACAACGCAGACATAAAAATTTCGGAAAATACTGAATCCCGCGCAGGAGTGAGACGGGAAGTGCATTACACTTTCCCAAAGAGAATATCGCGGTTCGTTTTTTATCCGCTCGGGTAAAATAAGTGCTGTTTTTACTTCAGAGAAGTCTGTTTACGATGGGAAAAAGCAGCAGGTTTTGCCTGAAACGGCGCAAACCTATATTCTATCGGCCAATTTACTGAGACAGTTGCAATGAGGTCTATATGATTATCAAACCACGCATCCGTGGCTTTATCTGTGTTACTGCCCATCCGGAAGGTTGCAAGGCGAACGTTAAAGAACAAATCGACTACGTTACCGCGCAAGGCAAAATCGAAGGCGGTCCGAAAAAAGTCCTGGTGATCGGTGCTTCTACCGGTTACGGCCTCGCTGCCCGCATCTCAGCTGCTTTCGGTTCTGACGCAGCAACGCTGGGCATCTTCTTCGAACGTCCGGGCGATGAATCGAAAACTGCTACCGCAGGCTGGTACAACTCTGCTGCTTTCGAAGAATTTGCGGACGCAAAAGGTCTGTACGCTAAAAGCATCAACGGCGACGCGTTCTCTGATGAAGTGAAGCAAAAGACCATTGAGCTGATCAAACAAGATTTAGGTCAGGTAGATCTGGTGGTTTACAGCCTGGCCGCGCCGCGCCGTACCCATCCGAAAACCGGTGAAGTGTTCAACTCCACCCTGAAACCAATCGGTAAGCAAGTCACCATTCGTGGCATCAATACCGATAAAGAAACCATCAACGAAACCACGCTGGAACCGGCAACCCCTGAAGAAATCGCGGGCACCGTTGCGGTCATGGGTGGTGAAGACTGGCAGATGTGGATCGACGATCTGAAAGCCGCCGGTGTACTGGCTGAAGGCGCGAAGACCACGGCGTTCACCTATCTGGGTGAAGAAGTGACGCAGGACATCTACTGGAACGGTTCTATCGGTGAAGCGAAGAAGGATCTGGACAAACGTGTTCTGGATATCCGCAGCACTCTGGCAGAGCAGGGCGGCGACGCACGCGTTTCCGTACTGAAAGCCGTTGTCACTCAGGCGAGTTCTGCTATCCCTGTGATGCCGCTGTACCTTTCCCTGCTGTTCAAAGTGATGAAAGAGAAGGGCACTCACGAAGGTTGTATCGAGCAGGTTTACGGTCTGTACAAAGACAGCCTGTACGGCGCTGAGCCGCTGGTCGACAACGAAGGCCGTCTGCGCGCTGACCTGAAAGAGATCGCGCCAGAAGTGCAGGCAGAAGTCGGCAAGCTGTGGGATGAAGTCACCAATGACAACATCCCTGAGCTGACAGATTTCGCGGGCTACAAAAGCGAGTTCATGCGTCTGTTCGGCTTTGGCCTGAACGGCGTTGATTACGCAGCCGATACTAATCCAGACGTGAAAATCAAACATCTGATCCAGATGTAATTTGGATTAACGCTTAGATTGCTAAAACCCCACATTCGCTGAGAAGCGGGTGTGGGGTTTTTTATAACTTTCTACACGCCGCCTGCAGATCTCACCTTCCGCTGAATAAGTTCACGCGTCTTTGGATCAAAATACCGGCTTGGCCAGATGGTGCTCGGGTGCATATCCAGTGCCTGCGCAATAAGCATTTCGCCTTTCGGCCAGGGTCTTGAAAGTGCGTTAGACAGTGTCGAGGAACTCAGACCGGCAGCGCGGGATACGGCGGCCATCGTTGTACCTTTCTTACGTAATCCGGCAATGATATCGGCCTGATGCCAGTCGCGATTATTCATGACGGGGTGCTCCTGCTTTTAACAGCACAGGAACAGCAGAGCAGAAGGGCAGAAATGTGGGGCTATGCGATAGTTTCATTTTTTGGAGTCTCTGGTTTGTGAATTTAACCACCACCAGAGCTGCGAAACTCACATTGGTGGTAGCTCAGACAAGGTTCGCAGTACCGGCACACACCAGAAACCCGGCCAACCCGAAGGTTGCCCTGCCTGAGCCACCATTGAATGTACAAACACGATATCTGCGTTTGACAGGTGCAGGGAAGCTCAACACATAATTATGACATATGTGTTTCTGGTGTGGTATTCAGGCTGCGAAACCCGGCTGCGGATTTTGCCGCAGCGGACGCACTATAGCGTAATTGAGTAAGCTAAACCAACAGGCTAACCGCGAAAATGAGGTGCGCTTTCCAGAGAAATTTCAGGCGTTGCAGCGGGTTACATGACAACATCAAGAACGAATGACAGTCGCTTAAGCGCGTTCGCATGTTTCTCTGCGGGCATCTTCGACAGATTTTTTCTTTTCCAACGCACTGCGGGTAACTTGTCTATATTGTCGAGACCCAATAACGTCCAGTCCGGTTCTTTATTTTTGAATGACAGTAAAAATTCTTTCTCTTCCTGAGTTATTTTCCCATTAATCAGGTCAATCAGTTGCCTGCGTACTGCGAGCAATTCGGCGAGCGGAACATCAACATCTGCCATGTTGCGGAACTCGCCTTCATAAATACCCGAAATATCTTTTAAATGCGGTTGAAGTAACTCGGCAATAGGGCGTGGATGGCTGATCAGATAAACCAGCAAAGCCTTACGAAGCGCTGATGTAAGGCCTTCATTGTCAAGCAGAAGTTTTACGTCGAACAGATCTCTGGGATGCTGGCGGTCTAACGCAGCACAGATTTTACCGGCATAAAGATCGGCAAAGGAAACAACAGATATTTCAGCAAAACCAAGTTCATCTTCCACCGCTTCACAGACCTGAAGGAGAGCCGGCTCAAAGACTGTTCCCCTCAATACCGGTGAAAGCTCAATCTTGATCAGAGCCCCGTCGCGGATGACAACCAGCCGCAATGCATCATTTTTGTCCTCATAGGATTTACTGACTTTGCTTTGCGGAATATAAGCGAGCACTGATTTCGCAATGTCGTCTAACGCAGCTTTAATTCCCTTTAGTGACTCTTCCCGGTCCAGCACGGGCAAATAAACCAGATCGATATCAACGGATAAGCGTGGAAAATTGCGGATAAAAAGATTGATTGCCGTCCCACCTTTGAGAGCAAAGCAATCGTGTTTTGCAATGAAAGGAAGCAATTGTAAAAGCAACTGCACCTGTCGGTAGTAAATACTTTCCCTGTCCATTTTTAATTACATATCCTTGGGTACCGTAATATTCCATGTCGTATCTAGTCTGCCGGACTTAGCGATTTCGCGTTTACCGCTACCTAACTCATAAAGATCAGGCTTGAGATATTTAAACCAGGCATGGTTGTGACGCTGTGCCAGCCACAGGAAAAGACGTTTGGACTTTATACTGCCGCTTGCCTGGAGCAGAAGTTCAAGTTTGCGAGGGGAGAGTGTCGAAAGCCCCTGCATGATTTGGTCAGCATGCTCAAAACTGATAGCTTTGGGCACGTCTGAGAGAAGTTCGAGCATAGCTTTCTCAGGCGCGGAATAGAGCATTGGCGACAGCGATTCCTGCCACTGACTTTCACGCAGAAATCTTTTGTCCGCCATGACCGAATCAGGCCATAAACGTCGCGTGCTGTGCCCTTTAAAACTGGCGCGCCCGGTGATTTTATTTAGCCACGCTGGAAGTGGACTGGAAGAATAAAGGCTGACTGGTACGACCTGACCCTTAAGCTGATAATGTGCTAACCCTTCCAGGTTCAGGGCAGTCAGACCGCCTAAAGTGACGGGCGTTGGGTGCATACGCTGAAGCGAGGTTACGATCCCTTGCCAGGTTAATGGCGATTCATCACGTGTATACACGCCGGGTGCAAGCATCAGCAACGTCCGGCTTTTTACTGCGTTATCGATAAAATGTCGTGGTAATCCCTGTTCTTGCAACCACGTTTTTGTGGTGACCAGACCATAAGGGAGTAACGTTTTCAGATGTTGTCTCGCCTCAGTGTTAAGCATAAAAAACCACCGGTTTACAAAATGGATAATCCACGGCGATTATTGACGCATATTTTTATTTTTGTAAACCACGATCTGAACGGGATGAGCTGCCCCGTATTATTGCTGGCGCAATGTAACCTGTCTGCGGACGGTAAACCAACGGGCTAACCGCGAAAATGAGGTGCGCTTTCCAGAGAAATTTCAGGCGTTGCAGCGGGTTACATCAAGCACGTTGATCAAAAGCGTCCCGTTATCTTCAGGACGCCTCTTCCTTATCAGAACCCGATGTTCACCCGGATCATGATCATCTGCGAGCGGCTGCGTGCCTCATCCAGCCCGAGCGTGCCCTGATAGGCGATGCCCGGCGTAATGTTATGCGGCAGCAGGAAATCCAGCCCCATGCCTAACACCAGATTTTCCTGACTGTCGCCGTAGACATCCGCACTCCACGTATCATTGCCGGAATCGGCGTAACCCAGACGGGCGCGGCCCGGATCGCTGAAAGCCTGCGTGTATTCGAAACGACTTTGCCAGCGCAGCACCGACCACGTCAGTGGCAGTGCGTATTGGGTGCGAACGCCGAGCGCGCCGGTCACATCATTCAGTACCTGGGAGGCGAAAGCCAGATCGTAGGCATCGGCGCTGGATTCCGTGTAGCTGTCGAGCCGGGTGCGAGACAATTGCAGGCGTCCGTATGGCGAAATCAGCAGGTCGGGCAGACGATAGTCATAACCCGATGTCAGAGCCCCAAATACCTGATAACCGCCACGGTCGCCGCGGGCGAATTGATCCATTTCTGTCACATAACGACGGCTGTCGTAGTCCAGACGGCTGTATCCGAGCAAACCATCGATAAAGAAACGGCTGGGATGATAGCTGCCATAAAGCGCCGAGCTGATGGATCGGCCGTTGCTGCGGGAACCGCTGTCACCGATATCGCTAACGTCTCTGCCAAAACCAATCCCCATACCTGCGGTGAAAGTCGGGGTGAACTGGTAGTCCGCGCCGGTGCTGATGCCGGCCAGCGTGTGACTGAAACTCACACCGTCTTTCCCTGAGTGGCCGAAGTCAACAAATCCGCCGGTCCAGTAATTGATACGCGAGTTCGCACCCTTAAGCGGATGCTGCGCGGCGTTTTTATCGGTCAGTTGCGGCAGTTCAGGCTGCGGACGATTGTGCTCCCACGCGGTGTCCCACAGCGTGTCATCGTTGCCGCGTTCCTTTTTAGACGCTGGCATATTGAAACGGATGCCGTTCATATCGCTGCGCGCACTGGCCGGGTTGTGCAGCGTTTCCAGACGATCGCTGAAATTGCGGATTTGCGCACGCGCGAAATTTTGCGCCGACTGAATCTGCGCGCTGACCAGGCCGAGCACATCCGGATCTTTGGACGGGTCAGGACGTCCTGCGATGGTCAGCGTCACGGTCGCTGGCACAGATTGCGAGTCTTGCGTCAGCAGCACATAACGCAGTACCACCGTGCCGGAAGCCTGAGCCGCAGCCTGGAAGTCGAGATAAATATTGTTGTCGCTTTGTTCCAGTGCCGCACTGCCGAGCGTTGCCGCCGGAGAATCGACAAGACGCGCACCGGTGAACGGCCCGCCGGTGGCATTTTCTGTGAGGTTTACCCGCACGGATTTGCCAGCCAGAACGGAGGCCGCATGGCTGACGCCCACCGGCTGCGCGCTGGTAACGTTTAGCGTGTACGCGACCTGAGCCGTTACGCCGCTGGCGTCGGTGGCGATCAACGTAAAGCTGTTGTTTCCCGCTGCGGAAGGGGTTCCGCTCAGGGTGTCGCCGCTCAGTGTTAATCCGGCAGGCAATGTCCCTGACACGCGGTACTGATACGGTGCCGTGCCGCCGGTTACGCTGAACGTCTGACGATAAGGCGTGCCTGCGCGACCATCGGTCAACGCGCCGCTGGCAGGCGTAAAGGCCAGCGATACGGCAGTGATATTCAGCGTGACCGTCGCCTGTGCTGCGCCAAAACTGTTGGAAGCGCTGTAAATGAAACTGTCACTACCGGAATAACCTGCAACCGGCGTGTAGCGGATTTTAAGATTCTGGATGCGCGCCGTGCCGTGTGCGGGTTGCTGCACAATCGCCAGTGACGTGACTGCGCCGCCCGACAGCACCGGCTCGATCAGATTCTCACTGGTATTGGCCGCCACGCTCGAGGATACCGCACTGACCACAGGTGCCTGTCCGGCAACGGTCAGTGCGTAGTTTACGGTGCCGGTGATCCCGTGACTGTCCGCGGCACTTACCTGAATGGTATAAGTGCCGGAAGCGGCGGGTGTACCGGAAATTTCACCCGTGCTGGCGCTGACGGAGAGTCCGGCGGGCAGGCCGGATGCGCTGTAGGTGTATGGGGCGGTGCCGTTGCTGGCAGTAATGATCTGCGACCACGGCGTACCTGCGGTGGCTGCGGGTAATGCGCCGCTCGCAGGCGTGAAGCTGAGCGTCACGCTGGCTACGGTCACATTCACCGTTGCAGCGGATGAAGTTCCCCAGTTATTGCTGGCGGTGTAAGTGAAACTGTCGGTACCTGAATATCCGGGCGCAGGGGTGTAACTCAGTGAGGTACCCGAAGCCGTTGCCGTGCCGTGAAGCGGAGCGGTCGTAACGGTGACTGACGTTGCGACGCCGCCAGACAGTGCCGGCACAATGGCATTGTTGCTGCTGTTACCGGTAACTGTGGTGCTGACCGCACCCGCGACCGGTGCCTGCCCGTTAACGGTTATCGTATAGCTTTGGTTTCCGGTGGCAGCATTCGCCGTATCGTGCGCCACGACGGTAATGTTAAAGCTGCCCGTTGCAGTCGGCGTTCCCGAAATTTCGCCATTCAATCCCAGTGTTAATCCGGCAGGTAACGCATCCCCGGTCGTGAACTGATAGCTGCCTGACCCGCCGGTTGCCGTCAGTGTCTGGCTGTAAGCGGTGCCGGATGTGGCAGAAGGTAAGGTGACAGGCGACAGCGTAATTACCGGCGCGGCGACATTCACGCTGACGGTCGCTGGCGCGGATGTGCCCCAGTTGTTGCTGGCGGTATACGTGAAAGTGTCCGCACCGAAATAGTTTTGCAGCGGCGTATAAAGGGCAGTTGAGCCTGAGAATACGACCGAACCGTGTGCAGGTGCCGCACCCTGTGCCACCAATGTCGCTGCGCCACCGGAAAGGGGCAGGGCAATCGTATTATTACTGCTGTTAAACGCTACGCTGGCGCTGGCAGAACCGGCGACCGGTGCTAATCCGTTGCGTTGAACCTGAACAGAATAGCCGGACGTGGTGGTGCCGTCGGCAGCCGTCACGGTGACGGTGATCGTGTTACTGCCTTCACTTAACGGGATCGCCCCTGACGTACTACCGGAAGTGACGGAAGTTCCATTCACTTTTACGGTTGCGGTGCTGTCGGTGGTCACTGGTGTCAGCGTAATGCTGGTCACGTTATTGGCGACGGTTGCGCTGTAAGAGGTTGTCCCGCTGGAAAAGGTCGGGGAAAGCGAACCGGTTGAAAGTGACAGCGCCGAGAGGCTGGCATCGGTGGATGCGCTGACCGGTGAGGTACAGGAAACGCTGAGAGGGCTCAGGTAGCCGTGGCTGGTGGTGATGCGAAAGCGAACTCCCGCACTCGCCAGTTGTGACCCTGTCACGGTATAAGAATGAGTACCTGCCGTGCCGCCGGTGACGTAGTAGGTTGAGAATGTCGACTGCGCATAATTCGTCAGGCCGAAGCTGTCCGTGTCTGTCATCTCGCTGTTCACACCGGCGCCAGAATCTGAAAACGTCAGCGTTAAGGTATCACTGGTATCAAACTGGCTGGCTTGGTAAGCCTGACTTGAAAAGTTCGCGGTAGAAAACGTGCGGTTATTCAGCGCCGTACACCCTGCCGATTGAGCAATGGCCTGGGATACAGAGAAGAGTGATAACAAAAGAAAAGCGCAGACAAAACGGGCAAAGCGCCCGGTCGCGCGGCGATGGCGAGTCATGTAAATTCCCTGAGATATTCTGACGTGCAGGCGTCTTTTTGTGTGGTTGTTTTGGTGATGTTATAAGAATGTTCCTAATGCCATTGCTCAAATAGCGAGTAAAAAACGGCTAATTCCGGTGAGATCAAAAGGGATGACGTCAGGGTGTGTCAGTCGCAATCGGGGGATGAGTAGTCAGAAGGGCGTTCAGAGAAATGATATTGAAAGGCGAATTAAATAAAAAAGCCGCAGACCTGTCCGGTATGCGGCTTTTTATATTTTACTTAAACTGTCAGGAAACATCAGTCATAGGCCACTTTATGGTTGATATGATAAAACGTCGCGGTGGCCGCCATGACGTGTTGTTCCTCTTTACCCGGTTTATGGGATTCCACATTAGTAATGTGATAACCGACCGCACCTGCATCTAACGCTTTTTTAACAATCGCATTGTTGAGTTCTTCCATGGAAGTAGCCCAGGAAACCGTTGTTACACCAACAGCTTGCAGGGAGGCTATTTCACGATGTGATAATCCGCTGCGGATCAAAACAGGCTTAACAGACTTCGGATAGAATATGGATAAAACATCATTTACTAAGCCTTTCATGGAGTTATTCCTCAAGAGTTCACTGTCTGAATCGGGTATTACGTTGCCGTTAGTTAACGGGCACAACGTTAATAAACACCTTTTCATGTGACGAGCTTTAGCTTTAATTGCTAATTTCTTGTTAAGAAGGGTTTCGCCACAATTAACGCGATTTTAAAAGAAGATGCTTTCATTTCGTTACAGGTTCGTTATTTTTGACATGAATAAAAGGAAGGGAAAAGATAACGGGCACTTTCGCGCCCGGATGAGATTTCTTTTATACCCTTTACGGAGCGCGGCGGGTGTTATTTCCGGTTGCTCCACACGGTCTGCACGTTACAGAACTCGCGTAAACCGAAGTGTGAAAGCTCACGACCATAGCCGCTTTTTTTCACGCCACCGAACGCAACACGCGGATCGGATGCACTGTAACCGTTGATAAACACACCACCGGTTTCCAGCTCATTCGTCATCTGTTCCGCCCGCGCAAGGTCCGTTGTAAAAATTGTCGCACTCAGGCCAAACTCGCTGTCATTAGCCAGTTCGACGGCATGGTCTGCATCGCGCGCCACCGTGATCGCGGCAACCGGGCCGAACAGTTCCTGGCGAAATGCGGTCATTTCAGGCGTCACATTGCTTAAAATAGTCGGCGCATAGAAATTACCGTTTCCGGCAATTTTCTCGCCGCCGAGCAGCAGGGTTGCGCCTTCTGCCAGCGTATCCTGAACCTGTTTATCCAGTTCATCACGCAAATCATAACGCGCCATCGGGCCGATATAGGTCGCGTCATCCAGCGGATCGCCCGTCACCAGCGCCTGAGTCGCGGCAACAAATTTTGCGGTAAACGCATCCAGCACCCCTTCCTCAACGATAAACCGCTTGGCTGCGGCACATACCTGCCCGGTATTTTGATAACGACCGGCAACCGCCGCTTTTACCGCTTCATCCAGACTGGCGTCATTAAGCACGATGAACGGATCAGAACCGCCCAGTTCCAGCACACATTTTTTCAGGGACTTACCTGCCAGCTCTGCAATTGCCGCACCGGCACGCACGCTGCCTGTCACCGTCACGGCAACGACGCGCGGGTCAGCAATCAGTTCTGCCACTGCCGGATTTCCGACATTAATCACACCGAACGCACCGGCGGGAAAACCAGCTTTCAGCGCGGCCTGTTTCACCAGATACGTGGTGCCCATCACGTTCGGCGCCGGTTTTAACAGGAAAGTATTACCCGCCAGCAACGCCGGCACGGCACCGCGTAAAATCTGCCACACCGGAAAATTCCACGGCATAATCGCCAGGATCATCCCGGAAGGGCGGTAATGAATGTGCGCCTCGCCGTTATCGACCATCGTCGGTTCCGGTGCCAGCATCGCCGGACCGTTTTTAGCGTACCACTCACACAATCCGGCTGATTTTTCCACTTCAGCGCGTGCCTGTTTCACCGGCTTGCCCATTTCGAGGGTGATCATGCGGGCGATGTCTTCGCTGGCGGAGCGCAGTTCTGCGGCCAGATTGACCAGCAGCGTGGCACGCTGTTGGACGTCAGTTTTGCGCCATTGCTTAAATGCTACGCTGCCCTGCGAAACCGCTGCTTCCAGTGCCAGCGTGGTGTCAAAAGGATATTCAGCGATACGTTCGCCGGTGAACGGATTTTGCGAAATGGCATGTGTTTGTGAATTTGTCGTCGTCATTGTCTATTCCTCGTTGAACCAGTGCGTTCAGAATAGAGGGTTGCGTGTTTTAATAAAAATGAATAAAAATAAGTAAACCATTCACTTTTTGAGAAAGCTTATGAATCTCTCACAGCTTGAGATGTTCCGTGCCGTTGCTGAAACCGGCAGTATCAGCGCCGCTGCACAGCGGGTACATCGTGTTCCGTCGAATCTGACAACACGCATTAAACAGCTTGAGGCGGAGCTGGGTGTCGAATTATTCATCCGCGAGAATCAGCGGTTACGTCTTTCGCCAGCAGGGCGTAATTTTCTCGATTACAACAACCGGATCCTGGATTTAGTGGAAGAAGCGCGGTTGTCGGTGGCCGGAACAGAACCGCAGGGGATTTTTGCACTGGGGGCGCTGGAAAGTACCGCCGCCGTGCGTATTCCGGCGTTGCTGGCGCGATATCATCAGCAGTTCACCAAAGTTGAACTGGCGTTGAGTACCGGTCCGTCGGGTGAATTGCTGGATAAATTGCTCGAGGGCGAGCTGGAGGCAACGTTTGTAGACGGGCCCGTCCTGCATCCTGTGCTGGATGGTGTGCCGGTATACCCGGAGGAAATGGTGATTGTCGCGCCGCTGCATCATGCACCGGTCACACGCGGACAGGACGTAAACGGAGAAATTGTGTATGCATTTCGCTCCAACTGTTCTTACCGGCGTCATTTTGAAAGCTGGTTCGCGGATGATGGTGCAGCGCCGGGGAAAATTTACGAGATGGAGTCCTATCACGGCATGCTGGCCTGCGTCATTGCAGGTGGCGGACTGGCGCTGATGCCACGTAGTATGCTGGAAAGTATGCCGGGCAGCAGTACGGTGAGTATCTGGCCGCTGGCTGACAATTATCGTTATCTGACGACCTGGCTGGTGTGGCGGCGGGGGATCCTGACCAGAAACTTGTCTGAGTTTGGGAAGATGGCCAGGGAACTGACAATCAGCCTTCAGCTACCTGCAAAATGATCTGCCAGTCCAGCGCAAGTTTCAGCGCTACACAGCCAGCACAAACAACAAAAATGGTTTTGAACATAACGGTCAGGGGTCTTATTTTGTGATTTAAGTCTCATTTTACCGTCGGAGTTGTTTAATCGCTTCTAAAAAATGGTGCAGAAGATGCTTTTTCTAACCCGTTTTACCGAAATGATTATTCAGAAAAGAGTAATGCTTCGCACGTAAAGACCAGACTTTGACAAATTTGTACATAATAACAACATAGTTTATTCACGTACTGACACTATTATCAAAGTGTGCAAATTGTGATTAATAATATTTTTCTGGCGTTTTTTAGGTGTTTAAAGTGATTTCTTCGTAAAAGTTTTAATTACTCAGCGACAACAAGTTGTTATGAGAGGGGGTATTAACAATTAAAGAAAAAGAGTGGCGACTGCCACCGTTGTGTCACGGTGAATAATATTATGCTGGCGCAATTGATATCATTATTTCTTTGTGTAGAATCAGGGTCACTAATTTAATGATACCCCTCTAAAGTGAGCACATCATGGACAACGCGTTAAACGTTTTGAATAATATCCGTACACTTCGGGCACAGGCTCGTGAAATGCCACTCAGCACTCTGGAAGAAATTCTCGAGAAGCTGACTGCAATTGTTGAAGAATCACGCGAAAATGTGAAAGCGCGCAGTGCGCAGCAGCAGGAACGTGACGAAAAATTACTGAAATACCGTGAAATGCTGGCAAACGACGGCATCGCTATTGATGACCTGCTGGGTCACCAGACAACCAAAGAATCCGGTAAAGCCAAGCGTAAACCACGCCCGGCAATCTATGAGTATACCGATACCGACGGTTCTAAAAAAACCTGGACCGGCCAGGGCCGCACTCCTTCTGCCATTAAAGCGGCACTGGATGGTGGTGCAACATTAGAGAGTTTCCTGATCGCGCGTTAATCAGGCTACCGATGTGTTCAGTGTTTTCTGCCTTGCAAACTGCGGGGCAGATAACACACTTTTTTGCCTCTTCTTTCTCACTGCGCTATTCCCTTTTTTAACATCGTAATACCCCTGCATTCGATCATTTCTCGCCGGTGCTCATTCCTCTTAATGTAAGCTTAAGTCTCAGCAAGTATGGTTAACGTCTCTTCGTTTACCGGAAATGCTATGCGTACCCGATATTCTTCCGTTCAAATTTTGCTCCACTGGCTGGTGTTTGTTTTAGTGGTATTGACCTATACCACGATGGATATAAAAGGGTGTTTTGCAAAAGGCACGCCCTTGCGGGAGTTATTAGCCCTGACGCATTACAGTCTGGGATTTTGCGTATTATTTCTGATGTGTATACGGCTTTTTGTTCGCGGGATGTATGTTACGCCACCGGTCAAACCCGCGTTGCCGCGCTGGCAGCATTATTTTTCTGGTGGCGCGCAGATTCTTATATATCTGATGTTTCTCAGCTTACCGGTGATGGGTATTTTGTCACAATATTATGGCGGGCATGACTGGACGATGTTTAACATCCTTATGCCGAAAAGCGTGTTTCCGGATTTACCGTTACAGAAGCTATTAAAAACGCTGCATGAATGGCTCGCTAACGCGGGGTATTACCTCATCGGATTACATACTCTGGCGGCTCTCTGGCATCACTATCGCCGGCGCGATAACACGCTGATCAGGATGTTACCTTCACGAAAATAGCCCGCGGGTGCGTGGATCAATGAAACCGTTGCAAGGTTCTGGTATCAACAGACCGATTAACGTGACGGAAGGAGCAATGATGATATTCAGTGCGAGGGGGCACATTGCCTGCTTATGAATGCGGCAGTATTCTAAAGCCCTGCTAATCAAATGGATATTGAAAATGGATACTACCGAAACGCTAAACGGGACGTACTTCTATCACGGTCATGCCAATGTAAGCGCTCAGGAGTTATTTTGGTTGATTTTTGCGGAGTCCTTTGCTGAGCATCAAGGGCTCGCTATAGAAACCTCTGCGATGATCATTGCAGGCTGGCCAATTCTTCCAAAACCGAAGGGATTGGGGGATTCAACCTGGGGGACCAGCGTCGCTTCAAAACTTTCTCGAAGAATTTTTAAAGATATGCGCTTTGTTGAACCAGTGGCAACACCTGTAGGTTTCATGAAAACCCGCATGACGAAAAGTGTTGGTGCTGCTGTCGGGCGTTACGCGCCGTATGTCGGAGGAACAATTCCTGCCATGATCATATTTGGAATCATAGCCAGAAAAACCAGGAATAAATATAATCTGATTGCACGGCCGAAAGACCGTATTGAATGGACGTATTTCTGATGGTAGATGAGAAAGAGATTTTAAGTTATATCACTGATAAATATAGCGTACGGAAGCAAAAAGTTCTTAAAGAATGGACCTTTCAGGAGCATTTTAATTATCTTCAGGAAGAATTAGAAGAAATGTTAGTAGATTTGTTTACCCGGTACGGTATTTCTTACGATAACTTTAATTTAGATAATTATTTTGAACCAGAATGGCCTGTGTGGTTATGGTGGAAGAAATTACAACGTCGAGTTTACAAGCCGCTTACGGTCGAGATGATTATCGAATCCGCAAAGGCGGGTCGTTGGCTATATGATTAAGGGGCGGTATGCCCCTTTTCACATTATGCAGTCTGGCGGTCATCCCATGAATCAGCATAGATGATATTGCCATCGTTATGCTTCCACGTAATTTTCTCGTAGCGTAATTCAACAGATTCCATATGGTTTTCATTAGGATTGCTTGAATGACCCATTACTGGGGAAATAGAGACAATCCGGACACCTTCTAACAGCATGTTGAAATACTCAACTTCCTGACCTGCATCATTGATCCGATACCATTTGAATTCAGCCGAAGCAAGACATTGACCCGTTGCCACTGCTTTGTAGATATACGGGCTTGAACAGTCAAAATCTTTCACCAGCATCATAGGGGAATGAATACGTGTTCCCGTAATTTTCCCTGTACGATCATCAGTTGGCGTCATCAGATTATGATGGAATCCTTTTACTTCAATGCTGTATTCCCGCCCGATAACATCCACACCGCCTTTAATCAGTGCGTCGCCATCGTCTTTGAGCCATAAATAAGCTGGTATAGCCATTTTCAAAAATTCCATTTTTAAAAGTGAGGCTTAAAAGTATTCCTTTGTTCAGCGGGGTACAATTATCAAAAGTCGTAGTTGCCTGATTTTCAGATGTTTATTACTGATAGCGGGGCTCCTGCTGCGTGAAGCGCCCGCACATAGAATTCCCTTTGCCTGCTTATGAACACAGCAGTATTCTAAAACCCTTCTAATCAAATGGACATTGAAAATGGATACTACCGAAGAACTTAATGGAACCTACTTCTACCATGGTCATGCCAATGTAACTGCGCCAGAATTGTTCAACATGATTTTCATTGAAAGTTTATCTGATTACTTAGGTTTAGATACTTCGGCAACAGTGATGATTCTCATTGGGCAACCTTGGATCCCCGTCTCAGGAAAATTATCGGCTGCAACAAATACGCCAGGAACGAGCGTCATTTCAAAAATAGCCAGAGCGATGTTTAAAGAAAAGAGGTTGCCATTCGGGTTGCGACTGGAAGCACCAATGGGTAAAGGCTCAAAGATGAAGATGGTTCCTACCAGTAAAATCGCTCCATTTATAGGTCGATGGACTCCGTGGCTAGGTTATGCCCAAATTGTAATAATGCTTCAATTAGTTTCCAAAAGGACCAGAGATAAATTTAACATTATCGCACGCCCATCTGACCGAATCGTATGGCCATCTTTCTAATGAATTTAGATAAAGAGATCTGTGACTACCTAACCGATAAATATGGGTTCAGGAAAAGCTGGCGGGATCCCGAAATTGTCCCTATCCAGAAATTTTGGTCAGTGCAAGATGATTGGCAACTGTTGCCCGAAGATTTGGCAGAGATATTGATTGATGTCTTTACTAAATACGGTGTTGATTATTCTAAGTTCGATATGTTGAATTACTATGAAGCTGAAAGGGCATTTTGGCAGAGAAAACCGCCCAAACGTGAGCTAAAACCATTAACCGTTGAAATGATCATTGAAGCGGTGAAGGCCAAGAGGTGGTTTTATGATGATTAAGGGGCATTTTGCCCCTTAATCACATTATGCAGTCTGGCGATCATCCCATGAATCAGCATAGATGATATTGCCATCATTGTGCTTCCACGTAATCTTCTCGTAACGCAACTCAACAGTTTCCATATGATTTTCATTCGGATTGCTGGCTGCTGCCATAGCCGGCGAAATAGACACTATCCGAACCTTTTCTAACAGCATGTTGAAATACTCAACTTCCTGACCTGCATCATTGATCCGATACCATTTGAATTCAGCCGAAGCAAGACATTGACCCGTTGCCACTGCTTTGTAGATATACGGGCTTGAACAGTCAAAATCTTTCACCAGCATCATAGGGGAATGAATACGTGTTCCCGTAATTTTCCCTGTACGATCATCAGTTGGCGTCATCAGATTATGATGGAATCCTTTTACTTCAATGCTGTATTCCCGCCCGATAACATCCACACCGCCTTTAATCAGTGCGCCGCCATCGTCTTTAAGCCATAAATAAGCTGGTATAGCCATTTTCAAAAATTCCATTTTTAAAAGTGAGGCTTAAAAGTATTCCTTTGTTCAGCGGGGTACAATTATCGAAAGTCGTAGTTGCCTGATTTTCAGATGTTTATTACTGATAGCGGGGCATTATCCACATGTATTTTGAATGCGCCCGTTCAGCGTTGAAATTTGCATGAACAGGCGGAAAGGTTTTACTGTTTTAAGTAGTTCTTCTGATAAACACACAAATGTGTATAAGCGGCCTGCAGATGCGGTACGCTAATGCCCACACGCGTTGCGCGCTCTACTAAATCACCAACAATCTGCTCCGCTTCGATCGGATATCCCTGCATCATATCGCGGTACATGGACGAGGTTTGTGGCGAGTGTTTATCCGTCACCGCTTCCCTGACTTTTGCGACCGCCGCCGCGCGTTCCGCGTAGCCAAAGGCTTTCATAGTGGTCAGCGCCTCGGTGACAATAGCCTGGGCGAACTCTGTTCCGCCCGGTGCTGAAGCTACCTGACCGATATTGCCGCGCATGGAGCAGGTGATGGCGCCGAGGCTTGAAAGCAGCAGCCACTTCTCCCACAAATCCGTAATAATCGTTTCAGAAAGGATGGCTTCAACGCCTGCGCTCTGAAACGCCTGATCGACTTTCAGAATGCGTTCGGTTTTTTCGCCGGAGAGTTCGCCATAAATAATCTGGTGCAATGGCGTCATCTGATGGACATGGCCGTCGGCATCCAGCGTTGCATTAATTTTGCATAATCCGCCGATCAGGGCGTGCTCGCCGAAACGCAGACTCAGCGTCTCCATGTGTTTCATGCCGTTGAGAACCGGCATCACCATGGTATTCTCACCGACAACCGGCGCGATGTCTTTCATCGCCGCTTCCAGCCCGAAGCTTTTAACGGTCAGTAAAATCAGGTCATAGGGACCGGTGAGCTGCGAGGCCTGTAAGACATTAGGCTGGAAATGGAAATCACCGTGCGGACTGTGAACAGTCAGCCCGTTTTGCTCAACCGCAAGCGCGCGTTTTTCACGTAAAAGAAACGTCACATCCTGCCCGGCCTGCGCCAGACGTGCCCCGAAATACCCGCCGGTCGCACCAGCACCCACAACTAAAATCCGCATATGTTTTCCCCTGTTACAAGTCATTCAGAAACCCGGTGTCTGATTAAACTACGGGAGGAGGGCTGCACGGATCAAGGGGCTGTGATGAAAGAAGGTTTTTTGAAGATTTTACCGCGTGATACTATGCGCAATCATTATTTCAAAAGGAGCACTGAATGGCAGGTTATCAGCCTCCGTACACTATCACACCGCAGATCCTCAGCCGTGTTGTGGACGTCGGGGAATTGCTGGGGCGCTGGGCTGCACATGCTGAACACTCATCTGTGCTTCTGCGCAAAGAAAACCGTATCCGTACTATTCAGGCTTCACTCGCTATCGAACATAACAGCCTGTCCACGCAGCAGGTGACGGCCATTATGGAAGGCAAGCGCGTGCTTGCGCCGCAAAAGGATATTCAGGAAGTGCGTAACGCCATCCTGACTTACGAACAATTACCGGCGTGGAAAAGTCATCGTCTTGATGATGTCCTGAAAGCCCACCAGACGCTCATGCTCGGACTGGTGGATGCGCCGGGACACCTTCGCACTGGCAATGTGGGCGTGTATCGCGACAACCAGCTGATTCATATGGCACCGCCTGCGGGGCAACTTTCCCGTCTGATGTCTGATTTGCTGAACTGGCTAAAGGAAACGGATATCCACCCGCTCATCGCCAGTTCGATTTTCCATTATGAGTTTGAATTTATTCACCCGTTTGCCGACGGCAATGGCAGGATGGGACGCTTATGGCAGACGCTGATCCTCAGTCAATGGCGACCTGAACTGGCCTGGCTTCCGGTTGAAACGCTGATCCACAATCAGCAGCAGGACTATTACCGCATATTGGGCGAATGTGATCGCGCCAGTGACTGCACGGCGTTTATCGGTTTTATGCTCGATAAATTGGCTGAAGCGCTGAGTGAAGGTATTGACACACAACTCTCCAGCCATAATCCCCGCCCGCAGGCAAAGTGATCGCTATTTTCCCCGCGCCAGCACCTTGCGGTACAACACCGGCAATGAAATCACCACGATCAGCATCGCGCCGACAATCACCGACATCACAATCCCCGGCACATTCAGCAGGCTGAGTCCAAAGGTCAGCAAGCCCATCAGGAACGCGGCGATGATCACGCCGGTCATGCTGCCGGATCCGCCGAGCACGCTGACGCCGCCGAGCACTGCCATGGTGATCACGCTCAGTTCCCAGCCGAGTGCCAGCGTCGGACGCGTACTGCCGAGGCGCGACGTCAGCAGCACTGCCGCCAGTCCGGACATTACACCGACCAGCACGAACAGCGTCAGGTTGTGGCGTTTCACGTTAATCCCGGAATACCACGCCGCGACGGGATTGTTGCCGATGGCATACGTACGGCGGCCAAAGTTGGTTTTATGCAGCAGGAAATAAAACACCGCGCTGAGTACCAGGAACAGGGCGAATTCAAACGACAGCGGCCCCCAGACATATCCCTGACCGAACCATGCAAAACTGGCGGGATATTTATTCAGCGACTGATCGCCGAGCAGCACATACGTGATGCCACGGAACAGGCTCATGGTGCCGATGGTAATCACGATTGACGACAGATTCAGCCGCGTCACAAGCAGCCCGTTGATCAGGCCGCATAACAATCCCACGCTCAGCCCGACGCCGACCAGCGCGGGAGTCGGCAAACCGACCTGCGCGCAGAAACCCATGATGGTGGAACTCAGCGCCATGGTGGAGGCGACCGACAGATCGATTTCACGTGCGATAATCAGCATTGCCATCGGCAGCACGATGATGGCTTTTTCGGTGAAGTTAAACGTCGCGTCCGACAGGTTCCAGATGTTGAGGAAATACGGCGAAGCGAACGCATTCACCACAAACACCAGTAGCGTTACCAGCAGCAAAAATCCTTCCCAGCACATCAGGCGGCGGAAAAACGGCGTGACGGACATGGTGGATTTTTCTCCGGCAGTTGAATGCGGCGTGTTGCGCGAAGTTAAGGTCTTACTCATGATCTTGCTCCGGTTTCAGTTCGCACAGGCTGGACGGCAGGAGAATGGCGCAGGATCAGCCGCCCCTTACGTTTATTGGCGCGTTCGTTGAGGATGACGGCTATCACAATCACGCCACCGGAAATCGCCATCTGCCAGAACGGCGACACTTCAATCACCGGCAGGGCATTGTTGATGACGCCGAGGAACAGCGCGCCGAGCAGGCAGCCGACCACCGAGCCGATGCCGCCCATGGTGCTGATCCCGCCGATGACGCACGCCGCGACAATCTGCAACTCAAAGCCGTTAGCCACATCCACATATGCAACAGCAAAACGTGAAATCCACAGATAGCCGCAGAATCCGGCCAGCGCACCGGAAAGACAGAAGCTGACAAACTGCATTTTACCGGCGTTGATGCCGGTGTAATACGCTGCCGTGGCGTTGCCGCCTGCGGTATACAAAGCGCGTCCGGTCCGGCTGTAATGCAGGAAATAGGCCACCAGAATCAGTGCTGCAATCGCACACCAGCCGAGCAGCGGCAGGCCGATAAAAGTGGCACGTGGCAGGCTGAGGAATTCCGGGCTCATCTGGTGAGCGTTGATCCAGCCGCCGTTGGAAAGCAGAAAGATAATGCCGCGATAAATGCTCATGGTGCCAAGCGTGACCACAATCGGCGGAATGCCTACTTTCCACACCAGCAGGCCGTTAATCGCGCCCATCACCAGTCCGAGAACTGTCGCCAGCACAACCAGCGACCACACCGGAATATCGGGATGATGGAAGTTAATCAGCGCGACGATCATGCCGGTCAGCGCCAGATTGGCGGCCATCGATAAGTCGATCCCTTTGGTCAGCAGCACCATCATCTGGCCGAGGGCGAGGATGATCAGAATCGAGGTATCGTTAAACATTTCAAGCAGGTTTCCGGCACCGACAAACTCCGGTGAACGCGCGCCGACGCCAAGCACCATCAGCACTATCACCACCGCCAGCAACAGCTCGCGATATTTGAGCAGGTTTTTGATCATGCTGCCTCCTCGCCCGCGCCACTGGCGGCACTGACAATCATTTCTGCGCTGGCTTCACCGGCGTTAAATTCCGCCACCATCAGCCCTTCATGCATCACAATGATGCGATCGGCCATGCCCATCACTTCCGGTAATTCGGATGACACAATAATCACCGCCAGCCCGCGGCCGACCAGTTCAGACATAAACTGATGTACCGCCGCTTTGGAGCCGATATCTATACCTTTAGTCGGCTCATCGAGAATGATGATGTCCGGTTTGGTCGCCAGCCATTTGGCTATCACCACTTTCTGCTGGTTACCGCCGGAAAGCGTACCCACCGCCTGTTTCCAGCTGGACGCTTTTACCTGCAAACGTCGGGCGTAATCATCCGCCAGCGCCCACTCTTTTTTGTCATTGAGCACGCCATGCGGATTCAGCTGACTGAGCTGCGGCAGGCTGATGTTCTGACTGATGGGCAAATCAATAATCGCGCCTTGTTTCTGGCGCTCTTCCGGCACGTACACAATCCCTGCGCGGATAGCCTGAGAAGGGCGGGAGAAATGTTGTTCTTTGCCATTGATCAGAATTTTTCCGCCACCGGGTTGTGTGACGCCAAACAGCGCCTGCATCAGCTCGGTTCTGCCAGCACCGACCAGCCCGTAAAAGCCGAGAATTTCACCTTTGCGCAGAGAGAAGTTAATGCCTGCAAACTCGGTCGGATGGCTGAGGTTTTGCACCTCGAGCACGGTGTCACCCGGCTCGCAGTTCACTTTCGGGTAAGCCTGACTCACTTCGCGACCGACCATCATGGTCACCATCTGCTGTTCGCTGATGTCGCTGATTTTGCCGGAACCGACATAACTGCCATCACGCAAAACCGTGTAGTAATCGGAAATGGAGAAAATCTCGTCGAACTTGTGCGAGATAAACAGGATAGCTTTACCCTCGCGTTTCAGGCGTTCAACAATCTGATAAAACTCAACAATTTCATGCTGTGACAGCGCGGCGGTCGGTTCATCGAGAATAACCACCTGGGCATCAAACGACAGCGCACGGGCAATCGCCACCATATGACGCTGCGCGATACTCAGGTCTTTCAGGGTGGCGTGCGGGTCAATGTTCACTTCCAGACGCATCAGAATATCGCGTGCCTGCTGATGCATCGCCGGCCAGTTCAGGCGTTTAAACAGCCCGCGATAGATGTAATGGCCGACAAAAATATTCTCGGTGACGGATAGCTCGTCGAACAGCACGGTTTCCTGATGAATGGCGGTGATCCCGACTTTGTGCGCGGATTCAGGATTCGGCAGTTTGATTGGAATCGCTTTATAATGCAGTTCGCCTTCATCCGGCTGATAAATGCCGGTCATGACTTTCACCAGCGTCGATTTTCCCGCGCCGTTTTCGCCAATCAGGGCGGTTACTTTTCCCGGATACAAATCCACGTGAACGTTATTTAACGCCCTGACACCCGGAAAGACTTTGCTGATGCCTTTTAATGATAAAAGCGGCGTCGTTGAGTCTGTCATTTCAGTTCCCCTGTCTGGCTAAGCACAACAAAACGGCTCACCGCATCACGATGAGCCGCATTCAGGATCAGAAGATTTTGGAGAATTTGTCGATGTTACTGGCGTCATAGACAAACGGTTCTGCCATCGCGCCGCTGCCGTCCGCATCGAGTTTCACTTTGCCTAAACGGCCCATGCTGGCTTCGGTTTTGGTGGCGGTGCCTTTGACTAAATCGTCTGCCAGATACGTTGCGGCGTAGCCCAGATCAATCGGGTTCCAGATGGCGAAACTTTTCGTTGCCCCGGATTTCACCGCACCCGCCATTTCAGACGGCAACCCCAGGCCGGTTACGTAAACCTTGCCGATTTTGCCCTGATCTTTCACCGCCTGTGCCGCCGCCACAATACCGACGGAAGACGGAGAAATAATCACTTTCAGATCCGGGTAGGATTTCAGCAATCCGATGGTTTCACGGTAGCTTTTATCTGACAGATCATCGCCGTAAGCGACAGTCACCAGATTCACCGAAGGATATTTCGGCAGCACCTTTTTCATCTCTGCGATCCACAGATTCTGGTTAGTCGAGGTTGGCGTGGCGCTGAGGATTGCCACATCGCCTTTTTCCACGTTCAGGGCTTTCAGCGCATCGGCGGCCAGTTTGACGTTAGTTTCGCCGATCAGCGCGTTATTGGAAGGATTGAGGTGGATCTGACGGCCATCTTTAGCAACGCCGGAATCCCACGACACCACTTTAATCCCGCGCTGCATGGCTTTTTTCAGTACCGGCACCAGCGCATCAGGGTCGTTTGCGGAGACGGCAATGGCATCGACGCCCTGCGCGATCAGGCCGTTCAGCACTTCAATCTGCGCTTCGGCGGTGGTGGTGGTCGGACCGGTATAAATTACCTTAACGTCCCCCAGTTCTTTGGCTGCCTGCTGCGCACCGACGTTAGCCGCCTCAAAAAAACCGTTGCCCAGCGATTTCGCTACCAGCGCAATTTTGACTTCTGCCGATGCCGCGCCTGCCAGCAGGATGCTGCTCGCCATCAGGGTAAGGCTCAGTACGTGTTTTAATTTCATTGTTGGTACTCCGCATGCTATTCGCATAAATCTGCAAAAAGTTTAACGACGAAAAGTTGCCGACGCGCCAGGCGCATGATCACGACTCTAGGAGGTTGCCTTCAGACTGACCTTTCCGCGAGTGCCAGTTCAGCGCCAACTATGGCAAAGATGCAAAGGTTTAAGCGAACAACCTCACAATTTGATAACAATTTTGTTTCGGTCATACCAAACGGTCAGAAAACCACACCTTACCGGTCTCTGAAGTCCGTACTTAAATAAGGTGTAAAGCCACGCGGTACGGCGGATGGCGCAGGATTTCGTAAGGAGGGAAATGTTTTGTTCAAAAGCGGCTGGCGGATCACAGTTTCAGCCTTATAGCCGCGCCGGTGACGACTAAGATATTACGATAATGTTAATAAGGAGTCGGAAATGACCGTGCTAAGCAGTAGTGAGTATTTTTCCTCAGGGGATTTTCCGGTCGCCATTGAACCCCGTTATCCGCAGGAAACGTTTCCCGAACATCATCATCAGGATTTCAATGAAATTGTGCTGGTCGAGCAGGGTACCGGCACGCACGTTTTCAACGACCAGCCGCTGATCCTCAGTGCCGGCAGTGTCTGTTTTGTCCGTCACAGCGACCACCATCTTTATGAAGATACCGACAATCTGCATCTGACCAACGTGCTGTACCGCAGCCCGAATGCGTTTCGTTTCCTGAATGGCGTCAGCGATTTGTTACCGCAGGAAGTGGACGGAATTTATCCGGCGCACTGGCGCATCAGTCCGAATCAGATAACTCAGGCCAAAACCCTGATTGACCTGCTCGCGCGTAAGCCCTTCAGCCTGTCACCGGAAAATCAGGCGCAGCAGGAGCTGTACTTTATGCAACTCCTGCTATTGCTGCGTAAAGGCAGCCGCGACGTGGGTTATCGCGGGCAGGGCGGTGACCTGAATAATTTGCTGGACTGGATGAACGAACATTACGACGAAGAAATCGACTGGCCGCAACTGGCTGCGCAGTTCTCGATGTCGCTGCGCACCTTGCACCGGCAGATGAAACAGCAAACCGGCTGCACGCCACTCAATTATCTCAACCGTCTGCGCCTGCTTAATGCGCGCAATATGCTGCGTTTCAGCGACAGCCCGATTACCGAGATCGCCCACAACTGCGGTTTTTGCGACAGCAATTACTTCTCCACATTGTTCAAACGCGAGTTTGGCTATGCGCCAAGAAGTGTCCGTCAGTAGATATCACCACAATTTGCAGAAATGTTATGTCGGGCAACCCGACCATGACATTTTTGCCATTTCTCAAAATTAAATGGCAATCACGGAAAGGTAAAAACCAGACGGATAGAACAGGCTGTTAAAACTTCACAAAAAAGAGCTTCTTTATTAACAACTCGTTCATCACCTCTATCCGTACCTTGGAGACTCCCTACATGAGCACAGTTCAGAAACGTATGTACATCAACGGCGAATTCGTTGAAAACACCGGCGGTAAGTGGATTGACGTTGTGAATCCGGCAACGGAACAGGTGATTTCGCAGATCCCTGAAGGCTCGGCAGAAGATGCCAGAAGAGCCATTGATGCCGCCGAAGCGGCGCAACCAGGCTGGGAAGCATTGCCTGCGGTTGAACGCGGCGTATGGCTGCATAAAATCGCCGCCGGTATCCGCGAGCGCGAAGCCGAACTGACGGACACCATTATTGCTGAAGGCGGCAAAACCTACGGGCTGGCGCAAACCGAAGTGCTGTTCACCGCGGATTATCTCGATTACATGGCGGAATGGGCGCGCCGATACGAAGGCGAAATCATTCAGAGCGACCGTCCAAACGAAAACATCTTTGTGTTCCGCAAAGCCATCGGTGTGACCACCGGTATTTTGCCGTGGAACTTCCCGTTCTTCCTGATTGCCCGTAAGGCGGCACCGGCGCTGATCACCGGTAACACTATCGTGATCAAACCGAGTGAAATCACGCCGAACAACGCGGTGATCTTTGCTGAAATCATCCACAAAATCGGTCTGCCAAAGGGCGTGCTGAATATCGTGACCGGTTACGGTCCGACGGTTGGTCAGGAACTGGCAGCCAACCCGAAAGTCGGCATGGTCAGCCTGACCGGCAGCGTGGCGGCGGGTATCGCCACCATGACCGCCGCAGCGCAGAACGTCACGAAAGTCTCGCTGGAACTGGGCGGTAAAGCCCCGGCCATCGTGATGAATGACGCCGATTTGGATCTGGCGGTAAAAGCCATAGTCAGCTCCCGCGTCATCAATACCGGGCAGGTGTGTAACTGCGCCGAACGTGTTTACGTTCAGGAAGGCGTCTACGACGAATTCATTTCGCGCATCGGCGAAGCGATGAAAAAAGTCACGTTTGGCAATACTGCCGAACAAAAAGAGCTGGATATGGGCCCGCTGATCAGCGGTGCTGCCTTGCAGCGCGTGGAAGAGAAAGTGGCGAAAGCCGTGTCGCAGGGCGCGAAAGTGCTGCTGGGCGGCAAACGCCATGGCGACAAAGGATTTTTCTATGAGCCAACGGTGCTGGTGGATGTGACGCAAGATATGCCGATCATGCACGAAGAAGTGTTTGGTCCGGTGTTGCCTGTCGCGACATTTAAAACGCTGGATGAAGCCATCGCGATGGCCAATGACAGTGAATACGGCCTGACGTCGTCGATTTACACCAGCAACATCAACACCGCAATGAAAGCGCTGAAACAACTGAAATTCGGTGAGACGTACATCAACCGTGAAAACTTTGAAGCGATGCAGGGCTTCCACGCGGGCTGGCGTAAATCAGGCGTCGGTGGTGCAGACGGCAAACACGGCTTGCAGGAATATCTGCAAACGCACGTCGCGTATTTGCAATTCCACTAATCAGCAGTAACGGCCGGAGCGGGGCAACCTGACTCCGGCTTATAAGGACATATCATGAGCCGCAACGATTTCCTCACCGGCATTCGTCAGCATAAAATCATGCAAACGCTATTTCCGCCACAGACTGAAATTCCCAATCTGCCTGAAGAATTTGGCCGCGCGCTGACCCTGATGGGCGGCGTCTGGGACGATACGTTTTTGCATACGCCGCAGAATGGCTACACCACGCTGAACGCCTATCTGCGCAGGTTGTATCCGGCGGATTCTCTGTTTTGTTCCGCCACACCGGAAATTATCGCGGAAGTGGATTTCAGCGCCCGCACGCAGGCGGCAGCGCTTAAAGATGTGGACGTCGGCGTGGTTCGTGCCTGCTTTGGGGTGGCCGAAACCGGTGCAGTGTTTCTCAGCGATCCGCAGCTTTGCGTGAATTCCCTCAGTGCGATGGCGAAACATCTGGTGGTGCTGCTCGACGTGCAGCACATCATCGAACATCTGCACCTTGCTCATCGCCAGCCGCAACCCTTCAATGCCCGTTATACGGTGATGGTAACGGGACCCGCCGCGATGGCCGACAGCGAAAGTGCGCTGATGCTCGGCGCAAAAGGGGTGCAGAGTCTGCGGGTGATCGCGAATTAAGTCCTAAAATCCACGGATCCTGCTGTACTCACTTCGCTTAAAATAACTCCTGTAAATAAAATAAATCCTATCTGATACAATAAGTAAACGGGGTCACAACGGGAGTGTCCTGACTTTTACTGCAGGTGAGCGCGACAACCATGAGCGTGATACAGAGCCTTATCAAACAAGCCTTTGGCACCGGTAACAGCAATGAAGCGGCCACTTTTCTGGCCAGTGCGTGCAACCGGATGAAGGCAATGGATAAAACGTCTATCGCCCGCGAAGTGGAAAGCGCGCTCAGAGGCGTCAGTTTCAGCCGTGCCGAAGGCGATAAAGCCAAAGTCAAAACCGTTTTTAAAGACACCGCCGTCACGCTGGAAAAACTGGCGTCACTGGAAAAACAGGTGCGCAGCCTGACCCATGAACTGGCCGTTGCACGCAACCAAACCAGCAGCGGAAATAAAGAAGACGTTCAGCGACTTGAAGGCGAGCTGTACCGTCTGAACACGCGGGTCAGCGAACTGCTGCGCCAGTCTGAAATACAGAAAAAGCAGCACGCTGACGAACTGGCGCTGATGCGCTCGCGCCAGCAAACCGCCGGGAACTCTGCCTCCGCCGGGCTGGAAGAGTCCAGAAATCTTGTCGCTTACATGGGTAGTCAGATGGCGGCGATGGCTGCCGCCCGAGACAAGCTTCAGGATCAGGTGGTTGGGGAAGAAGATAAACGCCACGCTGCCAACCGCCGTGCGGACGGTAATTACGCGCTGCTCGGACAGCAGAAAGAACTGACGGCTGAGGCGAACCGTAAAGTCACGCAACTGCGTGCCAGCCTGAAACTGGAAGAGTACGAAGCGCAAAACACGAAGAGCGAAAGGGCGAAACTGAGAAAGCAAGTCGCTGAACTTCAGGAAGAAAACAGCCGTCTGGCAGAACGTTTTCGCGATAACGAAGAAGATTGCGAACGCCTGAGTCACGCGCTGGATCGCACGAATCAGGAGTTCGCTGCCTACAAAGCGCAAAAGCAGCGCTTAACCCGCTGGATCCACATTCCCGGCGCAATGATGGGAATTTCCGTTGTCGCGCTGGTGCTGTACTCAGATGCCCAGCCGGGGCATCTGTTCGATAACCTCGCCCCCGCTGCTTTTCTCGGCAGCGTCGTCTACGCACTTTCCCTGATGATTGCGTTTACTCGCCGGGCGTAGCGGCTGTCTGTGAACCCAACGCCGCCGCGGCGGCCAACAATGTTGAAGCTAAACGTAAACGCATGGCACTTCCTCTTTTCGTTTTAAACCGGAATGAACATCAGTCTGTGAGGCCACTGTGAGCCTGACGGTCTGACAGAGAAGTGACGTGATGATGACAAAAACGTCATCAGCATGAAGTAACTCAGGTCGTGGAAGCGTTTTCCCTGAGCGGGTTGTGGATATTTTAAACAGCGGAATGGATTTTGATTTTATATCTTATGTAAAGAAGGGGAGGTTTCATTACCCGGAACCAATTGGGTGAAAAAACGTCAGAGAATATTCTCTTGTCTTAAAATAGTGGTCTATATTTATTCTGACTTTGATTCAGTTTGTGCGGTTTCGAAAGATGAAAGTCAAATTACCTAACCGTAAGTAGCGCATGATTAATAGTCGTAATGGGCATTTCTTGGTTATGATTTATATGTTTTATATCAGTTAATTACCTATAATGTAACCGTTACCATTTACTGGTTTATTATACGCGTCGATTTATCCGGTGAATTTTCAAATGAAAGCGGTGTTTTATTTTGTCCGGCCTTAAAACGGTATCAGGCCAATTAATCCACGAAGTTTACGCGGGGATTTAATTGAGAAATCGCATCATGATGCACACTGCGTGCGGTATTTTGTTAAAAAGTTATATTTGTAAAGTTGCGTATGTACTAACAGGAAGAAAAAATCTATAGTGAGCCCCCTTACGGCTCTCAATCAGAACGGTCGATTTATGTCTACTTCTAATGTCTAAAATTGAGAGATGTGTCTTGTTTTTGACCCAGCCTTTTAACACAAAACAAAAGAACTCATAAAGTGAACGCCAAAACCTCTGCTTTTATTATCACGTTCCTGTCATTTTTGAACCCGGTTTCAGTCAGTTACGCGCAGTCAGCGACCGACGCCTCTAAGGGCGATACGGACGATTCATCAGACTCTTCTTCCCTGATGATCATTAAACGCGAAATCAGCGGCGGTCTGTCAGAACTGGACACACCCGCAGCGGTCAGCGTGGTGGATGGCGACGATTTCAGAAACAGCAAAGCGCAGGTCAACCTGTCAGAAAGCCTCGGCAGCGTTCCGGGTTTACAGGTGCAGAACCGCCAGAACTACGCGCAGGATCTCCAACTTTCCGTGCGTGGCTTCGGCAGCCGTTCGATGTACGGCGTGCGCGGTGTGCGTATTTACGTTGATGGTATTCCGGCCACCATGCCGGACGGGCAGGGCCAGACCTCCAATATCGATCTGAACTCGGTAGAACGCGTGGAAGTATTGCGCGGACCGTTCTCGGCGCTGTACGGCAATGCTTCCGGCGGCGTGGTGAACGTGGATACGCAAACCGGTTCGCAGCCTGCAAAACTTGAAGCAGGCACTTATTTTGGCAGTTACGGCTCGTTCCGTAACAGCGTCAAAGCCAGCGGTGCGACCGGCGACGGCACACACGCGGGTGATGTGAATTACCTGATTTCCGGCTCACGTTTCACCACCGACGGCTACCGCGACCACAGTGGTACGCAGAAAAACCTCGGTAACGGCAAACTGGGCGTGCGCATTGACGATGCCAGCACCCTGACGCTGATGTTTAACAGCGTCTCTGTCGATGCGAACGATCCGGGCGGTCTGACAGAATCCGAATGGCACGATGACCCGACGCAGGCGAAACGCGCCGATCAATACAATGCGCGCAAATCGCTGGATCAGACTCAGGTTGGCCTGCGTTATCAGCGTCAGATGGGCGAGAACGATGAGTTCAGCCTGATGACCTATCACGGCGAGCGCCACACCACGCAATACCAGACCATTCCGGCGGCATCGCAGAAAAATCCGCTGAACGCGGGCGGGGTGATCGTTCTGGAACGTAAATACTCCGGCGTGGATACCCGCTGGAAACATGACGATCAGATAGGTTCTGTGCCGTTCTCCGTTACCGGCGGTCTGGATTATGAAACCATGACCGAACGCCGCTTTGGTTATGAAAACTTCAATGATGAAGGCGATCTGGGCGTGAAAGGCGACGAACGTCGCAATGAAAAGAACGTGATGTGGAACCTTGATCCCTATCTGCAAACCACGTGGAACCTGACGTCGCGCTGGACGCTGGATGCCGGTGCGCGCTACAGCACCGTGAGTTTTGACTCGCAGGATTACTACATTACCGGCAGTAATCCGGATGACAGCGGTTCGCGCCGTTATCACAAACTGCTGCCAATGGCTTCACTGAATTATGCAGTGACGCCAGCGCTGAACACCTATATCTCTGCCGGTCGCGGTTTCGAAACGCCAACCATTAATGAGCTTTCTTACCGCACTGACGGCAAGTCTGGCCTGAACCTGGGGCTGGAACCTTCGACCAGCAACACGGTTGAACTGGGCAGCAAATGGCGCGTCGGCAATGGTTTAGTTACCGCCGCGGTCTTCCAGACTGATACCGACGACGAGTTAATTGTTGCAGAAAGTGTCGGCGGACGTTCGAGTTATACCAACGCCGGTAAGACCCGTCGTCGCGGACTGGAACTGTCGTTAGATCAGCAGATTGAAGAAAACTGGCGCGTTAAAATGGCCTGGACATTGCTCGATGCCACCTTCCGCAATGAGACCTGCGGCGCCGGGGATTGCACGCCAGCGGGCAACCGTCTGCCGGGTATCGCACGCAACATGGGCTACGCTTCTCTGGAGTGGGCACCGGT
Organism: Rahnella sp. PAMC25617; assembly: GCF_050606005.1. Classification (NCBI taxonomy): domain Bacteria; kingdom Pseudomonadati; phylum Pseudomonadota; class Gammaproteobacteria; order Enterobacterales; family Yersiniaceae; genus Rahnella; species Rahnella sp. PAMC25617. Next base: position 211,549 of record NZ_JBOCUM010000005.1, read on the forward strand.
TGATGGCTGGCATGCTGGCGCTGATGTGCGCTACATGAGTGACATCGAAGTGAATGACGAAAACAGTGAGCAGGCACCGGCTTATACCGTCGCCAGCGTGAATGCGGGTTATCGCTTCAACTGGAACAAAGTGACGCTCGACCTGTTTACCCGCGTCGACAATCTGTTCGACAGAAATTACGTCGGTTCTGTCATCGTCAATGAAGGTAACGGTCGCTATTTCGAACCGGCACCTGGCAGAAACTACGGTGGCGGCGCTACGCTTTCTTATAGTTTCGAATAGATTCCATAAAGTAAGCGTTTTTAGTCAGTAAGAAAAATGAACCACGCGGTGTTGCCCGGCGCCTGCACTGAGTCAAGCAGGGCGGCACATGCAAGGAATGACACCCGGTGAGAACCGGATGTTCTTGAAGATTCAGGTCACCCTGAATCGACGATTATAAAAAATCAGTAAGGTCATCAACTATGGAAACGAAAGCCTCGTTATCACGCATCGTCGTCATAATTACCGCTTTGTTCGCCGCGTTAAGCGGGATTTATCTTCTTGTCGGCGGTATCTGGCTGGCAAAATTAGGTGGTTCTCTTTATTACATTATTGCCGGTGTTATCTCGCTGGTTACCGCGTGGTTGCTGTATCGCCGTCGCTCTTCTGCATTGTTGCTGTACGCCATCTTCCTGTTCGGCACCACGGTGTGGGCTGTGTGGGAAGTGGGCACAGACTTCTGGGCACTGACGCCGCGTTTAGACGTCACCTTCTTCCTGGGCCTGTGGATCCTGCTGCCAGTCGTTTATAACCAGATGCTGGCGAAAAATGCCTTCGCCCGTGGCGCACTGGCCGTTTCCCTGCTGTTCACCGTGATTGTGCTGGCGTACTCCGTCTTCAACGATCCGCAGGAAATCAACGGCACCATCAAAGCTGCCGATGCTGCACCTGCAGCGACCGATTCCGGCGTTCCTGCCAGTGACTGGCCGGCCTATGGCCGTACTCAGGGCGGTACCCGTTACTCACCACTGAACCAGATCAACGATAAAAACGTCAGCAAACTCGACGTGGCATGGACTTTCCGTACCGGTGATCTGAAGACTCCGAACGATCCGGGCGAAATCACTGACGAAGTGACGCCAATTAAGATCGGCGACATGCTTTACCTGTGTACGCCACACCAGAAACTGTTTGCTCTGGATGCCGCGACCGGTAAAGAGAAGTGGAAATTCGATCCGCAGCTCAATTCTAACCCGACCTTCCAGCACGTGACCTGTCGCGGTGTGTCTTATCATGAGACTACGCCTGCGGCACAAGGTGATGCTGCTAAGGGCGCGGCGCCTGCTGTCTGTTCACGTCGTATCATTCTGCCTGTTAATGATGGCCGTCTGTTCGCACTGGACGCTGAAACCGGCGCACGTTGCCCGGCATTCGGTAACAACGGTGAGCTGAACCTGCAAGGCAACATGCCTTACGCAACGCCGGGTCACTACGAGCCAACTTCACCGCCAATCATCACTAAATCTGTGATCATCGTGGCGGGTGCGGTTACTGATAACTACTCAAACCGCGAGCCTTCCGGCGTTATCCGTGGCTTTGATGTTGAGACCGGTAAACTGCTGTGGGCATTCGATCCGGGTGCTGCTGAACCAAACAAAATCCCTGCGGATGGTCAGCATTTCACACCGAACTCCCCGAACTCATGGGCACCAGCGGCTTATGATGACAAGCTGGATCTGGTCTACCTGCCAATCGGCGTAGCGACACCAGACATCTGGGGTGGCAACCGTACTCCGGAAATGGAACGTTACGCGAGCGGCCTGCTGGCGCTTAACGCAACCACCGGTAAACTGGCCTGGTTCTACCAGACTGTTCACCACGACCTGTGGGATATGGACGTTCCGGCGCAGCCAACCCTGGCTGATATCACTGACAAGAGCGGCAACAAAGTTCCTGCGATTTATGTTCCGACCAAAACCGGTAACATCTTCGTGCTGGATCGCCGTGACGGTAAGCTGATTGTTGATGCACCTGAAAAACCTGTTCCGCAAGGCGCAGCGAAAGGCGACCACGTTTCTCCGACTCAGCCATTCTCCGAACTGACTTTCCGTCCGGAAGCCAAACTGACCGGTAAAGACATGTGGGGCGCAACGATCTATGACCAGCTGATGTGTCGTGTGATCTTCCACAAACTGCGTTATGAAGGCACCTTCACACCGCCATCCGAGCAGGGCACTCTGGTGTTCCCGGGTAACCTCGGCATGTTCGAGTGGGGTGGTATTTCTGTGGATACCGATCGTCAGGTGGCTATCGCTAACCCGATTGCTCTGCCATTCGTGTCTAAACTGATCCCACGTGGTCCTGGCAACCCGATGGAGCCAGACGAGAACGATAAAGGCGGTTCCGGTACTGAGACTGGCATTCAGCCACAGTACGGCGTGCCATTTGGCGTGACGCTGAATCCGTTCCTGTCTCCGCTGGGCTTCCCTTGTAAACAGCCTTCATGGGGTTACATCTCCGGCGTTGACCTGAAAACCAACGATATCGTGTGGAAAAAACGTATCGGTACCGTGCGCGACAGCTCACCATTACCGCTGCCGTTCAAAATGGGTATGCCAATGCTTGGCGCACCGATTTCTACCGCCGGTAACGTGTTCTTCATCGCCGCGACCGCAGATAACTACCTGCGCGCGTTCGATATGAGCAACGGTGACAAACTGTGGGAAGCACGTCTGCCAGCAGGCGGCCAGGCGACGCCGATGACTTACTCTGTGAATGGCAAGCAGTACGTTGTTATCGCAGCAGGCGGTCACGGTTCGTTCGGCACCAAACTGGGCGATTACATCATCGCTTATGCGCTGCCAGACGCTGACGCTAAATAACTAGCCGTCATAAGCTCTGAAATCTGAAAGGCCGCGCAAGCGGCCTTTTTTATGGAACTTTTTCAGCAGTGGCTGCTATTTCCCGCAGCCAGTCACTTGCGGATAGTTGCGGCAAACCAGCATGAGTTTATGTTTCGGTTCAAAGTCTTTATCCAGCATACATTGCTGAACTTTGGCGGCTTTCAGGACGGTTGGAACGAAAGGAACCGAGCCTAGCGGTTTTGGATATCCGCATTCATACATCACCTGTAACGCGAGCTTGTCATTCTCAGCTGCGTGCGAAAAATGCCGTGAGGCACCCGCTTTACGCCAGCTGATGAGTTGGTATTCATTCCGGCCTGAATCCGGTTTGATCGGATGAAAACCCTCATCAGCGACAAAAGGCAGTGCTTCGAGCTGTCGCTGACTGAGCGGGTGACCCTGTTGTTTCTCGATGCAGGCAGGGGTGTTTTTGTAGTAATCGCAAATGTGAAAACCCCCCTTATAGGTAAATCCTTTCCCCTCCATGCACTGGTAATACAGCACCGATTCATTATCGGTAAAAGAAGGTTCCGGCCCCGGCAGCGGGACGCCGCATTGCCCCATCGCAACACGCGCATCATCTATGTTGCTGCCAGGGCGCTGCCACTGGGTTAAATCAGGCGGAGGCGGACATCCGGTGAGCATAAAAACCGAACCAATGAGTGCAGATGAAGAAACCAGAGAAAAATAGCGAGGCATAAAAATCCTTTATTTATAATGATGATCCAGATTTCATTCAGCCATTACTAAGAAGCGCAGCCCTGTGGCTTAAACACCCGCGTGGTGGAGGCCGGATTGTTCGCCAGTTTATTTGCCGGTCTGCGCGGGCGTGCGACAAGTTCTCCGCCGCAATTGGGGCATGTCCCGCTCAGTTTATCTTCGGCACAAGGGATACAGAATGTGCATTCAAATGAACAAATTCTGGCGTCAGCAGCCGGGGGCAGATCGGTGTTGCAGCACTCGCAGTTGGGTCTCAGTTCCAGCATAGAATTTATCCTTGATCAGCATGTGTAAGTTTTAGCCATTTTGCAGGTGAGTGGCAGGGTTTCGCAAGCGGCTCAGACTGATCAGCATCGCCAGCACCGTGGCAATCACCGCCACCCACAAACTGACCTTCACCGCCTGCGCTTCCTGTAACACAGTGCTGGCCGAATAAATGGTCAGGATAATGCCGACACACGCCGTTCCCAGACACTGACCGAAGGTACGCATGATCGCCAGCACACCGGAGGCATAACCGCTGTTTTCCCGTGAAGCGCTGGAGAGCATTTCACGGTTGTTCGGGCTCTGGAAGCAGCCGAAGCCCAGGCCGCAGATAAAGCTTCGCAGACCGATATCCCACATCTGCGGGTGTGGCGGCAGTTTTGCCAGCAGCAATAAACCCAGCGCGAAAACGCACAATCCTGCGGTCGAAATGATCGCTGCCGGATAGCGGTCAGCAAGGCGTCCGGCATGCGGCGCGGCGAGAATAATCCCCAGCGGCCACGGCGTGAAAAGCAGTGCTGAAACAAACGCGCTGTAACCGTAAACGCTCTGGAAGAGAAATGGCAGCGCGACAAAAGTGATGCCCTGACTGACAAAAGAGGCCAGCGAAGTGAACGCCGCCAGCGTGAACCGGCTGGAAGCAAACATGACAAGCGGCAGCAGTGGTTTGGGTGCACGACGCTGACGCCAGACAAAGGCCACGCCTGCGATAACTGCTGTCAGGCCATACGTTAAGGCTGTCGCCAGTTCGTCACTGCCCGGATGTGCGAAGGATTCGGCGGCCATAATCAGCGCGCCCAGCGCCACCGCCGACAGAATTGCGCCCGCCGTATCAAATGGCTGTCGCGTGCCAGCCGGATTGGAGGGCACCACGCGCAGCGTAATAATCACAGCAACAATACCGAGCGGAATATTAATGGCGAACAGCCACTGCCAGCTCATCGCCGAAAGTATTGTCCCGCCCAGCACCGGCGCGACGGCGGTGCTGGTGGCGATCATCAGGGCGTTCAGCCCCAGTATTCGCCCGAGTAAACGATTGGGAAACACCGAGCGCAAAATCGCCGGGCCGATGCTCAGCGTGGCCGCCGCACCGACACCCTGAAGCACACGCATGATAATCAGCATGTCGAGGGATGACGACAGCGCACAGCCCAAAGAGGCGAGGGTAAAGACCGTCAATCCGGCGGCAAACAGCCGACGAAAGCCGATGTGGCTGGCGAGCGCGGCAAATATCGCCAGTGTCATGGATGCTGAAAGCAGATACCCGTTCGACACCCATACCGCTGCGCCCGCAGAAATGTCCAGTGCCTGCGCGATTTGCGGCAGAGCAATGTTAACCATCGAGCCGTCGAACACTGCCATCGTCGCCATGATCATCACGGCGGCCATTGCCAGTCCCCGTTCATGGCCGGGTAATCCTTCATCGCCTGGTTTGTCGGAAAATAATTCCATAACGCATTCGCCTTATTGATATTGAGTCAGGTAACTATACCGGCAGGTGATATAGTGCGGAAGGCGCAGCATCTGCACTTAATACCTGCACCAAACGCCTTCCCTCATTATTACTGTTGCGTTACTCTGTGCAGATGACTGAACCCGATCTGAACTTACTTATTGCACTTGATGTGCTGCTGGCTGAAGCAAGTGTAGCCGCTGCTGCCCGACGTCTGGGATTAAGCGCCTCTGCCATGAGCCGTACGCTGGGTCGCCTGCGCGAAAGTACCGGCGATCCGCTGCTGGTGCGCGCCGGACGGAATATGGTGCTGACGCCTTACGCCGAAGAAATCCGCCAGCGTGCCCGTAATGCCAGTTTTGAAGCCCGCGCGCTGTTGCGGCCTTCATCGGCAGATTTCAATGTCGCCAGACTTGAGCGCACTTTCCTGATCCGATCCAATGATGGTTTTGTGGTGGCCTTCGGCGCAGCGATGATTGCCGCGGCGGCGCAGGTTGCCCCTTCCGTGTGTTTGAGATTTATGCCAAAACCGGAAAAAACCTCGAATGCATTGCGGGAAGGGCGGGTCGATCTTGAGATTGGTGTTTTAGGCGAAATGGGACCGGAAATTCGTTTACAGACGTTGTTCCGCGACAGGTTTATGGGCGTGGTGAGAAAGGGGCATCCGCTGTCAGGTGAGAAAATGATTACCGCGAACGAGTATGTGTCTTTCGGGCATGTTGTCGTTTCGCGCCGCAACAGCACCTATGGGCCTGTCGATGACGCGCTGGCCGAAGTCGGACTGAAACGGAAAATCGCCGCCGTCGTGCCGGGTTTTTCTGCCGCGCTGGCGATTGCACAAAACTCCGATCTGGTGGCGCTGATCCCCGCTTCATTTCTCATTGCTGAGCCAGACCGGTTACATGCGTTTGAACTGCCGGTGATCACCCGCGAAATCACTATCTCTCAGATGTGGCATCCGCGTTCAGAAGTGGACCCGGCGCACCGCTGGTTGCGACAACTGGTGCTGAGTGTATGCAGGAATAAAATCCCGGATTAACTCACATTCAATCCCTTACTCTGCGTCGAGATAATGTCTGAGCGTCATCCGCAAATCGGGCGTTAATTCTTTGATGTTTTTAAGCATCCAGCGCAAATACCCCGGATCATCCTCGGCGATTTCTGCAATTTTCCGGCCGCGATATTTCCCGAACATCATGGTGCTGACCAGCGCCGGGCGTCCGGTAATGGTCACCATTTCTTCGGGCGTCCAGCCGGATTCATCCATGATACGGATCAGCAGCGCGGCAGTAATATAGCAGTCAAACAGCGCACGGTGATGATGCAAGTCCGCAGGCGTGGCAACTTGCAGCTTGAGAGATTTGTAGAGCGCCATATTACTGTACTTAATCCCCGGCCATAAACGTCGCGCCAGTTTCACGGTACAAATCCATTCGCCCGACATATCAGGCAGCATGCGCTGGTCAAAACTGGCATTGTGAGCAACATAATACTGACTGCCGTGGTAACGCGGGATGACCTCCTCAATCCACGGTTTATCGGCCACCATCGCTTCGGTGATTTTATGGATGGCCATTGCCTGATGGCTGATCGGGCGGTCCGGGCGCACCAGATCACTCATCGGGTTAACGATTTTCCCGTTCTCGATATCGACGGAGGCCACTTCCACCACGCCACCCTGCAATCCGCAGGTTTCCGTATCAATAACACGCAACATTTTCTACTCCGGCTGATCACCAAATACTTTCCAGTACCGCTAGCCTAACGGAATGGCTTTCCTGTGCCCACTTTTCTGATCACAACTTTTTTTATCACAAACAAAGACTGAATATCTCCCCACACTCACTCCGTCTATTTCCTGTACAGATCACACTTCCCCCTGCTTTCGTGAAAATGCTCACATTCGTCCGTGCAGATGCCCAAACAAACACGGAAATTTTCGGCTTTTAGCCGTGGAAATGCTTCAGGAAACTGTCTAAGTTCAATATTGAAACGCTATTTTATTATTGTTGGATTGCGGTTTTAAGGAAGTGTGAGTGCGCTCACATTGCTGAATGAACACGCAATTGCGGCACGCCCTGAAGGGCGTTAACTCACTCAGTAATGGCAGGTATCGCTGTGAAAATAAGTTCTGTTGAAGTCTCTGTTTTTACTTATCCGACCCGTCGTGTTTCAGACAGCGCGGGTCATTCGCATCCGGGTGAAGAAAGTCAGGCAAAAATGGCGATGTTAACCATCACCACCGATGAAGGCGATTGCGGATATTCGTTCGCGCCGCCGGAAGTTGTGCGTTCGCACGTAGTGAATGCTTTTTTCAGAAAAGTACTGATCGGTCAGAATCCGTTCGACCGTGAACGTCTCTGGCAGGATCTGGTGCACTGGCAACGCGGCAGTGCGCATCAGCTGACCGAACGGGCGCTGTCGTTTGTCGAGCAGGCGCTGTGGGATCTGATCGGCCGCAAACTGAACATGCCGGTACACAAACTGCTGGGCGGATTCCGCGAGAAAGTACCGGCCTACGGCAGCACCATGTGCGGCGATGAATTGAAAGGCGGATTATCGACACCGGATGAATTCGGTCAGTTTGCCGAAAAACTGGTCTCGCGCGGTTATCAGGCCATCAAGCTGCACACCTGGATGCCGCCGGTGGCATTCGCCCCGGATCCGAAAATGGACATCAAAGCCTGCGCCGCCGTGCGTGAAGCCGTCGGGCCGGACATCGAACTGATGCTTGACGGCTACCACTGGTACAGCCGCAGTCAGGCACTGACCATCGGTAAAGCGCTGGAAAAACTCAACTTCGCGTGGTTTGAAGAGCCGATGGAAGAAGAGAGCATGGCGTCCTACGCCTGGCTGGCGGAAAACTTGTCCATCGACGTGATAGGGCCGGAAAGTCTCGGCGGTAAACATCACAGCCGTGCGGACTGGGTCAAAGCCGGTGCCTGCGACATTTTACGCGCCGGTGCCAACGGCGTCGGCGGCATCTCGCCGTGTATGAAAGTTGCCAGTCTGGCAGAAGCCTTTGGCATGGACTGCGAAGTACACGGCAACGGCGCGGCGAGTCTGGCGGTGGTCGGGGCTATCCGCAACTGCCGCTGGTACGAGCGCGGTCTGCTGCATCCGTTCCTCGAATACGACGAACCCGCTGCGTATCTGAACAGCATCGTTGACCCGATGGATGAGCACGGTTTTGTGCATCTTTCTGACCGCCCGGGCCTGGGTGAGGACATCAATTTTGATTACATAGAAACCCATACCGTCAGTCGCGACTGACCTGCGGGCAGAAAAAAATAATAAACCTCTGACTCTACCCGGAAGGTACATCATGAACTCTGGCAAAACGTGGGGCGCGTGGATTTTCGCGCTCCTGCTGATGACCAGTGGCTGGACGGCGCAGGCAAAAACGCCGCCCGACCAGCTGATCATCGGCATGAACATGAATAACCTGTTAACGCTCGATCCGGCAGCGATGACCGGCAATGATATTGTCGGCATCGTGGTCAATCTTTATGACCCGCTGATTGAGCTTGATCCGCAGCAACTCACCAACGTGCGCCCGGCGCTGGCGACCTCGTGGGAGGTCAACGACGCCCGTAATCTCATCACGTTTCATCTGCGCGACGGCGTGAAATTCCACTCCGGCAATCCGGTCACCGCGGACGATGTGGTGTGGTCGATGCGCCGCATTCTGCACCTCAATCTGGCACAGGCCTCGGTGTGGAAATCCTACGGTTTCAGCAAAAAGAATGTCGATGAGATGGTACGTTCGCCGTCTCCCGGTATCGTCGAAATTCAGTTACCGAAACCCAATGACCCGAAACTGGTGATTTACTCACTGGCGGCGCTCGGCAGCGTGGTAGCGCTGGACAGCAAAACTGTGCAGGCGCATGAAGTGAACGGCGACTGGGGTAACCGCTGGCTGACCACCAACGAAGCCGGTTCCGGGCCGTTTCGGCTAGATAACTGGCAGGCGAAAGACGTGCTGAACATGAGCCGTAATCCGCAGTACTGGCGCGGTGAACCTAAGCTTTCGCGCGTAGTCTTCCGTCATTTTCAGGAGTCGCAGACGTTGCGCCTGATGATTGAAAAAGGCGATCTGGATATTGCCAATAACATGGCCGTATCGGATGTTACCGCGCTCAGTCACGACCCGGCGATGCAGGTCGATCAGGTAAAAAAAGGCACCATTTATTACGTGGCGATGAGCATGAAAGAGCCGCATTTTGCTAACCCGAAAGTACGCGAAGCGGTGCGCTATCTGATTGATTATCAGGGCATCGGCAAGGCGCTAATGAACGGCTACGGCATTGTGCATCAGCGGCCGATTCAGGTCGGGATGCCTGCCACGCTGCCGGATCCGGGTTACCAGCTGGATATCCCACGTGCGAAAACCCTGCTGGCGGAAGCCGGATATCCCGACGGTTTTGATACCACGCTGCGGGTGCTGGCCGATCAGCCATTCCTCAATATCGCCATTGCTGTGCAGTCCACGCTGATGCAGGCAGGCATTCGCGCCAAAATTGTCACCGGCACCGGTAACCAGATTTACGGCGCGATGCGTGAACGTAAGTTCGACATGCTGGTCGGGCGCGGCGGCAGCGGCGTGGAACCGCATCCGCATTCCAGCCTGCGCGCGCTGGTGTATAACCCCGACAACAACGACGCGGCGCGGCTGACCAACTTTCAGGGCTGGCGCACCGGTTTTTACGATAAACAGCTGAACATGGATATCGATCAGGCGCTGCTCGAACGTGACCCGGAGAAACAAAAACAGGATTACTTTGCCATTCAGGAACGTTACGACGCGCTGATCCCGGCGCTGGTGCCGCTCTCGCAAATGGTTGATTCCATCGTGGTGCGTAAGGATGTCAAAAATTACCTGCCGCATCCTTCAGCAACCACGTTCCTGCGCGACGTGTGGAAAGACGAACCTGTTGACGTCCAGCCAACCGGAGGTAAAGGGTTATGACCATGCAAATCCCGGCTCCCGCTTCAAAGCAAACGGCGCGGATGTCATTCCCCGCCGGACGTATCGGCAAACGGCTGGTGCAGGTGGCGGTCACACTGTTTGGCTTGCTGTTGCTGACGTTTTTTATTGGCCGCGTGATGCCGGTCGATCCGGTGCTGGCGATTGTCGGACCGGACGCCGACCACAGCACCTATGAACAGGTTTACCACCAGCTCGGTTTTGATAAACCGTTGTGGACGCAGTTCGGCATCTACCTTTCAGGGCTGGCGCACGGCGATTTAGGCAATGCGCTGCTGACCGGAAAACCGGTGACGCAGGACATTCTGCGCGTGTTCCCGGCCACCATGGAACTGGCGACGCTGGCGATCATTCTCGGCGCAGGCGTCGGCATTCCGCTTGGCGTACTGGCAGCGGCAAAACGCAACAGCATCGCCGATTACGTGGTGCGTATCATCAGTCTGGCCGGATATTCCACGCCGATATTCTGGGTCGGCATGATGGGGCTACTGGTGTTTTACGCCTGGCTCGGCTGGGTCGGCGGTGCCGGTCGGGTAGATTTCAGTCTCGACGGGCAGGTCACGCGGCACAGTGGTTTTATGCTGATTGACGCGCTGATCGCCGGAAACTGGGAAGTGTTTAGCAACGCGCTTAATCACCTGATCCTGCCTGCGTCGCTACTCGGCTTTCATTCGCTGGCCTACATCAGCCGTATGACCCGCAGCTTTATGCTGGCGCAACTTTCACAGGAATTCATTATCACTGCCCGCGTCAAAGGGCTGAGCGAATGGCATGTGCTGTGGAATCACGCCTTCCGCAACATCCTGGTTCAGTTGCTGACCGTGGTGGCGCTGGCGTACGGCTCACTGCTGGAAGGCGCGGTGCTGATAGAAACCGTGTTTTCGTGGCCGGGCTTTGGTTCGTATCTCACCAGCAGCCTGATGCTGGGCGACATGAACGCGGTGATGGGCTGCGTGCTGGTGGTCGGCATGATTTTCGTGGTGCTGAATTTGCTCTCTGACCTGCTTTATCAGGTCTTTGACCCGAGGACAAAAGTATGACGATTTCCCTCGATTCCGTCACGCTCAGCGCAGGCGACGAAAAACGTCAGCGCGTGAAAAGGGCGTTTGGCCGCGTGGGCCATTTTCTGTGGCAGATGGCCTGTAATCCGCTGACGGCCATCGGCGGCGCGATAGTTCTGGTGCTGATGATTGTGGCGATTCTTGCGCCATGGATCGCGCCGTTTCATCCGCTGGTGCAGGATTTAAACAACGCGCTCAGCCCGCCGTCGGCGGCGCACTGGTTCGGCACCGACGAGTTTGGCCGCGATATCTTCAGCCGTCTGGTGTATGGCTCTCGCATCACTTTGTATATCGTGCTGCTGGTGTCGGTGACCGTCGGGCCGCTCGGCTTACTGTTAGGTGTTACCGCCGGGTATTTCGGCGGCAAAACGGACATGGTGCTGATGCGCGTTACCGACATCTTCATCTCTTTCCCGAGTCTGGTGCTGGCGCTGGCGTTTGTCGCCGCGCTGGGTCCCGGCCTGGAACATGTGGTGATCGCCATTACGCTCACCGCGTGGCCGCCGATTGCGCGTCTGGCGCGTGCCGAAACGCTCTCGCTGCGACAAGCTGATTTTATCTCTGCGGTGCGGTTACAGGGTGCGAGTCCGCTGCGGGTTTTGTGGCGTCACATTGTGCCGCTTTGCCTGCCGTCGGTGATCATCCGTATCACCATGAATATGGCCGGTATCATTCTGACTGCCGCCGGTCTGGGCTTTCTCGGGCTTGGCGCACAGCCGCCGGATCCGGAGTGGGGCGCGATGATTTCCAGTGGCCGTACGTACATGATGGAGTGCTGGTGGGTGGCGACCATTCCCGGTCTGGCGATCCTGATTAACAGCCTGGCGTTCAACTTTTTAGGAGATGGCCTTCGTGACATCCTCGATCCCCGAAATGACTGACGCTCCGGCGTTACTCGATGTGCAGGATTTGCACGTCAGCTTTGTGAATGGCCGTCAGGTGACGCAGGCGGTACGCGGCGTGTCTTTCCAGCTCGGACGCGAAAAACTGGCGATTGTCGGCGAATCCGGCTCGGGTAAATCCACTGTCGGTCGTGCGCTGTTGCATCTGCATCCCTTAAAAGCGCAGATCACCGCCAGCAAAATGCAGTTCGCCGACGTTGATCTGCTGCGCGCCAGCCCGAAGCAGATGCGTCAGGTACGCGGCAAACGGATTTCGATGATTATGCAGGACCCAAAATACTCACTGAATCCGGTGCTGTGCGTGGGCGATCAAATCGCCGAAGCGTGGCGGTCGCACCACAAATGTTCGTATCAGGATGCCAAACGCAAAGTGCTGAACATGCTCGACGTGGTGCGCATCCGGGATCCGGAACGCGTTTACGGTCTGTACCCGCATGAGATATCCGGCGGGCAGGGACAGCGCATCATGATTGCAATGATGCTGATCACCGACCCCGAAATGGTGATCGCCGATGAACCGACCTCGGCGCTGGATGTGTCCGTGCGTTTACAGGTGCTGGCGCTGCTCGACGACCTGGTGAAAACGCGCGGTCTGGGACTGATATTTATCAGTCACGACATCAATCTGGTGCGCAGTTTCTGCGACCGTGTGCTGGTGATGTACGCCGGACGCATCGTGGAATCCATCGCCGCCACTGATCTCGATAACGCGCAGCATCCGTACACGCGTGGCCTGCTGAACGCGCTGCCGGATATGGATAACCGCCGTTATCCGCTGCCGGTAATGCAACGGCAGGCCAGCTGGCTGACCGATTAAGGAGCCGACATGACAGCTAAAACCATGATTGACGTGCATAACCTGAACCTGACGTTTGGCGAAGGCGCGAAAACCACGCAGGTGCTGACCGATGTGAATATCGCCGTGCGTGAAGGCGAGATTTTCGGGCTGGTGGGCGAGTCCGGTTCCGGTAAAACCACGGTGCTGAAATGTCTGGCGGGGTTGTTTACTCACTGGAAGGGCGAGCTGGAAATCGATGGCCAGCAGCTCGAACACCGCATTGGTCGTGACCGCTGCCGTCTGGTGCAGATGGTGTTTCAGGATCCGTACGGTTCGCTGCATCCGCGCCACACCATCGGCGATATTCTGGAAGAGCCGTTGCAAATTCACCGTATCGACCAGCGTGATCAGCGCATTAATACCATTCTGGAGAAAGTCGGTTTAAACCGCGCATTCCGCAGCCGTTATCCGCATCAGCTTTCCGGCGGACAGCGCCAGCGCGTGGCGATTGCGCGGGCACTGATCCTCAAACCGCGCGTGTTACTTCTCGACGAACCGACCTCCGCACTGGATGTGTCGGTACAGGCGGAAATCCTCAATTTGCTGTTCGATCTTCAAAAAGAGGAAGGGCTGACTTATCTGATGGTCACGCACGATTTGGGTGTGATCGCCCATCTCTGCCAGCGCGTCGCGGTGATGAAATACGGCAAAATCCTCGAAACACTGGAAACCGATGCCTTGCTGCGCGGCGATATTACGGATGATTACACCCGCGTGCTGGTCGACGCCAGCCGCGACTACAGCCGTGAAATGGCGGCGAAAGTGATGCTGTAGGATGGGGACTGGCAGGTAATTTACTGCCGCTGCATCGGGCATGATGCAGCGGTAGTTAATGCTTTTCATCCCGGATCCTGCCCAACTTCATCGTCACCTCTGCCGGCATGTCATCCAGATTATCTTCCCGTAACCCCATTACGACGTTATATCCCATTAGCAGCGAACGGTCGCCCAGGCGTGGCAGTGGAGCCAATTCTATCGGGATGGTCAACTTCAGGCTGGCGTCATAATCACATCCCAGATACACACGCAACAAAGTAAACACGTCTTCCCGCAACTGACCGCCTGGCAACCAGCCTTTAGCCTCAGCCGCGTCTTCGGTAAACATTTCCACGCCGATGCAATAGTTGGCGTCCTCCGTATGACTGCCAAGAACCAGATGATCGCCTAACTTTTGTTGCTCTGAAAACGAGAATCTCGCCCGTTTGCCTGCCAGCATCCGGGTCACCATGTGCGGTTTCATGGTGACCTGCGTATTCGGTGCCTGCGTGCGGATCACGCTCACAATGCCTTCCGCTGTGCGGGTGGTTCTGACCAGCGGCTGCAATAAAGCCAGTAAACGCGAGGCGGGCACGTCGCCGCTGTCGGTGATGCCGGTCAGGGCCATCAGGCTGCGCGACGTTTTGTCGGTACCGCCGTCTTCAAAGGTGGCCGGATAGCTGTATTTTCGCCAGATGCGGTAAAACTGCGTCATCATCCGGTGGTTAAAGATGTCTAAAAAGGCTTCCAGCGCCTCGTGACCTTCGCGCTGTTGAGTGATGTCATCGATGTAGCCGGTCGGCAGTGGCGAGTCCACGCCGTACAGTCCCATAAAGGTGGTGCGCACCGTCGGCGGTGCGTCCGGGTGTTCTTCGCTCGTTTCGACGGCTTTAAGCTCGCTGACCGGAAAACCCATTCCCGGATGCGGGCGAAAACGCACCACATCATCTTTCGGCGAGAAGGTACTGCCGACCGGTTTGTTATCCGAGAGCTGTTTTTCCAGCAGCTGGCAGAACCGGTAGAAGTTAAACGCGTGCGCACGGTCGTTCCCCTCCTTGTCCCGCCAGAATGCCTTCAGGACGTTCTCTTTCTTTTCTGCATGGTCATCAAAATCATCTGGCATCATCAGAATAAAATCCGGGTTAAGCGCCTTTCCGGCCATGCCCATTGTGTCCCGGACTGAC
>NZ_JBOCUM010000006.1:0-242820 GCF_050606005.1 Rahnella sp. PAMC25617
GGCGGCGCGTCCGATCCCCCGGCTGCCACCGGTGATTAAAATCCATTGATTTTCCATGACTTCTTTCATGGCTTAGTGGCTTTTTCGCTGAGATACTGGCACAGCTCACGCACCGTAATGTTCACGTTATCGACGAACAAATCGGCCTCGATGGTGACCCCAAACTCTTTCTTCGCCAGCACCATCAGTTCAACGTAATCCAGGCTGTCGAGTTTGAGCTGATACAACGGCATGTCCGGGGTCAGATCTTCCTGTTCCAGATCCTTCGCGTCACACAGCATCTCGCAAACCTTGCTGTAAACCTCATCATAATTCGCCATGTTTTATTCCTTTAAGTGAGTCAGTTGTCTTTGTTTTTTATGAAAAATCAGTGTGTCATTCAGTCAGCGGTCCGGTTTTAAGCGTGACTGCGACGGACATCAGCGGTTCACCGTCCTGCCAGGCCTGAATGCCTGCCAGCAGCACCAGTCCGCGTTGTTTTTCGCCCATGACCAGCGTCGGCCGGATGGCGTAATGTATCGCGCCGAAACGCTGTCCCTGTTCTGTCTGGGTCAGTAATCGCGGGGGAAAATGCGTTTCATGATGCGTCTGCACCACCTGTACCAGAGTAAAAATGTCACCCAGACTGTTCGCCTGAACCGACGGCAAAAGACTGTGCACGGTTTCCAGCGTCTGCGGGGCGTTCACCAGCTGACGAAACAGCACGGCGTCAAGAAAGCTCCACGCCGGAACCACCGGGCTGCCGACAGCCAGAAACTGCGTATGCAGCGTTGCCAGTTCCTGCGCGCCCAGCGTATTCATCTGCGTGACCGGCGGTAACACCAGTGCCTGCGTCGGTGTCAGTTTGCTGCTGATGCTGGCCTGCTGTGTCTGCGCATGACGCAAACTGGCGCTCAGCTGCACCCCGTCATCACGCAGCGTTTCGCGCACCGGCACCTGATACAGCGTGTCGCACAACACCGGTTCGCGCAGACGGCTGGTAAACATCAGTCCCTCTGCCCTAACCCCGTGCTTTTCACGCGAGGTACTCAGCGCCGACTTCATATCCAGCATCGCGCGCATTCCGTGAACGCATAATCCGGTCAGACCAAGACGCTGCGCCCTGGCAGCGTCAAAATGGATCGGATTGTAATCACCGGAAAATGCCGCCCAGCGTTCGGCATCCGACAGGCTGTAACGCAGAGTGTCAGCCGCCAGCATTATTTCCCCCTTCCGATCACCAGCGCGGCGTTCGCCCCGCCGAAACCGAAACTCAGGTTCAGCGTGGTATTCAGTATCGCCGGACGATGCACATTGGGGACGTAATCCAGATCGCACGCTGGATCGGGCGCATCGAGATGGCAGGTTGCGGGCATGATCTGATGCTCAAGCGCCTGCAGGCAAACGATGGATTCAAAACTCCCTGCCGCCGCGATCAGATGTCCGGTATAGGATTTGGTACTGGAGCACGGCGTGGCGTAAGCCGCCGATTCGCCCAGCGCAATCTTGATCGCTTCGGTTTCGTTGAGATCATTGAGCGGCGTAGAGGTGCCGTGCGCATTGATATAATCCAGATCGCTGGCAGCAATACCGGCCTGCGCCAGCGCATGGCGGATGGTTTGCACCCGCGCAATTTTGTCTTCGGCTGGCGCGGTAAAATCAAAGGCATCCGAGAAATTGCCGTAACCCAGGATCTCACCGAGAATGTTTGCGCCGCGCGCAAGGGCAGATTCCCGTTCTTCCAGACACAGCACCGCCGCACCTTCGCTGAGCACAAAACCGTTGCGATGCAGGCTGAACGGGCAACAGGCGCGGGTGATTTCTTCCTGTTCACTGGCCAGCGCGCCCAGCACGTCAATATTCCATACCGCCGAATCAGAGCGCAGAGATTCTCCCGCGCCCGCCAGCATCATGCTGGCCCGGCCATTGCGGATCAGTTCGAACGCGTCGCCGACCGCGATGGTTCCGGTCGCACAGGCCGCGACCGGCGTGTTCTGATAGCCACGCAACCCCCACAGCAAACTGACTGCCGCCGTGGCAGAATTCGGCATGGAGAAAAAGCAGCCAAAAGGAGATCCCATACCGGTACGCAGATAGTCTTCGTAATGCAGCTGGGTTTCATCCTGCCCCGCCCAGCCGGTGCCCATAATGACGCCGCAGTCGCGCAAATCGTAATGTTGCTCCGGCTTGTCATCGCCAAACGCCATCTGCATGGCTTCCCGCGCAGAGGCCAGCGTCAGCCGGGCATAACGCGGCAGGCGGCGACGGATTGCCGCGGGCACGCCTTTGAGCGAAGGTTCATGATCAATCAGGCCATAAAAACGCGATTTAATCCCGGCCGCTGATTTGTCGCAGTAGCGGTAGCCGGGGGTGTAATCCATGATCGCGGCCCAGCTTTCGGCGGAGTTCAGCCCCAGCGGGGTCACCGCACCGTAACCGGTCACGACCACCCGACGCGGCGTGTCTGCCGTCTGTAAAACATCCTTTTGCATGCTTTATCCTTGTTGACTCAATGTGTTGTCTTCCCCGCCACCCAGCGCCAGCCAGAGTTTCATCGTGGAATACAGATAGTTATATTGCGTGGTGACCAGCGTGTTCTGGCTGTCGAGCAAGGTGTTCTGCGCGTCGAGCAGCGTCTGATACACCACCGAACCGTGGCGATACTGGCTTTCCACCAGTGCCAGCCGCTGCTGACTTAATGCCAGATCTTGCAGCTGTCGCTGTTTTTCCTGCTGATAGGTCAGGCGCTGCGACATGGCATTGTCGATATCCTGCAACGCGCTGTACGACGCGCTGCGGAACTGAATCGCCGCGGTTTGCACATCCAGGCCAGATTGTTCAACGGTCAACCGCACTTTGTTCCATTCGATAAACGGCAGGTCGAGCGCAGATCCGAGCGTTCTGGCCGGATTGCTGAACCATTGCTGAAAAACAGAAGCCCCGGCATTCAGCGACGCATTCAGCGTCAGCGACGGATAAAAGCTCAGCCGTGCAACGTCCGAACCGGCCAGCGCCGCACGCAGATTCAGTTCAGCCGACTGCACGTCCGGCCTTCTGGCGATCACTTCAAGCGGTAAACGCTGCGCCACCGGCACGCTCTGATGAATATCCAGCGACTGACGCTCCGCAGGGTATTGCCCCGGCGGGCGGCTGAGTAAAATCGCCAGTGCATTACGGTTTTCATCGCGCTGCTGATACAAATCGCGCAGGTTGTTTTCGCGGCTAAGCACCGTTTGCTGTGCCTGCAAATAATCCAGCTGACCGAGGTCACCGGCTTTCCAGCGTGACGTCACCATCACCAGGGTTTCCCGGGCAATCGCCAGACTTTGCTGCAAATTACTGATCTGCTGATTCAGGCTGGCAATCTGCCAGTAAAGCTGTGAGGTAGTGCCAATTAGCGTCAGCGCGGTGGCCTGCAAATCCTGCTGCGAGGCTTGTGCCAGCCAGTCGGACTGCTCACGGGTACGCGCCAGTTTCCCCCACAAATCCAGCTCATAAGAGGCCGACAGTGAGTTTGTGTAACTTTCGACCGGCGTGGTCTCGCGGCGCATATTTTTGGTGTTGCTGGCCGATGCACTGGCGGAAAAATCAGGGGTCAGATTCAGGTCGGAGAGTCCCGCCGTCAGCAGCGCCTGCCGCAGTTTTATGCCCGCCAGCGCCAGATCATTATTGCTTTGCAACGCGGAAACAATCAGCCGTGACAGCTGCGGGTCATCAAAGTTATCCCACCAGTGCGGGGAAAATTTCGCCACGCCTTCGCCGGTATCCTGCACGCGCCAGGTTTGCGGAACTGAGAGCATCGGCCGCTGGTACTCGCTTTTCAGCGCCTGACCACAGCCGGTCATCAGTACCGTCATCACCGCCATTGAGAGTAAATTCAGTTTGTTCATTCGCGTGCCAGCGCCTCTGTCGGATGCAAACGCGCGGCGTTGCGTGCCGGGAAAAAGCCGAAGCCGAGCCCGATAAGCGCCGAGAAACCGCAGGCTAAAAGGATCGGCGGCCAGGTGAAAATCATGGTGAATTCCTGCGTAACCTGAGAAAAAATCAGCCCTGCCACGCCGGATCCGACAATGCCGATCAGACCGCCGAGGGTACAAATCACCACCGCCTCAATCAGGAACTGACGCATGATGTCCGCCGGACGTGCGCCAACCGACAGACGAATGCCGATCTCGTGCGTTCTTTCTGTCACCGACACCAGCATGATGTTCATCACGCCCACACCGCCCACCAGCAGTGAAATCCCGGCAATCGCGGTGATCAGCAGCGTCATGGATTCCGATGTTTTACGGATGGTTTTCGTCAGTTGGTCGTTGGTCATGGTAAAGAAATCGCGTTTGCCATGCGACGCATCCAGCAGTTGCTCAACGTTGCGCTGGGCGACATCCGTCGGATAACCGTCGGCAATGCGCAGGGTGATGGATTGCAGCGGCGTATCCCCCGACATGCGCTCCAGTAAGGAGGTGTAAGGGATCCACGCGCCGAGCTGCTCGCCGATATACTTCGGCCCTTTTTTATCCGCCACGCCGATCACCCGGTAAGGCACGCCGGAAAGCTGGATAATTTCGCCCAGTGGATCCTGTCCGGGAAACAGCGTACTGCGCACATTCGGGTCGATAATCACTACCGGTTCGCGGTCGTCGAGATCGCGCGGCGTAAAACGGTTTCCGGCAATAAAGTTAAGCCCCTGTACGCGAAAGAATCCGTTACTGACGCCCGACAACGACACCAGCACCTGCTTACCGCCACGGATCGCCATCACAGTTTTGCTCACTACCGGCGACAGGCTGTCGATGTACGGCTGTCTGCCGAGCAAATCCACGTCTTCCAGCGTCAGGGAACGTTCAAAATCAGGACGCGGTTTATCCCAGCCCAGACCGGGCTGAATTTCGATGGTGCTGGTACCAAGCTGGCTTATCTGGCTGAGAATGCTCTGCCGTGCGCCCTCGCCCACCGCCATCGAGGACACCACCGAAGAGATGCCGATAATGATGCCGAGCATGGAAAGAAAGGCGCGGATCCGGTGTCCGAGCAGGGAACGCCACGCCATGCGCACCGCTTCTTTCAGACTCTGCCAGAGCGGCGTGCGTCCGGTGGCGGCAATGGCCGGTAATCCCTGAGATTTGCCCTGCTGCATCACCGGATTGATGCGGTCCGCGACAATCTCACCGTCGTGGATTTCGACAATACGCTGACACTGTTCGGCGATACTGCGGTCGTGGGTGACGATAATCAGCGTATGCCCGGCCTGATGCAGCCCATGCAAAATCGCCATCAGCTCCTGACCGCTGGTGCTGTCGAGCGCGCCGGTCGGCTCATCGGCGAGGATCACCGGCGCACCGTTCATCAGTGCCCGCGCAATACTGACACGTTGCTGTTGCCCGCCGGAAAGCTGCGCGGGCCGGTAATTCATGCGATTGCCAAGCCCTAACCGGTTGAGCAAATGTTCCGCCCGTGCCTGACGCTCAGCCGCGGGCATGTCGGTATACAGCGCCGGAATGGTGACGTTTTCGAGGGCGGTGAGATACGGCATCAGGTGATAGCGCTGAAATATAAAGCCCAGATACTGGCTGCGCAATTGCGCCAGCTGTTCGCTGGTCGCCACATGCGCAGGCACATCCATAATGCGCATTTCGCCTTCCGACGGCTTATCCAGACAACCGAGAATGTTCATCAGCGTCGATTTACCTGAACCGGACGCACCGATAATCGCCAGCATTTCCCCGGCATTGACGCGCAGGGAAATATCTTTGAGCACGGTGACGGCAGCGTTGCCCTCACCAAAACGGCGGGAGATATGCGAAAGTTCGATAACCGGAGAATTAGCCATTTGCCGTCTCCGCCTCATTTTGCATCATCACCACGTGCTCACCTTCGCGCAGCCCGTCTTTCACTTCGACAAACTGACGGTCATTGATGCCCGCACGGATCACCCGTTGTTCGGTCTTGTCGCCGTTCACCACCTGCACCTGATACCGGTCATCGCCCAGTGGCTGACCCAGTGCCATCACCGGCAGACGCAGCACATTTTTGGCCTGTTCGGTGATGATAAATACCTGCGCGGTCATTGAGGTGCGCAGCAGATGATCGGGATTCGGCACGCTGAACACGCCGTTGTAATAGACAGCAGAAGGTTGCTGAGTCTGGCTGCTGGTGCTTTCATCCTGTAAGGCGTCGTTTGGCGCGTCCTGCAAGGTGCCCATGACGCTCTGATAACGATGTTTGGGATCGGCGACCACGTAAAACCACAGCGGCTGACCAGGATGCACTTTCAGGATGTCGGTTTCTGAAATACGGGTTTGCACCGTCATGGTATCGACGTTGGCCAGCACCAGAATGGTCGGCGCGGTCTGCGAGGACACCACGGTTTGCCCTTCTTTGGTGACGATGCCGAGCACCTGCCCGTCCACCGGTGCCAGGATCCGCGTATAGCCCAGATTGGCTTTCGCCGTTTCCAGCGCCATCTGCGCCTGCACAATCTGCGCTTCGTTGACTTTGATCTGCGCTTTCTGGGTATCGACTTTAGCCTGCGCCTGCTCGAGATTACTTTTAGTACCTGAGCCATCGCGATCCATCTGTAACTGACGTTTCAGTTCCAGCTGATATTGCGTGAGCGTGTACAGCGACGCCTGTTTTTGCGCCACGGCACTGTCGAGTTCCGCTTCGGATTTACGCAGTTCGCTCTGTTGCAGCGTCGGGTCGATTTCGGCCAGTAACTGGCCTTTGGTGACCCGGTCGCCCGCACGGACATACAGTTTTTTCAACTGACCGTTGACCTGCGCACCGACGTTGACCTGCGCGGAAGGCTTGAGGATACCGGTCGCCAGTACGGTTTTTTCGATATCCCCGCGACCTATGGCCTGTGAGACCAGCGGCGCGGCGGTGCCGGACATCATGCTGTGTACGCCGTACGCAGCCCCGGCCAGCAGGATCAACACCACAAGGATCAGCGTATAAAATGCCTTGCGGTGTCCGGCGGCGATGTGTCTGATTGAGAAACTCACGCCGGTTCTCCTTGCGGGGTGATAGCGGAAATCACAGCGCCCGTTGTCGCGGCGACGCGGCCATCTCTCATCACACAGACCCGGTCAAACAAGGCCAGCGCGGTTTCACTGTGCGTTACGGTGATCAGGGTTTTTCCGTATTCACGGCAATGGCTGATCAGGGTTTGCATCACCTGCTGCGCCGTCTCTTCATCGAGATTGGCCGTCGGCTCATCCAGCACCATCACCGGACAATCGCTGTACATCGCACGTGCCAGCATCAGACGCTGACGTTGCCCCAGCGACAGCGCGGGATGGCTTTCGCGGATCAGCGCGTTTTGTTTGCCTGGCAGACGGTCGATCACCTCCGTCAGGTTCAGTCCGCGCAGCGACTTATCTATACGCAGCTGCTTCTGCGCGTCGTGTTCACGATCAAACAGCGTGATGTTTTGCAGAACGCTGGTATTGAACAGGATGTCCTCCTGGCTTTGCAGGAAGAACAGCTTCTGTGCCTGACGGCTGCTGACCGGCTGTCCGTCGGCCAGGATTTCTCCGCCCTGAGGTTCGATAAGTCCTGTAATGACTTTCAGCAGCGTACTTTTCCCCGCGCCCGACTCACCGACAATCGCCAGCGTTTCGCCATGACGCACCGTCACCGACACGCGGTCCAGCACCGGTTTACCAGGATCGTAAGCAAACTGAAGTTCACGGTAACTGAGCTCCTGGCTGAAGCGGACAGGCGGCAGTAAGTCGCCGGCGGCCTCTTCCCTGACCGGCGGGAACAGATCGGCGGCGCGGGTATCAATCACGTGCAGCTGATTCTTTTGCAGCACGGAGAAGAAAATCTGCGTGATGTAAGCGGTAAAAATCTGACGGACAAAGCTGTAGGCGAAGAATTCACCCAGTGAAATCCGGTTATCTTTCAGCAACGGCAGCGCCAGCAGCATAAAGAACACCATCTCGAGGCTGCCAATCAGCTGATACAGGCTGCTTTTCACCTGCTCGTACACTTTCTGTTTCTGGCGGCAGTCAAACAGCGACAGTGCATATCCGGCGAATGCCGCCTGACGCTGGCTGTTCAGTCCGGCGGATTTGAGCGTGGCGAAACCCTGAATAGTTTCCAGCAGGAAGTCGCTTTGTTCCGCACTCTTTACCTGAACCTGCTGGGTGTAATAGCGGTCGCGGAAAATCGCCCAGACGCTGACCAGCCCCATCAGCGTGACGCCGATGGCGGAAATACCGGCCAGCAGCGGGCTGATATAGCACATCACCGCCAGCGCAATCACGCCGACGACCCAGTCCACGCGCAGGCCGTTGTCCAGCTCGATTTTTTGCGCCGCCGCCATCTGCCAGTTGGAGAAACGGCTGTAGATTTCACCGGGGCTGCGTTTCTCAAAGAAAGAAAGCGTGTTGCTCAGCAACCGGGCAAAACCGCTGACGCTTTGCATCACGACAAAACGTTTGATAAACCGCTCGGTCACGCTGCGCACAATAAACGCCAGCAGCGTCGAGACCACGAAGGCCAGCAGGTAATAGAAATACGGGAATTCGGTTTTGCCGCCGGAAGAGAAAACGTTGTTGATTGCCGAGCTGACCATCACCGGCATGATGAACAAGGTCAGTGACACCAGAAATGCCAGCAACATCAGCTTGTAAATGCCGGGGATCGCTGCCGTTTGTTTCAGGCTCATGCATTCGAGTGCGCGGAAACGCCGCGTGCGCGGTGGTTTTTCTGCCGGTTGCGCAGTGCGCGGCGCCTCCTGATCGAGCACCACTGCGTAACCACTGATTTCAGATCTGAGCGCGGCAACCGGCAGAAGCTGTTCGCCAATCGCCGGATTCATCACGCAGACATAGCTGCCCTGACGATAGGCCAGCAGGACATAGTGACTGGCACCGTAGTGCAAAATGGCGGGTAAAGGCAGTTCTGCCAGCTCATCGAAATCAAACGCCACCGGATACGCCGGGATCGCCAGCTCAGATAAGATGTCGCACAGGGTCGACAGCGCGGTGCCGTGGGACGATGTCGGGAAACGTTCGCGTAACACGTCCAGCGGCGCGCTGATGCCCTGAGTTTCCGCCAGCATAGAAATACAGGCCAGCGCGCATTCGTTCGTTTCTGCCTGATAAACCAGCTTAGGAATAATATTATCCATAATCGATACCTTAAAACGCCCTGTTCTTTTCAGTAATATCGCTGCGCTGTTGCGGATGGGTTTTCACTCATTAATAAAAAATAACGAATGTGAATGCCACAGCATCCAGTCGGTTGAATGTTCACGAATACTTTGTTCAATAATGCGCGGCATTTTTTCTTTTAATTCTTTTGCACTGACCGGGTCATGAATAACGATATTCAACCCCTTGTCATAATAAAGATGATAAAAAATTACCTTCGCAGACATCATTCGTGCCAGGCGGATAATACCGCTGTGTAAACTGGCGGGACGACCAAATATCCGGCAGGATAATTTTTCTGCTTTGTCTTTACTGGCGAACTGCGTGAAATCAGGCGTGATATCCGGGAATAAAATAATATTCCGCTGATTATCGGCGGCCTCCATGACCGACGTCATCAGATTCCCGGCAATATTTTTATTATCTTCATGTATCGAACAATAGGTCAGATCGACGCCACCCAGTTGCCGTTCCGCTGCGGAATGTGCATCCGCGCTGCGCGAGGTAATGACCGTTGCTTTACCCGGAAACGCCGCGGCACCGACCATGGTACTGAGTACGTCCGACACCATGTGTAGTGGCGCGAGGATCACCGGCTGACCGGCGCGTTGCAGCGGCTCGACCACCGCATTGAGCCGGGCCGAGCAGTCGGCCAGCTCACGTAATGCACGACGATTCTGTCCGTAGGTCACCGCCTGAATCAGCAGCTGTCGCCGCTGGGTCAGCCAGATATAATCAAATTTCTTATTGTCATTCATCAGACATTGACGGTTAGACTGCGCAACCGCCGCCCGTAATTTCACATCGCGGCCTGTCAGCCCTAAAAAGCGTCTGACGTGGGACAAAGCAAAAATAACGCGATAATGCATGTGCCGGAATAATAAACAATGCGCCCTGTAGCCAGTAAGCCGGAGTTTATACAAAAACCACTGACATCTGACGGTGAGGTTTTTCCAAAACAGCGCGCACCACAGGGCAACGAATTTCATTATTTCTCCGGCGCCTGATCATTCTTCAAAATAGAGAGTAATTTGTCAGAGAATGACGGGAAATCACGATCCTGAATCGCTACCCATTTTTTAGCCACAATAAAGGTCGGGGTGGCATTAATGTCGTAATACTGTGAAACGCGGGTCATATAATCGAGCAGGTCTTTGACCTCTGCCGACTGACTGACTTTATGGTATTCATCGACATTAATCTTATTCTCTGCCAGCCACGCATCTCGTTTTGCAGGATCACCCAAATCGATGTGATTTTTCATGACCGCATCATAGGCGCTCTCACGGTGGGCTTCTTCAATGCCCATCACCTGCAATGTGGCAAATACCGGTGCAAAGCGCGCCAGTCCGCCCTGATTATCCAGGCTGAAGTGCAGGCGAACCAGTTTTTTACCCGCTGGCATACGTTTTTCCAGCGCCTCAACATTCTTTTCGTTTAATGCACAGTAATGACAACCGTATGAGAAGATTTCAATAATATCTTCCCCATCCGTAATCGGACTTTTGGCTAATTTATCCGCCGACAGCGACGTCAGTACCTGTTGTCCGTCATCGCTGGTTTGGTTGCGCACAAGGTAATGGATCCAGGCTGTCGTAATCAGCGCTGAAATAACCGCGACAAAAACGGTATACGCCAGAATGGGCAAAATTCTTTTTTTCATGGGGGGCTTTTCATCCTGAAATAATAATACGCGACGCTCACCGGGGAAATATCAGGCGGGCGTTGTATATGAAATACAACGCCCTGTCAGAAAAACAGTAAAACTATTTATTCTGATTTAATAAGAAACGGATGTTTCTCAGCCTACGTTACCGCAGTTGATGATTGCTGCAGCGGTGAAGGTTTTAGTCACAACACCATTTTTGTCAGTACAAGTTTTCACTGCATTACAAACAGTTGCATCACCTACCAGGTTTAATTCAAAGCTGTTTACGCAAGTCGTGGTACCGCCAACAATTGCGCTTGCTTCATTCATGTTGATCTTTTTCATCTGTGATATCCTTATTTAGTTAGAATTAATATAACAATAGTCTGGAGATATTATTCACTGACCTGTTTCCAGTGATTCCCCGCACAGAGAAAACATGATTAAAACATGTCCCCCTGCACTCCGAAATAATCCCCTTGAATAAAAACATTCAGGATTTCATTATCGGATGCGGCGCATTGTAACGGCGGTTTTTTAATTGGGCAATACACCTGAAATGACATAAAGCGAGCAAACTCAACCGTTCGGTTACACAGGTCACAGGAGTTTTCTGATATAAAATTAAGATAAAGCGCACCGGATAAATTCAGCCGTGCCCGATGCCAGATCTGCCTGATTTATGATGCAGGATATTTCTCAGACAATATTAAGAATAGCGGATCCTGAGACGGCAAAATTTTTTAAAAATAATTTAAGGGAAACGTTATGCAAAGCATTTGCGGGGACACAGGGAGGAAAAACGCAGGAAAGGGAGCCAACATCCCATCCGCTCCCTGTCACAGAAAACGGATGGGCACAACACGTTCTTCATCAGAAACCTAATGAATCCAGCAGATCATCAACCTGTTCTTGCGAGGCCACCACGCCGACACCGTTAGCGTCGAGTTGCGGGCCGTTCAGCAGGCTGTCAGTTTCGCGTTTCTGCTTAACCTGTTGTTCTGGAATATTTTCCATCAGCACCATCAACAGCTGATTTTCAATTTCCTGAACCACGGTCATCATGCGTTTGATTACCTGACCGGTCAGATCCTGGAAGTCCTGCGCCATCATGATTTCCATCAGCTGAGCATTGGTAAAGCTGGTGTGCTCAGGGATCTCTTTCAGGTAGCTGCGGGTGTCTGTCACCAGCTCGCGTGCATCCGATAATTCAATCGGATTCTCAAACCATTCATCCCAGCGCTTATCGAGTTTCTTCGCGGCAGATTCAAGTTTGTTCTGACGAGGTTGCGCGGCTTCCACACAGTTCAGGGCGCGCTCGGCGGCCTGTGCTGTCATGGTGACCACATAATCGAGACGATCGCGTGCATCCGGGATCGCTTCAGCTGCCTGAGCAATGGCCTGATCCAGGCCAAGTTCACGCATACTGTCACGCAACATACGGGTCAGTTGCCCAATGCGGGCGATAATATCGCCCGCGGTTGCTGCATCATTTGCAGGCATTGGTATCTCTGCCATAGGTGTGCTCCTACATGCCCAGTTTTTCGAATATTTTGCCCAGCTTTTCTTCCAGCGTGGCGGCGGTAAATGGTTTCACGACATAACCACTGGCACCGGCCTGCGCGGCGGCAACGATGTTTTCTTTCTTCGCTTCTGCCGTCACCATCAGCACCGGCAATTTAGCCAGCGCGCCATCTGCACGGATGGTTTTGAGCAGATCCAGACCGTCCATGTTTGGCATGTTCCAGTCGGATACCACGAAGTCAAAACCGCCAGCACGCAGTTTGTTCAGCGCGTCAACGCCGTCTTCCGCTTCTTCAACGTTGTTGAAGCCCAGTTCTTTCAGCAGGTTACGCACGATACGACGCATGGTAGAGAAGTCGTCTACTACCAGGAATCTCAGATTTGGATCGGCCATGTTTTATCTACTCCTAAGGTTTGCTACCCAGCACAAGGCTGAAAAATTAAATACGTAATGCCTGACCGGCTGATATTTGTGCCAGCATCCGCTGACTGATTTGGCTGAGATCCACCACTTCGTTTACGCCGCCGGTGGCGATAGCCTCGCGAGGCATACCGAAAACCACACAGCTGGCTTCGTTTTGTGCAAGGGTATAAGCCCCCGCGCGGTGCATCTCGAGCACGCCGGCAGCGCCGTCATTGCCCATTCCCGTCAGGATCACCCCGACGGCATTGCGTCCGGCGAACTGCGCCACCGAACGGAATAACACGTCAACCGACGGACGATGGCGGTTCACTGCCGGACCGTCGTTCAACTTAACCTGATAGTTGGCGCCACTGCGCGCCAGTTCCATATGCCGGTCGCCCGGCGCGATATAGGCGTGACCCGGCAAAACGCGTTCGCCGTCCTCGGCCTCTTTCACGGTGATCTGACACAGCTTGTTCAGTCGTTCCGCAAACGAGCGGGTAAAACCCGGTGGCATATGTTGTGTAATCATCAGTGCCGGACAGGTCGGCGGCAGCGGTTGCAGCACGTGGCGGATAGCCTCGGTGCCACCGGTCGATGACCCGATCGCAATCAGCTTTTCACTGCTCAGCAGCGGCGTATGGCTGAGAATGCGCGGCTGTTCGGTATTGACGCTTTTATTCAGACGCGCTTTTGACGCGGTACGAATTTTGTCGGCAATCATTTCGCTGTAAGCCAGCATGCCTTCGCGGATCCCCAGCTGCGGCTTGGTGACGAAATCAATCGCCCCCAGCTCCAGCGCACGCAGGGTGATTTCCGAACCTTTACCGGTCAGCGACGACACCATGACCACCGGCATCGGGCGCAGGCGCATCAGCTTTTCCAGAAAATCCAGTCCGTCCATACGCGGCATTTCAACATCCAGCGTCAGTACGTCAGGGTTGAATTTTTTGATGAGATCACGCGCCACCAGCGGATCCGGCGCAGTCGCCACCATTTCCATATCCGGATGGCTGTTAATGATTTCAGTCATCAGCTGACGCATTAACGCCGAATCATCGACGCTCAACACTCTGATTTTATTCATTACCTCTCCTTGGCGAGGCCGTAGACGGTCTGACCGCGCAAATAAAATTCCCGGCTGATTTGGCTGAAGTTCTCGGAGTGTCCGGCAAACATCAGACCACCCGGTTTAAGTAACGGAACAAACCGGCGTAAAATTTTCTCCTGTGTTTCTTTATCGAAATAAATCATCACATTACGGCAGAAAATTGCATCAAAAGGACCGTTAAGCTGCCACTGGTTCGCCAGCAAATTTAGTTGCTGGAAAGCCACCATCTGCGCCAGCTCGGGACGCACACGCACCAGGCCGCTGTGAGGGCCGGTGCCTTTGAGGAAAAATTTCTGTAACTGCTGCGGGCTGAGCGTGCGCAGCTCTTCCAGCCGGTAAACGCCCGCCGTGGCTTTTTCCAGTACCTGCGTATCAATGTCACTGGCCTGAATACGGCAGCTCGCCATGCGCGGACCCAGCGCTTCACTGAGCGTCATGGCGATGGAATACGGCTCTTCACCTGTCGACGCCGCCGTGCTCCACACACTGTAATTATTCGGGCGGGATCGGGCATGCTCCGCCAGGATCGGGAAGTGGTGTGCTTCACGGAAAAACGCCGTCAGGTTGGTGGTCAGTGCGTTAATAAACGCCTGCCATTCCGGGCTGTTGCTGTCGTTTTCCAGCAACGCCATATAACTGCCAAAGTCGTTCAGCCCGAGGATACGCAACCGCCGGACCAGGCGGTTGTAGACCATTTCGCGTTTATGGTCTGCCAGTACAATTCCTGCACGTTGATAGATAAGTTCACTTATCCGGCGAAAATGGGTATCTGACAGCGGTAAACGCTGGATCATCTGTGCCATGATCGAAGTGTTATCAGCACTCATTGGCGAGCCTGGTTGATTCATGGTGCAGCTCCATTAAAGGGACAGGTGGTGTAACGGGTACCCAATTCACTCTTCATCCGCTGACTGTTCATCCGCGACTTTTCATCAGATGGCCTTATCAGAAGGTTTCCCAGTTATCCGCAGAACCTGCTCGCGCGGGCGCCGCAATTAACGCGGGTTGCGCCACCTGACGTGGTGTAAAGCCCTGCGCCGGACTGTTGTGGCGCGGCTGAGCACTCCCGGCGGAGGCAAGGCGGAACACCGAGACCGCGCGGGTCAGGTTTTCAGACTCCGCTTCCAGCGTATGCGTGGAAGAAGCAGCCTGCTGAACCAGCGTGGCGTTCTGCTGCGTCACCTGATCCATCTGCGTGACGGCTATAGAAACCTGTTCGATGCCGCGACTTTGCTCGTCTGAGGCTGAGGCGATTTCGCCCATGATGTCGGTCACACGGGTCACAGCGCGAACGATGTCATCCATGGTGTTACCGGCGGATTCCACCAGCACGGAACCCTGGCTGACGCGACTGACAGATTCATCAATCAGCGCTTTGATTTCTTTCGCGGCCTGTGCGCTGCGTTGTGCGAGGCTGCGCACTTCACCGGCTACCACCGCAAATCCGCGACCCTGCTCACCGGCACGGGCGGCTTCAACGGCGGCGTTCAGCGCCAGAATGTTGGTCTGGAACGCAATGCCATCAATCACGCTGGTAATGGCACTGATTTTTTTCGAACTGCCCGCGATGTCATTCATGGTCTTCACCACATTGCCGGTCAGTTCACCGCCTTTTTCTGCGGTATTTGAGGCGTCACGCGCCAGCTGTGTCGCCTGACGGGCGTTCTCAGCGTTCTGCTTCACGGTGGCGGTCAGCTGTTCCATGCTGGCGGCCGTTTCTTCCAGCGCAGAGGCCTGTTGTTCGGTACGCGAAGACAAATCGGTATTGCCCGCCGCGATGCCTTTCAGGCCAGCGAACATGGTGTCAGCGCCGTGGCGCACAGTACGCACCGTTTCTGCCAGGGAGGTCTGCATCTGTTGCAGGCTTTCGAGCATCACTTTGATTTCGTAGCGCCCTTCCGCCACGATCGGCGCAGAAATATCGCCGGAACCGATACGGTCAAAATGGGCACGCATGGTGGTCAGCGGACGGAACAGGATCCGGCGGGTAACGACCAGCGCCAGGGCGGTCAGCGCCAGCAACAAAAGGGTGATCACCGTGGTGTTGATTATCACGCTCTGATAAGACGCCGCAGTCTGGGTCTGTGCCTGCTGGAAACGGCCACTGACATAGGCGACATAATTACCAACTTCCTGCTGGAACTGATCCTGATATTTTTGCGTCGGACTGGCGAGAAACGCCTCCATGTCACCGCGCGATAACGAATCAATCAGCACCTGCAACATACCGTGCAGTGCTTCGTAGCTGGCTTTGTTAACGGTGGTCAGCTCGGAAGCCTTTTCGGTTCTGCGTGGCAGCGCCAGGAAAGCAGCGTAAGAATCTTCAGCACTTTTCAGGCTGTTTTTCGCGTCAACCATCAGTTGCGTCACGGTTTCCTGAGGCTGTTTAAGCGCCAGACGCGTGGCCGCGCGGTTCAGTGTGTTGCGGGTTTGCAGCAGATATGACCAGCTCTGGTTCAGCGCGTCACGCTGCTCAGCAGTATTCGATATCTGCTCAAAATTCATTTTATCCGTGTGGGCGGCATAAAGTGATAAGCCACTGCTCACCAGTTGCATCACAAAAAATACTATCAATAACAAAAACATGCAGGTGGACACACGGATGTGCTTAAACATGGATAACCTCGTTAGGTGTCAGCCCTGACCGGCACCTTATTTCTTAATACCCTTGTTATTCAGGTCTGCAGAGTCGTTGGCTGCGCTGAGTCCCCGAATCACTTACTGAAGTAAGCTCATCGGGATTTCCTCGTTTGCCGCCTTCCTGCAAACCTGACTATTTTGGGTAGCGATGTTGACGTACGTGCTTAGAAGGTTTCCCAGTTCTCAGTTAAATCTGTACTTTGTGCTCCACCTTTTCCGGCTTTAGAACCTGAAAGGTTCGGAGTCAACAGAGGCAGCCTTGCCGAAGAGGCCGGGTTCTGGCGCACGTTGTTATTTGTGGTCTGACTCAGCGTAAACACCGCCACAGATTGCGTCAGCAGGCTGGCCTGCTCTTCCAGTGCCGCCGAAGCGGAAGCGGATTCTTCAACCAGTGAGGCGTTCTGCTGCGTCACCCGATCCATTTCAGTAATAGCTTGTGCGACCTGCTCGATCCCGCGGCTCTGTTCATCAGATGCCGAGGTGATTTCGCCCATAATGTCAGTCACACGTGTGACGGCATTCACCATGTCATTCATGGTTTCGCCGGCACTTTCTGCCAGTACTGAACCGGTATTAATGCGGCTGACAGAATCGTCAATCAGCCCTTTAATTTCTTTTGCTGCCTGCGCGCTGCGTTGCGCCAGGGTACGCACTTCACCTGCCACAACCGCAAATCCACGTCCCTGCTCACCTGCACGGGCGGCCTCAACCGCGGCGTTCAGTGCCAGAATGTTGGTCTGGAAGGCAATTCCGTCGATCACACCGGTGATGTCGGTAATTTTCTTCGAGCTGCTGGCGATGTCATTCATGGTATCAACCACGTTTGCTACCACTTTGCCGCCCTTCTGCGCGGTTTCTGACGCGCTCAGTGCCAGCTGGCTGGCCTGACGGGCGTTTTCGGCGTTCTGTTTCACGGTCGCGGTCAGCTGTTCCATGCTGGCGGCAGTTTCTTCCAGCGCCGATGCCTGTTCTTCGGTACGGGAAGATAAATCACTGTTACCCGCCGAAATTTCGCTGGCGCCGCTGTAAATAGCATCAGCACCGTGACGCACACCGGTAACCGTGCGGATCAGTTCGTCCTGCATGTACCTGAGACTATCGGCAAGCTGGCCGATTTCATTACGGCTTTTCACGACTATTTCATGCGTGAGATCACCGGTGGCAATTTTGCGGATGGTTTCAACGATATTTTTCAGAGGATGGATCAGGATCCGCTGCACGCCGGTCCAGGCCAGAATGATGAAGACCAGCAAGACAATCAGGACAGAACCGAGCATCCACATCGCGTGTTTGAAGGAGTTTTCACTCACTTTCACCGCGTCGTTGTACAGGTGATCGTTCTGGTCGATATAGGTCACGAACGCTTTTTCGAAGTTGTCCTGATATTGCTGTGTAGGCTGTTCGAAGAAGTCGTTAATGCGGCCCAGACCAATCAGCTCGATCAGCTCAGAAAGCGCATCATGCAGAACCTGATACTGCTTTTTGGCATCGGCGGCGAACTGCGGATTCTGGCTGGCATCCACCGGGATTTTTTGATAATTGGCGAAATGCTGATCGGCAATTTGCAGATCTTTCGTCGCCGTATCAACCAGCTCTTTCACCGTGGCACCGCTGCCCATCTGGTTAGCGTCGAGCATGAAACGGATACCCGCCCGGTTGAGCGTGTTACGGGTCTGCAGCAGATAAATCCAGCTGGCGTTGAATTCTGCCTGCTGTAAGCGGATCTGCTGAGACGTGGTGAAGTTGTCTTTGTCTGTCTTCAACGATTTAAAGAACAGGCCACCGGATACCAACTGTAAAGCACCGAAGACCACCAGTAAGATCACGATCCCCGTGACCACTTTCATACGGTTAAACATGTTGTTCCTTTTTGAATTGGATTTATCTTTAATAGTTATCGGCAGAAAGTGAGGGAACTTTATGTGATGAGGATCGGATTTTTTCGGGGAGACGCGAGGGATCAGGCAACAGTGGCGACAAAACTCTTCAACAGCGCGATGCGTTGAGCGTCAGGGTTCACCAGCAGATCGTTATGGATGGTCAGCACAACACCCTTGAGTAATTCGGTGGTGTTGTCGATTTGGGACAGATTTTTAAGTTTTTCGATATCATTGCCGATTTCACGCCCTTTCAGGGAAAGACGCTTATTCGCCAGACCGGTCGCCAGTTCGGACGTCAGCATAGTCACCAGACGCATTGCGCCTTGCGGACTGGAAGCCAGATGATGGATATAATATTTAAGCAATAACGGCACAAAATCAGGGGTCGCCCCCAATTCCGCACTCGCCATATTCAGCAGATCAATCATGTGGGCAGGCACACGGCTTTCCACGGCTTTGCGTTGTATCTGCAACTGCTTTTTGATAGCTGGCACAGACTGATAAGGGATCACCGCGACGTTGCCGCAGGTTTTACACACGCCCGCGATGATATTTTTCACCAGACCGCTGCCGTCATCGAACGGTACATCGCGCAGCTGATAACTCACCGTGCGGAAAGCCTCACAGGCGTTACACATCGCCTTTTTCTCGTCTCCGACTTTATAAATAATCATATTATTCCTTAATGATGAACGCTGATAAAAACACTGGCAGGCTCTGTAAAGTACCACTTGATGTACCAGGGTACTCCGGCACTACTGACAGTGATAATATGGACATCAATACTGCTGTCAAAATGGTAGGGACGAATCTGATAATTATCTCCAGATGCCCTGCCGATTAAGGCAGCCACTTCATAGGGCGAGATGTCGCCCGTACTCAACAAATTCTTAAGCTGAATCCCGCGTCGTGCCTCAAACTCAATATTTCCATTCTTTAAACATTCGATCACCTTCCATTTGATCTCTCTGAAACTCATGTGGCCTCAATGTACGCCAGATATCGTACTTAATCAAATTATCATTTGGCTTCCCGTTTTTTTCGTTAAGCCCCGTCCCGCAGGGCTATAACGCCATAAGCAGTAAAATGATGCGCAGGAAAAATAATTATTTTTCAGGCAAATGGAAGAGGTTACGCAAAACAGCGCGAGACATTCTGCAACGCTGATTTTTAAAGTCAGTACGGCTCGCACGTTACCGTTTTACGCCGACCCTTATCGTTGAAGAGGAAATAACTCATCAGCGCCAGGATCCACACACCCGCCGCGCCATAGATCAGAATGACGGCAAAGCCATCCGTCAGCGCCTGAGCAATCTGCGCAGTTTGTAATCCTTCAACCACCGATCCGCCTGCGATACGTTCTGCCAGCGAAGACAACTCTCCCGCTGCCGGCATAACTTTTTTAAGGCTGGCGGCAATTCCTGCCACCAGCAGACTCCCCATCAGGGCAATGTTGACAGCCAGCGTGATCAGCCGCGCGCTGATATCAATACCCGACGCCATTCCCGCACGGTTTGCCGCGACGGAACCGGTGGTGGTGTTCGTGACCGGCGTATTGGTCAGCCCGAGCGCCATGCCTGCCAGCAGTGCGCCCGGCAATAAACTCAGATGATGAACGACGGCGATGAGCATCAGGATAAAGCCCGCGCCGATAGTGAATAACCCGAACGGGATAATGCGGGACGCGCCATAACGTGCGGTCAGTTTTTCACCGACCGGTGGCATCAGCAACGTGGGCAACGTGTAGGCCAGCAATGCCAGACCGGTCGTGACGCTGTCATAACCCAGTCCGCTCTGGTAATACACCGGCAGATAAATCATCAGTGGCCAGAAGCTGAAATTCATGCCCACCGAGCCCATCAGCGCACCGGAAAATGCGCGGACGCGGAATACAGAGAAATCAAACATCGGATGCGGATGACGTTTTTCAATCCAGATAAACATCGCCGCACTGAGGGCGGTCACCAGCAGAACGGCACGCGCGATGACGCTGCCCAAGCCCAGGCTGCTGCCCTGAGTAATGAGAAACGTTGCGCCCATGACCGTGACCGATAACGTGATCAATCCGCCGAGATCCAATTTTTTAGCCTGTCCGTCACGGGATTCCACCACGTTTTTCAGCGCCAGAATCAGGGTCAATATGGCGATAAAAACATGAACCAGAAACACCCAGCGCCAGTTAAACCACGCGACCAATATGCCGCCGATGATCGGCCCAAATCCCAGGCCGAAACCAAACGTAATCCCCCATGCGGCAAACGCCTGACTGCGCGCTTTTCCTTGCGGAAATTGCGAAGACAATATCGCAATCAGACACGTCAGCATTGCGCCACCGCTCAGCCCCTGTGCGAAACGCGCGGCGATAAGCCATTGCGAACTTGTGGCAAGACCACACATCAGCGAAGTCAGCCCGAAGGCGATAATACTGATAATAAAAACCCGTTTCCGGCCATAGCGGTCCGCCAGCGTACCGGTCGCCATCAGCACCGTGGTACAGGCCAGCGTGTAGGCGTTCATGATCCACTGAAGTTCGCGGAAGCTGGCATGCAGTTCCTGTTCAAGTACCGGTGATAAGACGGGAACGCTGGAAATCTCCAGCCCGGACATCAGTGCAGCGAGGCAGACGGCCATCAGCGCCAGTGTGTTCTTCATGCTTAAATCCTGCGATGAGTTAAAGACACACAGCATGAAAGATTGGCGGCACAGTAGAAATCAGCCCGTATGCCATGTATCGTCAAGATTATGCCAACCTGATGGTTTTCCCTGTATGCAAAACGCTGGTCTGCCCCTGATGTCTTCCCCGCGCAATCCTGCTCCGCGAAACCGGCGGCTGGTGCTGCTGGCCTATGAATGTCTGTGTACCTTCGAATTCGGCACTGCCGTCGAAGCCTTTGGCCGCGCCGATGAACTCACCGGCGAGCCGCTGTACGACTTAGCCGTTGCATCGGTCGAGGAAGGGACGTTCGGCGCACAAGGCGGCGTGCGGCTGGTGGTCGATGGCGGGCTGGAACTGCTGGAAGATGCCGGAACGATTGTGATCCCCGGCTGGCGAAGCATCCACGAACCGGCCTCTGACCGGCTGATTGCCGCGCTGCAAAAAGCGCACAGCAACGGCACGCGGATTGTATCGATTTGCGCGGGAAGTTTCGTGCTTGGCGCTGCCGGTTTGCTCGACGGCAAACGCGCCACCGCGCACTGGAACAGCACCGATGTACTGGCGCAAAGATTCCCGAAAGTGCAGGTTGAGCACGGCATGATTTATGTCGATGAAGGCAGCATCATCACTTCTGCCGGGGGTGCGGCGGGCGTCGATTTGTGTCTGCATCTGATCCGCCGCGATTACGGCATTGAAGTGGCGAATCGCACGGCACGACGGATGGTGACACCGCCGCTGCGTGAAGGAAATCAGGCACAGCTGATCCAGCAACCGGTTCCGCGGTATCCGGCAAAAACGCTCGCCCCGTTGCTTGATGATTTACGCAGCCATCTCAATACGCCCATGGTGATTGATCAGCTTGCTGCACAAGCCGGAATGAGCCGCCGCACCTTCCTGCGTCGTTTCCATGATGCAACCGGCACCACGCCCGGCGAATGGATGCTGAGCGTGCGGCTGGAAAAAGCCTGCGCCCTGCTGGAAAACGGCACGCTGAGTATTGACCGTGTCGCCGAACAAGCCGGTTTTGGATCGCCGGAAACGTTGCGGCATCATTTCCGCCAGCGGCTGGGGACGACACCAACACAATGGCGGAAGGGGTTTGTTGAGCGGGATTTGGTGGGGTGAGTTTTGCGTTCAGAGGCTGGCTTTACGGCAGTGAACTACTAAAAGCCGCTTCAGCGGCATAAAGCGAATTTCTAAGCTGCCTATGCGGCAGTGAACTTTCGTATGCCTTCGTCAATGCTGAAGACGCATTTCTAAGCTGCCTGTGCGGCAGTGAAGTGTTAGTAGCTGGTGGGGAATGCGTGCCGATATTTCTAAGCTGCCTGTGCGGCAGTGAACGACCGGCTCAAAAATCTGGCGCTATCGTTACTTTTCTAAGCTGCCTGTGCGGCAGTGAACGCTGACACTTTGCGATAAGGGCAAGCCAGACGTTTCTAAGCTGCCTGTGCGGCAGTGAACAGTTAGGTTTTCAGGTTTACGCATTGAACTGTAAAAGATTATCTCTGTTTAGGCAGAAATACCCTCTTTTTTTTATTGGT
The DNA here is from genome assembly GCF_050606005.1 of Rahnella sp. PAMC25617. Taxonomy (NCBI): domain Bacteria; kingdom Pseudomonadati; phylum Pseudomonadota; class Gammaproteobacteria; order Enterobacterales; family Yersiniaceae; genus Rahnella; species Rahnella sp. PAMC25617. The sequence goes on from NZ_JBOCUM010000006.1 coordinate 22,544, forward strand.
GATTCGGAGATTTAAAATCAATGAGTTAGAGATAGCGTAAAAAAGAGGGTTAGCTGAGGATAGTTAAGCTACCATCGCCTATAAAGCGACGAACCGCTACAACACGATTGCCAATGAGAAAGACCGCCTATGGTAAGCAATGAGGACATTATTGACTGGTACAATGAACGCTTTAATCAGCCCGGTTTCTTTTCTAAAAAACGCTGGCCTGTCACTATTAATACAAGTCTTTCTACCGGCGATTATGTGTGGGCGTGTGAAACAGGTGACGACATCATGAAAGAGTATTTTGATAAATTCAAAGTAGATCCCGCTAAGTTTGATTTCGAGAAATACTGGCCAGCAGAAGCATCAGGATTTTCAATCTTTGCATTTTGTTCATGTGGCGGTGATTACGAAGAACCTATCCCTTTAACTCTTCAAATGCTTGCTGATTCCGCACGAGCGGGTAAATGGCTTTTTGACTGACTCAAATCTTTAAAGCCGTCTTCGGACGGTTTTAAACGTACGGTTATTTTTAGGCAGTGAACTCCGTCAGGGGGCAATGGTTGCCAGTGCCATGTTTCTAAGCTGCCTATGCGGCAGTGAACGCTGTTCAAGCTCTTTTACCCGTGCCTCTGCTTTTCTAAGCTGCCTATGCGGCAGTGAACAGGAAGCGGAACTGTCCAACGTCGATATCATCTTTCTAAGCTGCCTATGCGGCAGTGAACCCGTCTATGGACAGCCAGCGATTGTACAACATTTTCTAAGCTGCCTATGCGGCAGTGAACACTTGCTGCCGGACGGCGTTAAGACGGGCGTATTTCTAAGCTGCCTATGCGGCAGTGAACAGCCAGACGGGGGCAAGGTGTCGGGCGTCGTCTTTCTAAGCTGCCTATGCGGCAGTGAACTGTTAGGTTTTCAGGTTTACGCATTGAACTGTAAAAGATTATCTCTGTTTAGGCAGAAATACCCTCTTTTTCCTCAAGCTTTTACGCACTATTAAAATCAATGAGTTAGAAACAGCCCCAAAAAGAGGGTTATTTCTGAGATGCCATTAATACCCCATCCCGGCCTTCCCCTTCGCAGGGGAAGGAGCAAGACAGATCTCCCTTTAGCATCTGATTTTGCAAGATAATCAGAACGAAGGTTTTATTCGTCCTGGACTGGCGTGATCAAAAACCTTGCTGAACGGAGCGGCCTGAAGACCGGAGGCTTCAGGACCGAGAGAAGGCACCGCAACGCGGCAAGATTTTGCGCCACACACAGGAGCCGAGAAACATGTCCGTCGTGCCTGCGACAGCGCGCAGTGAAAAGAGCGTGGAGTCCAGAGGCCCGCGCGACTGCGGGTCTCTGGGCCAGTGTGGGCGGCGAGCCCACGACCTTGACCTTAAGAGCTTGCCCTCAAAACCACGGCACGGTCGCCACCGCACTCAACCCGTATGCTCCAAATACCCCTTCAACAGGTTCTGTTAACAACGCCCCACGCCGGATAAACAATCTGAATGCTTCACCGGTCGAGAGGCTTTTCACGTGAATAAACGGCAGTGAAGTGATTTGCGATTTGCTGTCGGGGATACGCTCAAGGGCTTCCTCTTCGCTTAACCAGCCTCTTTTCACAGACCGGCGGCGCAGTCTTTCCGCGCTGCTTTTCACCTGCACGCGACTAAAGCAGCAATGTTGCGCATTCGCCGGGACATCACTAATTTCGCTGATAGCCACATGGTCATTCAGCCCCTTCATCCATAAGGTCTGGCCGAAGACTGTCAGTATCGCAGCCGTGCTGTGCAGCCGGATGATGTCGCCCGGTTTCTGCCCGTAATGCGGAAAACTGATGCCAATTTTACCCGCAGCATGTTGCCCCAGCGCGCGATGCAATTTGGCAAACAGCGCCGCCATCAGCAGATCGCTGCCAAATTCCGGATCGGGCAGGACGCGGATTTCCTGATAACTCTCCATGCTCGCCCCTTACTCGCCTTTCTCGCCGAAGACGCCGCCACGGATCAGCGTCGCCATCACGTAATGCTGTTGCTCTGTGTCTGGCTTTTTGTCTTTCGTCACCCAGTTATCCAGCAGGGTGTAAAAATCCATTTTTTGCTTCGGCTGGCGATAGGCTTTGCCTTTACTGGTTACAGAGCCATAAGGTTCAACGGCAATCGGGCCGAGTTCAAGTTCTGCCGCATCAGGATACCAGTCATCGATGGTGCGCAGCGCATTGCCGATTTTCTGTGAATGCAGCGCCGCAATGCCGCCCGCCTGATAGAGGATTTTGCTTTTCTTGCTTTCACGGCTTGAGTCTAAAACCAGTTCCTGTGAAGGGAATACTTCCTGACCTTCCCCTAAACGGACGAAAGCCTCGACGGTCAGCAACACAGATTCTTTGCCACTCAGCCCCTGATCAATCACTGCGGCCAGTTCAGCCAGACTGCCGGTGGGCTGACTGAACTGGCGCAGATTGTATCCGTCCGCCTCAAATTCCCAGCGCTGATTATTGTGCGTGACATGAACGGCAATGCCTTCCGCGCCGATACGGTTGCGCCAGAGAAAACGCCCGTTCGCCAGATTTTCCGCATAACGTGCGGACAGCGTTCCAAAGCCCTGTTCAGTGCGATAACCATCAATCACGGCGGTCAGCGCAGCCTGATAATCCTGATCGTTACACACCGACGGCGACGACAGATTGCCCAGCACGCGCAGGGTAAAGCGCAGCTTCAGGGTATCTGCATCGAACGGCAGCGCCGCGACATCAACACGTTGCAGGTTAGGTTTCTGGATTTCAGCATCCAGTTTGGTGGGATCAGTGGAAGCGGCATTTTTCATACGGTTGGAAATGGTGCCACGCACGGCTTTTTCCTGAATTTCGATCGGTTGCCATTTTCCGGCGTCGTTTGAATCCTTCCAGTTACCGGCAAACATTTGTGCATCTGAGTTTGCCAGTTTGCGTTCAAAGGCCAGGACTGATGCGGTTTTTACGGTGGTTTTGGTCATTGTGCTTTCCTTGTTTCAATGATTAGAAATCGGAGTGGTCTTGTTCAGTTAAGTCGGCTTCCTGCAACGGTTTAGCGTGGCTGCAGATGTAGTGTTCAGTGCTGGCGGGGTAACGCCAGATAAGCTGATGAATATCGGTGACACGGTGCGGACTGCGCCATTCGCCGACGCCATAAGCAGCTTCGACAAAGCGGAACGGCGTTGAGGGATCACGGGTTTTTGCCACGTCGCCGGGAGCATATAGCGGCGAAATCGGGGTGAATCCCACCATCAGCGGCACCAGATAACCTTTCGCGGGTTTCGGCTGGTATTGCCATTGCACAGAGTCATCCTCCTGCTGTTCGGCACGGTAAGTCATCGTTGCGAAATCCAGCCACGCGTCGATCATTTCCGCCTGCGGATCCTGCGCCTGGCATTCGGTAAAGTGCTGCGCCAGCAGTTCTGAGCGGTCAACCAGCGCGAAACCCGGCAATGCGCGATACATTTCACGACGGGTGATGTTTTGTAATTCATCGCCATTCTGCGGCAGCGTCATTACCCGTACCGGTTTCATGAATGTCACCGTACCGCCCGCCAGCCGCTGAGCAACACACAACATGTGCAGATGTTGTTCCAGTTCTCTGGCTCCTGTGTCGCCATGCGCAATGCTCCCTTCACACTCAACAAACAGCGTAACGGTCATGTGCATCCGCCCTTCTTCATTGAAAGGCGCGGTTTTCGCCTCTCTGGTCAGCGGAATTCGCGTCAGCGCAAAGTAATGGTCACCCCGTTCGCTGGCCTGATAGGCCTGAACCTGATGCTTATGACACACCACGCCGCAGCCGGTGAATCGCAGACCGTGGCTTTGCTGAACCTGCCGCGAAAGCGCATGGGTAAATCCCAGAAAATGCGTGATCGCCGGAAAACCATAGGTCAGACCAGAAATCGCATTGGCGTTTTCGACCTGAATATGAGGCAGAACAATCAGATAACTCATTGCCAGTTCTCCTGCTGAGCGGCATCAAATTCCCGCAGACGCCTGCGCATTAGCACCGACCATTCGCGGAATTCAACGGCACCAACATTGAGCTTTTCGTCCTGCTTCAGACGGGTATTCAGCCAGTGGGCAAAATCCTCCGCAATCTCACTGATCCACTCGCCGCCTTCACGCCGGAGTTTAAAATCAGGGTCGGTGCGCTGACGTAACGGATCGAGCCAGAGCTGGTGCGCCGCTTTGAGAACGCAGTCTTCCTGCTGGCTCCAGCCCTGAAGAACTGTCAGTGACTGAATCTCAGCGGCATAGCTGAAGATCATGCCGATCAGTTCATCCACGTATTCGGCGCGCTGCTGGCGGATTTCCATTGTGTTATCGCGTTCATACACCGTGTGCAGATAACGACGCAGATCAGAGACGACACGGGTAACTTTAGGGGAAACCGCCGTCAGAAAGGTTTTATGTGAGGCAGGTGGCTTAAGGGATTGCTGCCACTGCGGCGGCGCGCAGCGCAGAAGATGATTTTTGCCGCCCCGCGCACTGTTCAGGCAGGAGATATTTTGCGGCTTGGTGCCCCCCATATTTTGCACCGCGAGATCAGGAAAATACTGGACAGCTTCGGAATGCCAGTGCCCTTCACGTCGCGCTTTGCGGGCAGCCACCGAGGCTTCGCTGTAACGTGCATGGCTGATGCGCTGATACAAATCATGCGCCAGTGAAGAAGAATAAAGCGGACTAAGCAGATGGTATTCGCCCGCGCCGGAAACGGGAAAATAAAGCTGTTTAGCGAGCTGGTGCGTCGAGAGCGTTTTATCCGACAACGCCTGCATAAACCCGCTGACCCATTGCTCTGCCTGCGTATCATTTTCCGCTAATGCCGCCAGCGCCGAAAAGTCACCGCGTTTGAGGCTGGCAAGCAGAGAATCACCTTCGTGTTCCGTTTGCAGCAATTTCGCGACATCCAGCGCGGCGGAATTCCCGACGGCATCCACCGCGGGTGAAGGCAACGTTGCTGTTGTCAGATACGCGGCTTCATCGCTTTTCACTGTGCTGTAAACACTGCTGCCTCTGGCATCACCATGAAAATACTTTACCGCGTGTGTTACCAGACTGATTTGCCCCGCGCGCGCGGCGGCATCAGTCAGCCAGGTACGAACTTCATATTTCTTTTCCAGCTCACGACGTTGTTCAAAAAGCTGTTGCTCGAGCCCGGATTTCTCTTCCGCGCTGGCAGCGGAAAGTTGTTTGTCAGCGGCTTTATTGAACGCTTCCAGTTTGAGCTGACAGCGGTCGTGAATGTGATTTTTGATAAATAATTCTAATGATTTATGATTCATAAAAGCATCCTTTCTTATTATGTAACTCTTGCCCTTGAGCTACATGATTTTTGAGATATTAACTTCATCATGCTGCTCACCCACAACCTCCAGCGGGTAAAACATCAGCGCAAGAAAAATACCCACAAGTGTAAGTCTCTTCCAATTAATGCCCATAGTCATCTCCATGTCTTTTGCATGGATATTATACTTAAGAATTTCTAATGCAACCTATATCATTCACTTGTTCTTAAATTTCCCCATAGACATGTTTTTTAAAATCCTTATCCTAGGCCCTTGCATTTGCCGTACAGGCAGCTTAGAAATATATAAATCATTTGTTATTTAATTGTTAACTGCCGCACAGGCAGTGGTGCACTCAGTCGAGTGCACCAAACACCCCTAACGCTTCATTCCAGTGCCACCGTTTGTTTTCGTCGTCGGCTAAGCAGATTTCTCCAAACGTTTTACTGACGCGCTCGAGTTCCCAGCCGAAACTGTCTGCCAGACCCTGATAGAGGGTTTCGCAGTTCATCTCCATCCACGGACTGACACCTTCGGCATATTCCTGATCAATGGCCTTAAATCCGCTGCTATCCTTCCAGCCTTCAGTTCCCTCATCCGGTTGTCGAAAACGCGGCTCGTCGCCCTCTTCCTCCAGCCACAGATAATATTGCTGATCGGGTGCCGACTGGCGGAAGGGGGTTCGCTGTTGTAATTCGCCGCACCAGTCGGCGTGATCACGCCACCAGCGGGCGGCATAGTTGTCGCCGCAGTGCTTTCTCCCGAGTAACTCCGGCCATAATCGTCCGTGTTCCATATCGGTCATGCTCAGCAGAGGATCGGCTGTTTCCCGCTCCTGTATGCGGGGAATGGCGCTGAGAGTTTCGTATTCTTCCGGTCGCAGTAAGTCATGCAGATCGTGGCTCGTAAACGCATTGCCGCCGCTTTCAAAACCCGGTTTGCAGTAGGCAGGCGTCTTCTTTCTCAGTGCCTTAACGTTTTTATGCAGGATATGAATATTGGGTTTTTGCGGGACTGACTGGCGATGGCGCTGAACACGTCCGGCGAGCTGGATAAGCGAACGCATGGAACTGGGCTCAGCGATGGCCCAGTCGTAATCATGGTCTCTTCCGATTTCCGCAACAGAAGTCGCGAGCACGACAAAAATATGCTGCTTTTCCGGATGCGCGGCCAAAGCCTTACGCACTTCTTTCACCTGCCAGACAGCGTCTTCGTCATGGCGGGTCAGCATCACATCAAGACGGTTTTCGATATGAGCCCGCATCGCCAGCGGATACTGGCTGTGATAGACGCAATAATGCAGTTGTATATTTGCCGGAGACGGCGTTGTCATCAGACGTTTTGCCACCGCCACCAGCGGATCGATATTGGCCATACGGACAATACCGACGGTGAGTTTTTTGCCTTTGTGATGCGCATTGTGCAGTTCTAGCAAGGACTGATGAACGCGCGCGGACACCGCCTTGACTACATCATTCACGCTGGCGCTTTCCGGTGACACCGTGACCAGCGATGCCTGACGCAGCGGGCTGGCCTGTTGCAATAACGGCACCCGTTTTGCCACAAATTCGCGGTGCTGTTGCCCGTAAGATTTGCCGGTCATATGCTGACCTTCCGCGACATTAAATTCATCAAACCACGCGCAGCACACGTTCACCGGCAAACCGGGCTGGCCGCAGGCTTGCTGATACGCTTTCCGCCCTGCGACATACGTACTGAATAATGCCTGCACCAGCGCCGGTGCCAGCGTCGCCGATGAAAGCAACACCCGTGAACCCAGCATTCCCGCCCAGTTCACTAACCGGCACAATGCAGGCAAATCAGCCATATCAAAATCGTCGGGTTCGTCGAGAACCAGATCAGAAGTCAGCAGCCTGAGCATCGGGGCAATCTGATGACCGCCGCGCAGGCTTTCACAGGCTGGCATAAGATGGTCGATCGTCGTCACCAGAACCGGCGCGCTGATGAGTTTCAGGAGAGCGTCTTTACCTTTGAGCCACTGCCCTAACCTGCCGGTATCAACCGAACCGTCATAACGCACATACTGATGTTCTGCAAAGAGTTCATCCGCAGACTGGCTGCCGGTATTCTTTATCTCGGCGGTATCGTGATGAAGCTGATGCAACTGCTTTACCGCCTGCGAGCCGATCAGCACTGCCAGATCTTCTTTATCGAGATGCAGTTTCTCGCCCAGTGTGTCACCGGTCTGTAGAGTCAGTGTCCGCAGACCAAGCGCGACAGAGAAACGACAACCACGTTTTTCATCCGCCAGCCCGTACATGATCCGCGCATTCGCCAGCGTTTTCCCGCAACCGGTCGAGGCCATATTGACGCCGAAAAATCCCTGCTGGCGGGCGTTTTCCCGCAGTCCGCAGGTTAAGTCGAATGCTTTATCCTGCCAGCGAAATGTCTCCTGCTGAGCACGTTTTTTAAATCCTTTATGCCGCGTGATGGCCGGTAAAGTATCCCGCAGATAAGGCAGACTGCGCGCCAGCAACCATGCGTTCTGGCTAACGCCAATATTGTGCTCATCAAGATGTTGTCTGGTGCCGGTGTTGGCAATGGGCAAAAACGCCGGATCCTGCCAGCCCGCTGTCGCATCCAGCGAAGAGTACAAATGGTCAGCCAGCATCAGTACCAGCCGTGCGAGATGGCGGGTAAAACGCTGTTCAGGTGCGATATGAGGCGAAGTAAACAGCGGCAATTGCAGCGCGCGTGCGGCAAATTTGTGCGCTTTGCTGCGCCAAATCGCGCTTTGCATCGGCGTACCATGCGGGAACTGCCAGACAGCGCGTTGTTCTTTTGCCGTCCACGGCGCATCCATATTGGTGGAGTTCCAGCACGGCGCAAATTGTTTATCCTGCCAGTGCTGAATATCGGAAAGTTGCGGCGGATTAGTGTAGTTATCGTTTCGACGCGGATAAACCGGCAGGCGGTGATGCGAAACAATCAGCCAGGCCACCAGACGCGCGACCGGCGGCAGACTTTCCAGCGGGCTGTTATAACTGTGGCTGGCATTATTGCGGGCCAGGTTTTGTATCATGGCGTATTCGTCTTCAGCACTGACATGCTGCAAACGGGTCAGCCATTGTTCATCGGTCTGCTGGCCGACAAATGCCTGGAATAAACGAACAGACACCCATTCGTGCCTGAACGGTTCAAAGCCTTTCCCCTTCCCGCGGAGCTTATTCTGGAACAACTGACTGGCTTTGCCAAAATCATGAAAAAGCCCGGCGATAGCGGCCAGTAATCCGATAGTCTGCATACTGTGAAAAGCATTTTCGCTGCCGGACTTTACTATATCCCGCTGCGTCGTATTAGTGGGTACCGAGCCTTTATCATTAAACTTACGAATATTTCCGATAACCCAAAGCACTTCTGTCTGATTATTTGATTTGATCCAGTGACAGGCCACCGCCGTATTTCTGCGCGCCGTTCTCTTGAGTATTCGCCTTAATGTATTCAGCCCTTCCATGGTTATCGCCGTTTGCCACGTCCGCTCGCCCTTGCGCTCAGCAAACTGATCGATGATCCGCCGCGTTTCGGTCAGCGCTTTTTTATTACATTCGGATACCAGTAATATATTCATGGTTGCTGGCTTATTTCATGTGCAACGTCCTGCACCGTTTCAATCATAATGTCGAGCGCATCCGCACGCTGGAAATTGCTCAGGCAACGCTGACGAAATTCCTGCTCGTCTTCGCCGTTCATGGCAGCAATAAAAGCCAGTGGCAGGATCAGTGCATCTTTAATTAAGTCTGCGACATCAAATACCAGCCCGCCGCGCCGTGTTTTGCCATGCATGACCGCCAGACCGTGCGGCAGGCCAATAACCCAGACCGCCGTCGCAGCCAGCCCGTACGCCAGATAGTTGCCGTGATCGAGATAACGGTTAGCGACGTCAACACCGCCGCCGCGTTTTGCCCGCGTAAAGTCGCCGTAGCGCGCTGCCGTGGCGGCCAGCTTATATAAGGCTTTTGTCAGCACGGCTTCCTGCGCCATCAGTTCACCCGTGTTCTGGCACTGCGTCAGGCTTTGCTCAAACCGCTGCAACAGGGATTCTGTACGGGCGGTATCCAGCTGGAAAGCGTCTTCTCGAACCATCGTTGCGCTTAACCAGTGTTTACGAATTTGCTCACTGCGCACTTTCTGAAACGCCACTGCGGCGGCCAGCCGTTTCTGTTCATCGAACCAAAAACTGACCCATTGCTGAAGATATTTCGTCGGACGGTATTCACTCTGAGACGTCAGCCAGGAGACATTCACTTCGACTTCATTCGCCGAATAAAGTGGCGTTCCGCCGCCGCCACAGAACCCGACCAGCACACCCGCACGGGCAAATTCGCGCATCGCCGCCTGCGTTACCGACGTCCCGGTTCCCAGCATCACGACAGTGGTATTGGCGATGGGGATATTCCAGTACAGCGACTTGTTGCCTTCTTCCGTAACATATTCAACCCGCCCGCCATTAACCAGCACACGGCAATATTGCAGGTAATAAATATTAGAACGTTTGGAGTGGAGGATCGTTTTTAGCTCAGCAGGCATCAATGCGTTAGTCATTTTGAATTCCCTTCAATTTTAATAACGGGATTAAAATAAACCTATTTACGAAAACATCAACGCATTAATATATTCATATTTTGTATGTTCTTAGAGGTGATACTTTCAATTAACATCCCGGACAATGTATTAGTGAATTAATTAACTTGTTCGATTAAATGTATCTATGACGAGAGAATGAGGATTTTTCTGCCTGTTCGGCAGTTAACTGAATAACAGTCAGACTTCTGACCTTCTCGTTTTTCTAAGCTGCCTGTACGGCAGTGAACCAAATAAAAATGGGGCTAAATGCCTAATGCCATTCTAAGCTGCCCGACCCGTCCTGAATGGCGTTGACACATCTAACTCATGCATTGGGGAAAACGTGATGACTTTCTCCAGTCGATAAAATTTTGTTGGTTATTCAAATCCATGTTCGATAATTTTCTTTGAATAAAAGCATTAATGCTAGGTTTTCCATCCCTTGTTTCAAGTATCTGTGCACAATATATTCGATATGAATATCCAGTAAAACCTAACTCGAAACGAATGACACGGCGGCGGGTGTCGCCAACAACGAGACTGGCTCCGGCCCCGCCACCAGACCCTCCCAGCAAACTCATACTTGGTATATCCCTGATTGGAAGTTCCCACTCAAAGCCGTTACGTGCGATCCAATGTTTTACATCACGTTCATGAGCATTTTTAAGCGCAGCAGGAAACCCCTTCGTATCCCTTGCAAATGCGTAGCGATACTCTTCCCACCAGGTTTTAAATGTTTGCGATTTTGGGTTTGCTTTGTATAAATCTTTATTATTTGGATTGGTTCCTACGTGGATCCATTTGTCTGCATTAGTATCTAACTTGTACCAATCTACTGTTTCAATCCATTGTAAATCTGGACAATCAATACCTTCGCCAGAAAATGCTCCCATAGAGCGTGACTGGACTTTCAACTTAGCGACCAGATCGAAGTTGTGTCCTATTTTTCCTGAATCTCGTATTGACTTAATGTTGCGTAATTCAAGTTTGTCTACTGTCATTATTGCTTTCATATATCTCCATTATTGAATGCCAGGCGTTTACTCCTGGTGTTTGCGCAGTTAGACAAGTCCGGGGTCACTGCCCGGATGCATCAGTCTGGTTATAGATAATTTGCGACAGATTCTGTTGCTAAATCAGTCTCTTCGTTAAATGATCCCTCTGAGGTCACGCAAGTGGCTTTGCCTATGCCCATACTCCCGTAAATTCAAAAGTTTAATGAGATTTTCGCTGTATTTCTAAGCTGCCTGTCCGGCAGTGAACAGCTGTTGGATTTTCAGGTTTACGCTTCGAATGGCAAGAGGTTATCCCTGTTTTGGCAGAAATACCCTCTTTTTTTGATGGATAATTCGGTGATTTAAAATCAATGAGTTAGCGATAGGGTAAAAAAAGAGGGTTAGCTGCAAACATATGAGCTTGCGGGCGTAATTTGAAGATTAATGAGTTATCGGTTCAATGTACTCACTTTCCGAAAATCAATGAGTTGAAGGTTTAAACACAATTATTTGCTTTTTAAAAAGCTAATCTGCTATTTCACACAATTAAGGACTAATGAAATGGCGATCCCCGCTTATTTATGGTTAAAGGATGACAGCGGCACGACAATACGTGGCTCTGTCGATATAACAGGCCGTGAGGGTAGCATTGAGATCCACGGCTTGCATCACGGCGTCTCCATCACCACCGACAACGCCACGGGAAAAGCTACCGCAACCCGTGAACATGCCCCCTATCTTTTCAGCAAAGAAATCGATGCTTCCAGTCCTTACCTTTATAAATCAGTGACCACAGGACAGAAACTTCAGTCAGCCGAAGTTAAATTTTATCGTATCAATGACGCGGGCCAGGAAGTGGAGTACTTCAGAGTTCTGATGGAAGGCGTAAGGATTGTTACCGTCGGGCCGATGATGTTTGACATCAAGTCTTCTTACGGCGAGAAACGCAACCATCTGGAGATGATCGAACTGATTTACGAAAAAATCACCTGGTGCTATATGGATGGAAATATTATTCACTCAGACAGTTGGAATGAGCGTGCAACCGCATAAGGATAAATAGTGATGACATGGAGATATGAGCAAAGTACAGGCAGATTATACAAGGGGAATGAACTGGTCGAGACGGGTTACTCTGGTGTCCTGACCAATAAAAATAACCCAGATCGCCAGCAGGTCAAAGGTATGGGACCACTACCCCGAGGGACTTATCGAATCGCGGGACATTCTCGCTCTAAAGGCCCGGCAACAGTAATTTTGGAACAAACCTCCGGCGATTCGTTTGGTCGCTCACTGTTTCGGATTCATGGCGAACGCGTCGGTAAGCCTGCAGGTTTCGCCTCCGAGGGTTGCATTATTATGTCTCCCTCAACTCGCTGGAGAGTGATCAGCGAGGGTGGAACCTTAGAGGTTGTACGATGAGGCGATGGGTTCTATTCCTATTACTGTTGTGCATAGCCATGAATTCAATGGCAGCAAATATTGACTGGCCGGCCGCTTTGAAGGGGATTGCTGCCGGAGAACAGGTTTGGCTCGATAAAGTTCCCGAACTGGCCGCCGTCGCTGATGTTAACCAATCACAAGACGTCGAAGCTGCTTTATCGTCTGCGCTTTCAACAAATACCGCCGCTGCGCTCAAGACACTTGAGGTTATTGACTCCCATGATTGGCCTCATTTAGTTGGCACTGACCTGGTCTGTATGGGACCCATAAATAAATCAGCAGCTGAAATTGATGCGTTTTATCAAAAAACGCGCCTGTCTTTGCTGAGTACTGATAAAGCGGCAGTTTGCCTTTGGATTATTGAAGCCACTTATGAGGAGTGGAAAGCAGGCAACGGCAAACTTATAAAGTAATACACGTTCGGTCAAAGCCCGGACGGCAGACAGGCTTTTTTCAAAATTATCCTACTTGCTGATTACTTTATCTTTCTAAGCTGCCTGTCCGGCAGTGAACCTAAAGATTGGGCATCTACTCAAGTGAGCAAGTTTCTAAGCTGCCTGTCCGGCAGTGAACCCGTTGAGTTTTCAGATTTACACTTTGAACGGCAAGAGGTTATCCCTGTTTTGGCAGAAATACACTCTTTTTTGTTAGCTTGCGCGCACTAATTAAATCAATGAGTTAGAGAAGGTGAAAAAGGGTCAGTTCGGAGTTGTCATTAATACCCCATCCCAGCCTTCCCCTTCGCAGGGGAAGGAGCCGTTCTCAGGTTTATTTTATTTCGGTATATCGGCTCGGCCAGATGGTTTCGGCTTTTACGCCAATCGCTTCAGCGATCAGTCTTTCCCCTTTCGGCCATTTACGGGTTAAGGCGTTTGAGAGCGTCGAAGAGCTTAAACCTGCGCGGCGTGAGACAGCCGCCATTGTGGTGCCCTTCTTTTTGATTGCCGCAATGATATCAGCCTGATGCCAGTCTTTGTTCATGCGATCACCTCACCGGAGGCATACAGTGAGCAGCGCAGCATCTCAAAACGTTCCCACAAAATATACGTGATGATCTCTTTTATCTTTCTGTCATGCAGCGTCATCAGTATGAAATTCAGCGCCATGCACTGATCGCAAAGTTCATCGGGTTCGAGATCGGCGTAATCAAATAAGCCGTCGTCCATCGGGATCCCCAAATTCTTGCGGTGCTCGGGAATGGGTTGCGATAACGTCGCTTCAAGGTATTCAAGCTCGTTTTGCAGCATGATGCAAAGTCTGTCCTGCGAACCTCTGTTTTGCGGGTTCACCAGCGCATTCGCCAGCAAACGGCAGCGATCGGTGAGTGTCCATGAATCGGGGGATGTTTCAGAATTATTAGTGATAGTCATTTGTTGATTTCCAGAGAACCGTATCACGCGCTACCACCCAAATTCCTACATTTGGTGGTAACCCAGACGAGGGTAGGAATCGATGTACTGGAGTTTTCGATCAGCCCGAAAGCTGCCTCGTCTGAGTCACCATTGATAATAACAGAAGTGTTTTAAATCCACTTTTAATGATGAAACAAAACGTAGCGCATGTGAAATGCACTATCTAGCACATCAGGTTCCTACACCCGACTGCGGATTTTGCCGCAGCGAGCAGACAATAACTGGATATCCACACATTAAAAATGGGCAAATCACCGAGATGAGATACTGCTTCCAAGGAGTTTTTATGGTTTGCAGTAAGTTGCAAGCGGCTGCCTGTACGGCAGTGAACTACGCTCGGTGAGAGTGTCGTCTCTGATCTCTTTTCTAAGCTGCCTGTACGGCAGTGAACATCTCGTCAGGCTCGCCAATGCGCGTCATGTTTTTCTAAGCTGCCTGTACGGCAGTGAACATTACGACCAGCGATTGATATTGAATTGACCATTTCTAAGCTGCCTGTACGGCAGTGAACGCGCCCAAATTGATTTTGAAGGGCATTTAACATTTCTAAGCTGCCTGTACGGCAGTGAACCGTTGGGTTTTCAGGGTTACGCTTTGAAGTGGAAAAGATTATCCCTGTTTGGGGAGAAATACCCTCTTTTTCTGAGAGGTTTACTGAGTATGTGAAATCAATGAGTTAGCGGAGGTACGGAAAAGAGGGTTATTTTCGAGATGCCATTAATACCCCATCCCAGCCTTCCCCTTCGCAGGGGAAGGAGCAAGACAACACCCTTCCGCATTGGATTTTGGGAAAGAATCAGAACGAAGGTTTTATTCGATCGGGAATGGCGTGATCAAAAATCTTGCTGAACGGAGCGGCTTCGAGACCTATGGCTCGAAGACCGAGAGAAGGCACCGCAACGCGGCAAGATTTTGCGCCACAGGCTGCGGTGAAAGAACACGTCCGTCGTACCTGCGGCAGCGCGCAGTGAAAAGAGCGTGGAGTCCAGAGGCCCGCGCGACTGCGGGTCTCTGGGCCAGTGTGGGCGGCGAGCCCACGACCTTGACCTCGCCCTTGTTCCTGGTCTTGATCTTGACGTTAAAAAACGAAAATCAAATTTTCGTCACGCTATCAACCAGCGCCATTTCCTCACTACTCAACAACTTCTCAATATCCACCAGAATCAACATCCGGTCGCCGAGCGAACCCAGCCCCGTCAGGTATTCCGTCGACATGGTCACCGCGAATTCCGGCGCCGGACGGATCTGATCCTGGCTCAGCGACAGCACGTCGGATACGCCGTCTACCACGATCCCGACGACGCGGTTTTCGAAGTTCAGCACGATCACCACGGTGTTTTCATTGTAAATCACATCTTCCTGCGCGAACTTAACACGCAGGTCGAGGATAGGCACGATAACGCCGCGCAGGTTGGTGACACCTTTAATAAACGCAGGCGTGTTAGCAATGCGGGTTACCTGATCGTAACCGCGGATTTCCTGCACTTTCAGGATATCGATGCCGTATTCTTCGTCGCCTAAAGTAAAGATCAGAAATTCCTGACCTACTGTTTCACCCGCAATTTTTGCCACGGTTGCAAGTCCTGCCATGTTGTTCACCTTTGCTTTTATCTTTTAATCGGCCTGAGTTTTTCACACCCGGCGACATTGCGGTCACCGGAAGCGTTGCTGGTTATGCAGCAGAGACGCCCGTTGCCAGTTTGTCGCGGTTCAGCGACTGCAAGGCAGACACATCCACGATCAATGCCACACTGCCGTCGCCCAAAATGGTGGCGGCGGAAATGCCAGGCACTTTGCGATAGTTACTTTCCAGGTTTTTCACCACCACCTGATGCTGACCAATCAGTTGATCAACCAGCAAGGCGTAGCGACGGCCTGCACTTTGTAAAATCACAACAATGGCCTGTGTGGCTTCGGTTTTGGCCTCTTTCACATCGAAGACGTTGTAGAGCTCAACCAGCGGCAGGTACTCACCACGCACCTGCAGAACACGCTCGCCACCGGCCAGCGGATGCAAATCTTCAGCCAGCGGTTGCAGCGATTCCATGACGGCATTCAGCGGCAGAATAAAGACTTCTTCGCCCACTTTAACGGACATGCCGTCGAGAATGGCCAGCGTCAGCGGCAGCAGAATACGGATGGTCGTGCCTTTCCCCTGCTGGGAATGGATTTCAACATGGCCGCCCATTTCCTGGATGTTACGTTTCACGACGTCCATGCCGACGCCGCGACCGGAAACATCCGTGACTTTTTCTGCGGTCGAGAACCCGGCAGCGAAGATCAACATGCCGACTTCTTCATCGCTCATGTTTTCGCTGACGTTCATGCCCTGCGACGCGGCTTTCGCCAGAATACGTTCGCGGTTCAGACCGGCACCGTCATCGATGACCTCAATGCAGATATTCCCGCCCTGATGTTCAGCAGAAAGCGTCAGGTTACCGGTCGGCTCTTTGCCGTTGGCAATACGCACTTCCGGTGTTTCCACACCGTGATCCAGACTGTTACGCACCAGGTGCGTTAACGGGTCGATGATGCGTTCGATCAGGCTCTTATCCAGTTCGGTAGAGCTGCCGAGCAGGGTCAGTTCGATTTGCTTATTCAGTTTGCTGGCGAGATCGCGCACCAGACGCGGGAAGCGGCTGAACACGAATTCCATCGGCATCATACGAATCGACATTACCGATTCCTGCAAATCACGGGCGTTGCGCTCAAGCTGTCCCATGCTGTTGAGCAGGTCGCTGTGAACCACCGGATCCAGCAAATCGGAACGTTGCGCCAGCATCGACTGAGTGATCACCAGTTCGCCGACCAGGTTGATCAGCTGATCCACTTTTTCGACGGCGACACGAATACTGGTCGATTCAGCGGCTTTTGGCGCACGGGCTTTCGCCGGTTCGCTGTTAGGCACGGCAGTCAGAACCGGTGCCGGACGCACGGCGACGGCGGCGCTTTCAGTGACAACCGGGGCTGGCGCAGGTGCGGATTCAGCAACCGCAGGCACAGCGGCCTGTGTGAAACTGATTTGCTCCGGTTCCAGCACAAAACACAGCACCGCAATAATGTCGTCTTCGGTCACCGTAGTGATAAGCGTGGCTTCCACGCTGTCTGCGGTCTGAACCGGATCTTTGATTTCGCCAAGATTGCCCAGCTCTTCGAGCATGACAGGCACTTCCTGCGTTTTCAGGCCGGACAGGCGGACACGCATCCCGCCTTTCGCCGCAGGCGTTGCTGCCGCGACGGGCGCAGCCGCTGCGGGTTCATCTTCCACCACGTGAAGTTCCGGCGCAGGTTCGCGCTGTTCCTGCGCGTCGAGGGCCAGTTGTCTCAGGGCTGCACAGATATATTCAAAGCTTTCTGCATCAGGATCCCGGGAGGATTTATAGGCGTCGAGTTGCTCCTGCATAATGTCTTTTGTTTCCAGAAACAGGTTGATGATGTCGGTGCTCAGGCTCATTTCAGCGCGACGCGCACCGTCGAGCAGGTTTTCCAGTAAGTGGGTCGTTTCCTGCAAAACCGTAAATCCAAACGTTGCCGCCCCGCCTTTGATTGAGTGCGCTGCGCGGAAAATCGCATTGAGCTGCTCAACATCTGGCGCCTGCGGATCAAGTAACAACAGATGTTGTTCCATGTCCGCCAGCAGCTCGTCTGCTTCATCAAAAAATGTCTGATAAAAATCAGTAATATCCATGCTCACGTGATCACCTCTGCTGTGAATCGCGGCTTGTTAATGTGTCGCAGGTGCCGTGCCTGCCGCGACAGCCGGAGCTGCCGTCGCAGGTTGAGCGCCTGCCGGTGGTGTCACTGGCGTCTGCGTCTCAATCCCGGGTATTGATGGTGCCTGTAATTGTGATGGTGCTGGTGCTGGTGCTGCTGATGAATCAGGTACCGCAGGTGCAGCCGGAGCCGGGCTCATTTTTGGCGCCAGCGCCGGTGCCGTCTGACGTCCCGGCACAGCTTTTTGCAGTTCGCCGGCGTCACTGATAGTGATCGCTTCACCCTCGCTGTTTTCACGTTCAATCGCTTCTTCAGCATGTTTGTTCAGAACTAAAATGCTGATACGGCGGTTAATCGCGTCACCCGCCGGATGGTTTTTTAACTGCATGGTGGATCCCATGCCCATCACGCGCAGAACTTTACCTTCACTGAGTCCGCCGATAATCATTTCGCGACGTGAAGCATTTGCGCGATCTGTCGAGAGCTCCCAGTTGCTGTACCCGCGTTCGCCCTGCGCATACGGCATATCGTCCGTATGGCCTGCAAGACTGATTTTATTCGGAAAATCATCCAGCACCGGCCCGATAGCGCGCAGAATATCGCGCATATACGGCTCGACAATCGCGCTGCCCAGCTGGAACATCGGACGATTTTTGCTATCAATAATCTGGATGCGCAAACCCTGTTCGGTCAGGTTAATCATCAGATGCGGACGCAAATCTTTCAGCCGCGGGTCAGACGCCAGCATGTCTTCGAGTTTCTGCTGCAAGCGTTGTAAATCACCGGCCTCACGTTTGCTCTCGCCCTGCGACTGATCCATTTTGTGCACTTCGCCGTCCTGCACGGTCGGGTCTTCCCCGCCGCCCGGGATCGGGCTGGTCGCATCACTGCTGCGCGGCCCGCCGGTTATCGCCACCGCCAGCGGTGTACGAAAGTATTCGGCAATTTGTACCAGTTCTTTAGGGCTGGAGATCGAAATCAGCCACATCACCAGGAAGAAAGCCATCATCGCTGTCATAAAGTCAGCGTAAGCAATCTTCCACGAACCGCCGTGATGCCCTCCGCCGTGCTTGTTCTTTTTCTTGCGGACAACAACGATTGGATGGCTTTGATGCTTCATACTTTTTCTTCTTCAGTTTGTTTCTGACCCGGCGACTTAACCTGGCGAACGTGCTCCTCCAGTTCGATGAAGGAAGGACGTTCAGAGGTGTACAGCGTCTTACGGCCAAACTCGACGGCGATTTGTGGCGCATAGCCATTGATGCTGGAAAGCAATGTCACTTTGATGCATTGCATCATCTTGGCGTTTTCCGCGCTTTTCTGGCGCAGAACGCTGGCAAGCGGAGAAATAAACCCGTATGCCAGAAGGATACCGAGGAAGGTCCCCACCATCGCATGTGCAATCAGCGCACCGAGCTCAGCCGCCGGACGATCCGCCGCCGCCAGGGTATGAACGATGCCCATCACCGCCGCGACGATACCGAAAGCCGGGAGTGAATCACCGACCAGCGCCAGGCTGTTGGCAGGCACTTCGCTTTCGTGCTCGTAGGTTTCGATTTCTTCATCCATCAATGCCTCGATTTCAAAAGCATTCATGTTGCCGCTCACCATCAGGCGCAGATAATCCGTCAGATATTCGACTAAATGCTTATCGGCAAGGATGCGCGGATAATTAGCGAAAATGTCGCTTTCGTTGGGATTGTCGATGTCATTTTCCAGCGACAGCATCCCCTGCTGACGTGATTTCGCCAGTAAGCGGTACAGCAACGCCATCAGATCCATATACAACGCTTTGTTGTATTTCGATGCGCGGAACAACTGAGGCAGCGCGCGCATTGTGGATTTAATCGCTTTTCCGTTGTTACCCACGAAAAAGGCACCGATGCCTGCACCGCCGATGATGAGTAATTCTGCGGGTTGGTATAACGCGCCCAGTTCACCGCCGACGAGCATGAAACCGCCGAACACTGAGCCCAACACCACGATGTAACCTATTATCACTAGCACGATGAATCCTTAATTCGATGTGGTTTTAGGGCGAGGAAAAGCGCGACGCCATGATTCTGCCGAGGTTTATGCCGCTAAGACGTGCATAAACGGTGCCAGTAATGACTGAGATATTCGGGGGGGAAATGATGAGCGGTGTTACCACCGCTCAGAACGACTTACTGCAACCCAATCATCTCAGACAGCGCGCTTGACCTGTTCGTCCAGCTCTTGAGATGTTATATCGGCAACCTGCGGGGAAAGTTTACGTTTTTTTACTGCTCGGGATGGGGGCTGGCAAAGACTGCAAACAAACCCGTGACGGGGCTGGTGTGCATGGGTAATAAATGAACCGTCACAGCAGTTACACGCAGAGAGTTGCAACATGCCGCTGTCGACAAAACGGACCAGTGTCCACGCACGTGTCAGCGCGAGGATCGGCGCTTCACCGGGTTGTTCAGGACATTGTTCAAGATACAGACGGTAAGCTTTAATCACCGCTTCCACCCCATTACAATGCCCGCTCTTTAAGAGGAAAGAGTACGCGTTGTAAAACATGGAAGAATGAATGTTTTGTTCCCAGGTCATAAACCAGTCAGTAGAGAACGGCAACATTCCTTTCGGCGGAGGACTTCCACGCAGTTCTTTGTACAGTTTGATCAGCCGGCCACGACTTAATTGCGTTTCGCTTTCCAGCATCTGTAGCCGGGCACCCAGCGTAATCAGTTCCATGGCAAGCTGAATGTCGCGTGCTTCCTGAACGATACTTTTTTCTGCCGGTTTGGTTAACCCATCTTTCCCAGACATAGCTACGCCCTTTTCTTCATCGCGCCGCTATCTTTCGCAGCCAGACCTTTGAGCAAATGACTCGACAACAGAATGCCGGTATGGATTTGCTGCAGGTCATCCACGCGCGATTCTTGTGTCAGGCGTTCAATCGTTTTGCTGTCATCAAAGCGGAACTGACACAAAAGCTGGTTCGTTTCAGCTAATTTCACCATCTGTGGCAACGTGAGCTGGCCAAGTGTGTCTGCCATGACGTCATCAATTCCCAACCGGAACATCGCTGAGGCTTTTTCGTCGTTAATCAAACGCTGCGCCAACAGTAAATATGACAGGTTGATATCATATATGTGCTTAAGCAATTCGGACATTCTGTTCTACCCCATTACCGATGCCACTTTTAAAGGTGGCTGATTGATAGACATATTCCATGCAGCGAGAGTTTCACCCGGCGTGACAGGAGTATTTTTTACTATCAAAACAATTGGATCATTGGCTGTTTAATAAATCCTGCGATGAAAATTAGATTTATCCCGCGGTATTTACTTCACCGCCAATACAAAGTTGTTCCTGATGTAAACTAAATTAATTGTGACAATTGCACTGCTAAGTATTAGTGAAACACTTTAGTTTTGGTGTACTGGCAGGGTCCGTTGCTGTGATGGCGTGTCATTCAGTGAAACGCTTTTACATACATTATTAGGAATTATCTTACTACGACGCAACTCTAACCCCGTTCCCTTTACACATACAATCTTGCCGTGGACGAATTTTGAATAAAGTGTGACATACATCACACTTTTGAAATTTATTTTGTCTCCAAAAGTGCAATTTATCGTGAGAATTTGCGCAGATTTAAGTCAAAAGTAAAAAACCATCTAAAAAGCTGTCTTCAAACTGTCTTTTTTCGCCATTTTTAGATCATTTTGTACAAAGACCACCTAAAGCCAAATGATTAGCACACGCAGCAATTAATCATAGTTCATGCAGTGTTATATGCTGCAAATTTCAAATAGCGTGATCATTGTGCTAATAATGCGCAACCCAGTCAGGACGGGGCGTTTCGGGGAGTTATCTGAAAAAATGGTGTTTAAAATAAGGACGAATTGTTCTGAAATCGTGAGCAACCACGTGGTTTCAAAAGTAAAAAGACAATGATTGTAATAATTTGTTACTGCGCAGGAAGAATCATCCAGTCATCTGACCAGATTGATAAGGAGAAGTGATGAAACAGCGGATTTTTGCCGTGCTTACCTATCGGCAACTGTTCAGAAAAACTTTAATGATTGGGCTTAAAAAAGTGGTTTGTGCGGTGCAAGCGTAAATTAACAGCTCAAGAATAGGATTTTTATTACCTAACCAGCATCCCACGCCAGAATCCCCCCATGAAATACGCATAAGACACATTTTTAACGGAGATAATTAAAGGTATAAGTGAATAACCGGAGGAACGGAAGGTCATTAACTTGTCTTATTAGTGAAATATACGACTGCGGATACTTTTGAAGGGTGATTACTTTCATTCAAAGTAACGGGGGATGTCATTGTGTGTTAATCCAGCTGAATAAAAAAAGCCTGCCGATATTTCAGGCAGGCCATAACTTATTATTATTCAAAAACGATTTAACGATTAAAAAGGCATAGATTGCGGGTCGGGATACTGATACTCAAAACCGAGCTCTTTGCAGATCCGCTCCCCATCCACGATTTTGCCCTTTCCTGCTGAACCTTCTTCAGCAAAGGTCGGCGGTTGCAGCCCCATTTGTCTTGCCAGTGCCGGATAGTAATCCGCTTTCGCCGGATGCTTCGGTGCACATAAGTTAAAGATATGCCCGCCTTTCGGCCGGCTGAGCAATAAAGCAATTGCCGCCACTACGTCATCCTGATGGACCAGATTGACCCCGTGGTGACCGCCTTTCACCCCGGTCTTACCCGCCATGAAACGGCCGGGATGGCGATCTCCGCCCACCAGACCTGCCAGACGCAGTACATCAACGGACGTATTTGGCAGTCCGTGGAACCAGTTCTCCAGCTCTTTAAGGACTTTGCCGCTGGCTGTCACCGGCTCGAGAAGAGAATCTTCCCGCACCACGCCCTCTCTTTCGCCGTATACCGACGTCGAACTGGTGAAAATAATCCGTTTCACGTTATGCGCCAGCGCACTGTCGGTTAACTGCTGCACCGCCTGGAAATAAAGTTCACTGCCCTCCACGGTCCGGCGCGCGGGCAGAGTGATAATCAGGGCATCCACATTAAGCAGACGATCGAGATCTTCCGCTTCGCATTCCATTTCTGGTGTGAAAACCAGCGGGAAGCATTCGATCCCCACCATTCTTGCAGCGTCCACGCCATCCAGCGTCGTTTTGCTGCCCACGACATCGTAGCCTTTTGCAGCCAGCGCCATCGCCAGTGGCATTCCCAGCCAGCCCAGTCCGATAATCGAAACCTTCTTCATACTTTGCTCCATTTGTTCAGAGGCACCTGGTATCACATCACCAACTGCTGATATCTTCCTTTATACTAGCAAAGGTCGCCTTTTCCCCGTTCAGTCTGCGTAAGGTTTTCTTGGTGTCTGTTAACAGATTATTCAAAAATCAGATGAAAACCCTGCGGCTGATAAGAAAAACTCATCATCGGAAAAAAAGGTTGCGCTGTTGCCGCCCGATAGTTTAGTTTTATTGGCAACGAATTTGATATGTGTGGCGAATGATTCAAATTGAATCACGCGGCATCTGAATCACTGAATAGAGACACTGACATGACAAACGTTCTGATTAACCACCATCATCACCATCACCCTGACTAGTCTTTCAGGCGATTGGTGCTGGGAGACTGTTTAGATCTTCCAGTGGCGCAGAACGCAGAGATAGCCCCCGGAAGATTTCTTCCGGGGGCTTTTTTTTTGGCCTGACGGATTGAAGTTAAAGAATTTTAAACAAAACGATTTATATAAATAATTGAGAAACTGAGGTCATCATGCTGGATAAAACACGTTTACGGATAGCAATGCAGAAGTCGGGTCGCCTGAGCGATGAATCACGCGAATTACTGGCGCGCTGCGGCATCAAAATCAATCTGCAAGAACAGCGTCTGATCGCTTTCGCTGAAAACATGCCCATCGATATTTTGCGTGTCCGTGATGACGATATCCCGGGACTGGTGATGGATGGCGTGGTGGATCTGGGGATTATCGGCGAAAACGTGCTCGAAGAAGAACTGCTGAGCCGTCGCGCTCAGGGCGAAGACCCGCGTTACTTTACCCTGCGTCGCCTGGATTTCGGCGGCTGCCGCTTGTCTCTGGCAACGCCGCTGGATACCGAATATACCGGTCCGCAAAGTCTGCAAAACGCCCGTATCGCGACGTCTTATCCGCACCTGCTCAAGCAATACCTCGATAAAAAAGGCGTCGATTTCAAATCTTGTCTGCTGAACGGTTCTGTTGAAGTCGCACCGCGTGCCGGCCTGTCTGATGCGATTTGCGACCTGGTGTCTACCGGCGCAACGCTGGAAGCCAACGGACTGCGCGAAGTTGAAGTGATTTACCGCTCCAAAGCCTGTCTGATCCAGCGCGATGGCGAAATGCCGCAAGAGAAACAACTGCTGATCGACAAAATGATGACCCGTATTCAGGGCGTTATTCAGGCTCGCGAATCCAAATACATTATGTTGCACGCGCCAAGTGAGCGTCTGGACGAAATCGTTGCCCTGCTGCCGGGTGCTGAGCGTCCGACGATTCTGCCGCTGGCAGGCGATCAGCAGCGCGTGGCCATGCACATGGTCAGCAGCGAAACGTTATTCTGGGAAACCATGGAGAAACTGAAAGCGCTGGGCGCCAGCTCAATTCTGGTTCTGCCAATCGAAAAAATGATGGAGTAAGCCATGAAGCCTGACGCGTTCACTACCCCGATTGACTGGCAGCAATGCGACGAACAACAGCGTCGCGAGCTGCTGACACGCCCGGCAATTTCGGCGTCCGACCGTATTACCGAATCTGTCAGTGAAATTCTGCGCCGTGTGCGCAGTGAAGGTGACAGTGCGCTGCGCGAGTTTTGCGCCCGCTTTGATAAGACTGAAGTTCAGGAATTGCGCGTCACCGCACAGCAAATCGAGGCAGCATCCGCGCGTTTAGGTGATGACGTTAAACAGGCGATGGCCCACGCCGTGCGCAATATCGATACCTTCCATCAGGCGCAAAAACTGGCGGTGGTGGATATCGAAACTCAGCCGGGCGTACGTTGCCAGCAACTGACCCGCCCTATTCAGTCCGTCGGGCTGTATATTCCGGGCGGTTCTGCGCCGCTGGTATCGACCGTATTAATGTTAGCCACGCCGGCGCGTATTGCCGGATGCCAGAAAGTGGTGCTGTGTTCTCCGCCACCGATTGCCGATGAAATTCTCTATGCCGCGCAACTTTGCGGTGTGGAAGAGGTGTATCAGCTTGGCGGTGCGCAGGCGATTGCCGCGCTGGCCTTCGGCACCGAAACCGTGCCACGTGTGGCGAAAATCTTCGGACCAGGTAATGCCTATGTGACCGAAGCTAAACGTCAGGTCAGTCAGAGCCTGGACGGCGCGGCGATTGATATGCCTGCCGGGCCTTCCGAAGTGCTGGTGATTGCCGACAGCGGTGCCACACCGGATTTCGTCGCCTCTGATTTACTTTCACAGGCTGAACACGGCCCGGATTCTCAGGTGATTTTGCTGACACCTGATTTGAAAATGGCACAGGCCGTTGGCGAAGCCGTTGAACGTCAGTTACAGACATTATCCCGCAGCGAGATCGCCCGTCAGGCGCTGGCGAGCAGCCGTCTGATTGTGGCGAAAGACCTCGCGCAATGTATCGACATCAGCAATGCCTACGGTCCGGAGCACCTGATCCTGCAAACCCGCGAGCCGGAACAGCTTGTCGACAGGATTACCAGCGCCGGTTCGGTCTTTCTCGGTGACTGGTCACCGGAATCTGCGGGCGATTACGCCTCCGGTACCAACCACGTCTTGCCGACTTACGGTTACACCGCGACCTGTTCCAGCCTCGGGCTGGCCGATTTCCAGAAACGCATGACCGTTCAGCAGTTAACACCTGAAGGTTTGCTCGGTCTGGCAAATACCATTGAAACCCTGGCGCAGGCTGAACAGCTGACCGCACACAAAAATGCCGTGACTTTGCGCGTTAACGCTTTAAAGGAGCAACGCTGATGAGCAACGAAAACAACCTCAGCGTTCAGGCGCTGGCACGTAAGAATGTGCAGGAACTGACGCCGTATCAGTCCGCCCGCCGTCTGGGGGGGAACGGTGATGTCTGGCTGAATGCCAACGAATATGCCATCGCGCCACAGTTCCAACTGACACAGCAAACGTTTAACCGTTACCCGGAATGTCAGCCTGCGCTGGTCATCAACCGTTATGCAGCTTATGCGGGTGTGGATCCGGAACAGGTGCTGGTCAGTCGCGGCGCAGACGAAGGCATCGAGCTTTTGATCCGCGCATTCTGCGAACCGGGCAAAGACGCCATCCTTTATTGTCCGCCAACGTATGGCATGTACAGCGTGAGTGCCGAAACCATTGGCGTTGAAGGCCGCACGGTGGCCGCGAAAGCCGACTGGTCTCTGGATATTCCTGCCATTGAAGCTGCCCTCGACGGCGTGAAACTGGTGTATGTGTGCAGCCCGAATAATCCGACCGGCAACATTATCGACCCGGATGAAATCCGCGCCGTACTGGAAATGACCCGTGGCCGCGCGATTGTCGCCGTCGATGAGGCTTATATCGAATTCTGCCCGCAGGCGACAGTTTCCGGCTGGTTGCAGGAATACCCACATCTGGCGATTTTGCGCACGCTGTCTAAAGCCTTCGCACTTGCCGGTCTGCGCTGCGGCTTCACGATCGCCAACAGCGAGCTGATTGGCTTATTAATGAAAGTCATCGCGCCTTATCCTTTATCTACGCCGGTCGCCGATATCGCTGCACAGGCGCTGAGCCCTGAAGGACTGGCGATTATGCGTCAGCGCGTGGCTGAAGTAACAGAGAACCGCGAGTGGTTACTGAAAGAACTGGAAAAATGCGCCTGCGTTGAAGAGGCTTTTGCCAGCGACACGAACTATGTGCTTGCCCGTTTCTCTGCTTCAAGTGCAGTATTTAAAAACCTCTGGGATCAGGGCATTATCCTGCGTGACCAGAATAAGCAACCGGGACTTTCCGGCTGCCTGCGAATTACCATTGGTACGCGTAACGAGTTGCAACGCGTGATTGACGCACTGCAACCGTTACCGGGCGCGACCGCCACGACCATCAACGATAATCAAAATAGCCCCCGCAAGGAGCACATGTGAGCCAGAGCCCGTTATTGCAAAAAACACTGTTTATCGACCGCGACGGTACGCTGATTTCTGAGCCACCGGAAGATTTCCAGGTGGACCGTCTGGATAAACTGGCTCTCGAGCCGGGCGTTATTCCGGCACTGCTGGCGCTGCAAGACGCCGGTTTCAAACTGGTGATGATCACCAATCAGGACGGTCTGGGGACCGCCAGTTTCCCTCAGGAAACTTTCGATCCGCCGCACAACCTGATGATGCAAATCCTGACCTCGCAGGGTATCGTTTTTGATGAAGTACTGATCTGCCCTCATCTTCCGGCCGATCACTGTGATTGCCGTAAACCGAAAACCAAACTGGTGACAGGTTATCTGGAAAGCGGCGTGCTGGACACGGCAAACAGCTATGTGATTGGTGATCGTGATACCGATATTCAGCTGGCAGCCAATATGGGCATCGCCGGGCTGCGTTATCAGCGCGATACCCTGAACTGGGCAGCCATTGCTGAACAGCTGACTAAACGTGACCGCCATGCGAAAGTGAACCGCGTGACGCGTGAAACGGCGATTGATGTCGATGTCTGGCTGGATCGTGAAGGCGAAAGCAAAATCCGCACCGGTGTGGGCTTCTTCGACCATATGCTGGATCAGATTGCCACGCACGGCGGTTTCCGTATGAACATCGAAGTGAAAGGCGATTTGTATATCGACGATCACCACACGGTAGAAGATACCGCACTGGCGCTGGGCGAAGCGTTGAACAAAGCGCTGGGCGATAAACGTGGCATTGGTCGTTTCGGATTCGTGCTGCCTATGGATGAATGTCTGGCACGCTGTGCGCTGGATATCTCTGGCCGTCCGCACCTGGAATACAAAGCAGAATTTAACTATCAGCGCGTCGGTGACCTGAGCACGGAAATGGTCGAACACTTCTTCCGTTCCCTGTCCTACGCGATGGCCTGTACCCTGCACCTGCGCACCAAAGGCAAGAACGATCACCACCGCGTCGAAAGCCTGTTCAAAGCCTTTGGCCGCACACTGCGCCAGGCAATTCGCGTCGATGGCAACACCCTGCCGAGTTCGAAAGGAGTGCTGTGATGAATGTCGTTATCCTTGATACCGGCTGTGCCAACCTCTCTTCCGTAAAATACGCGGTGCAACGTTTGGGCTACGAGCCGACGGTTAGCCGTGAAGCGGAAATTGTGTTGCAGGCCGACAAGTTATTTCTGCCGGGCGTTGGTACCGCACAGGCCGCAATGGAACAACTTGAACAACGCGAGCTGATCGAACTCATCAAAGCCTGCACGCAACCGGTGCTGGGTATTTGTCTGGGGATGCAACTGCTGGCTTCTTCGAGTGAAGAAAATGGCGGGATTGATACGCTGGGCATTATCGAAACGCCGGTAACACGTATGCAGGATATGGGGCTGCCACTGCCGCACATGGGATGGAATCAGGTCATTGCCAACGCCGACAGCCATCTTTTCCGTGGTATCGATGAAAACGCCTACTTCTATTTCGTCCATGGATTTGCCATGCCGGTATGCGAAAACACCATCGCGCAGACACTATACGGTGAGCCCTTCAGCGCAGCCGTACAAAAAGACAACTTCTTCGGCGTGCAGTTTCATCCCGAGCGCTCCGGTGCCGCTGGCGCACAGTTGCTGAAAAACTTTCTGGAGATGTAAACAGCATGATTATTCCCGCTTTAGATTTGATCGAAGGCAGCGTGGTGCGTTTGCATCAGGGCGATTACGGCCAGCAGCGTGACTACGGCAATGATCCGCTGCCACGGTTGCAGGATTATCAGCAACAAGGCGCGCAGGTTCTGCATCTGGTGGATCTGACTGGCGCAAAGGATCCGGCAGCGCGTCAGATCCCTTTGCTGACCAAACTGCTGGCTGGTGTTTCCGTGCCGGTGCAGGTCGGCGGCGGCATCCGCACCGAACAAGACGTTGAGGCTTTGCTCAGCGCCGGGGCAACCCGCGTGGTGGTCGGCTCGACAGCGGTAAAAGATCCGCAGACCGTACAGGGCTGGTTCACCCGTTTCGGCGCAGATGCGCTGGTGCTGGCACTTGATGTCCGCATCGATGCAGAAGGCACTAAAAATGTCGCCATCAGCGGCTGGCAGGAAAACTCCAACGCCACACTGGAACAGGTCGTCGAGCAATATCTGCCGTTCGGCCTGAAACATGTACTTTGCACCGATATTTCCCGTGACGGCACGCTGGCGGGTTCTAACGTTGAACTTTATCGTGAAGTGACCGCACGTTATCCGCAGGTAGAATTTCAGGCATCCGGCGGCATCGGCTCGCTTGATGATATTGCGGCATTACGCGACAGCGGCGTAAAAGGTGTCATTGTCGGGCGCGCATTGCTCGACGGTAAATTTACTGCGACGGAGGCAATTTCATGCTGGCAAAACGGATAATCCCCTGCCTCGACGTTAAAGACGGTCAGGTTGTTAAAGGCGTGCAGTTCCGCAATCACGAAATCATCGGTGACATCGTGCCTTTAGCGCAGCGTTACGCTGAGGAAGGCGCAGACGAACTGGTGTTTTACGACATTACGGCGTCCAGCGACGGTCGCGTGGTAGACAAAAGCTGGGTATCACGCGTGGCGGAAGTCATCGATATCCCCTTCTGTGTCGCGGGCGGCATCAAGAGCCTGGAAGATGCAGGCCAGATTTTGCAGTTTGGTGCAGACAAGATTTCCATTAATTCACCCGCACTGGCTGACCCGACATTGATCAGCCGCCTCGCCGACCGCTATGGTGTACAGTGTATCGTCGTTGGCATTGATACGTGGCACGATGCAGCGACCGGTATCTATCAGGTGCATCAGTTTACCGGCGACGAAGCGCGTACTAAAGTCACTACCTGGCAGACGGTTGACTGGGTGAAAGAAGTTCAGGAACGCGGCGCCGGTGAAATTGTACTGAATATGATGAATCAGGACGGCGTGCGTAACGGTTACGACCTTGCGCAACTTAAGATGATCCGCGAAGTGTGTCACGTTCCGCTGATCGCCTCCGGCGGTGCCGGCACCATGCCACACTTCCTCGATGCCTTTCGCGAAGCACAGGTTGACGGCGCACTGGCCGCCTCTGTGTTCCACAAACAAATTATTAATATTGGTGAGCTGAAAAGCTACTTAGCCGAAAATGGCGTGGAGATCCGCTTGTGAGTATTCAGGACGTAAAAACCTGTCTGTTAACCGATGAACAGATCAGCCAGCTCGACTGGGAAAAAGTGGACAACCTGATGCCGGCCATCATCCAGCATGCGGTGTCGGGTGAAGTACTGATGCTCGGTTATATGAATCAGGAAGCGCTGAGCGTTACCCAGTCTTCCGGTAAAGTCACCTTTTATTCCCGCACCAAAGAACGTCTTTGGACAAAAGGCGAAACGTCAGAAAACTATCTGAATGTGGTCAGCATCACGCCAGATTGTGATAACGATACGTTGCTGATTCTGGTTAATCCGGTGGGTCCGACCTGCCACAAAGGCAATAACAGCTGCTTCCACCCTGCCGAAACCGACTGGGCGTTTTTGTATCAGCTGGAAGAACTGCTGGCATCGCGCAAAACCGCCGATCCGGAAAGCTCTTATACCGCCAAACTGTACGCCAGCGGGACCAAACGTATCGCGCAGAAAGTCGGTGAAGAAGGCGTGGAAACTGCGCTGGCCGCCACCGTCAATGACCGCTTCGAACTGAAAAACGAAGCCTCTGATCTGATTTATCACCTGCTGGTATTACTCCAGGATCAGGATCTAAACCTGAGCGCCGTGATCGAAAATCTGCGTCAGCGTCATAAGAAATAACAGCAGGCTTTAACGCTAATAAAGTCCAGACGTAAAAAAGCCGCCTTTGCTTATGCATTGGCGGCTTTTTATTGGCGCTACAAAACTGGCGTGCTTAACACGCGCCGGTCAGGCTATTAATCCAACCATTCGGTATGGAATACGCCATCTTTATCAGTACGTTTATAAGTATGCGCACCGAAGTAGTCACGCTGTGCCTGGATCAGGTTAGCTGGCAGAACCGCTGAGCGGTAGCTGTCATAGTAGTTGATCGCAGCAGAGAAGGTTGGCGTCGGGATACCGTTCTGAACGGCATAAGACACAACATCACGCAGCGCTTGCTGATATTCGTCAGCAATGTTTTTGAAGTAAGGAGCCAGCAGCAGGTTAGCGATAGAGGCATTTTCAGCATATGCATCGGTGATTTTCTGCAGGAACTGCGCGCGGATGATACAACCAGCACGGAAGATCTTCGCGATTTCGCCGTAGTTCAGGTCCCAGTTGTTCTCGTCTGAAGCAGCTTTGAGCTGTGAGAAACCCTGAGCGTAAGAAACGAGTTTACCCAGATACAGCGCACGACGCACTTTTTCGATGAACTCAGCTTTGTCACCAGAGAAAGGTTTAACAGCCGGGCCAGATAATACCTTAGAGGCTGCAACGCGCTGATCTTTTAGGGAAGAAAGATAACGGGCAAATACGGACTCAGTAATCAGGGTCAGTGGTTCGCCGAGATCCAGCGAGCTCTGGCTGGTCCATTTACCGGTACCTTTGTTCGCAGCTTCGTCCAGGATCACATCAACCAGATATTTACCTTCTTCGTCTTTCTTAGTGAAGATATCTTTGGTGATGTCGATCAGGTAGCTGCTCAGCTCGCCTTTGTTCCAGTCAGCGAAGGTGGCTGCCAGCTCTTCGTTGCTCAGGTTCAGGGACTGTTTCAGCAGGGAATACGCTTCTGCGATAAGTTGCATGTCGCCGTATTCGATACCGTTATGAACCATCTTAACGTAATGACCAGCACCATCTGCACCGATGTAAGCTACGCAAGCGTCGCCATCTTCAGCACGCGCTGCGATTTTCTCAAGAATCGGAGCCACCAGCGCGTACGCTTCTTTCTGACCGCCAGGCATGATGGACGGGCCTTTCAGTGCGCCCTCTTCACCACCGGAAACACCGGTACCGATGAAGTTAAAACCTTGCTCAGACAGTTCGCGGTTACGACGAATGGTGTCTTTATAATACGTGTTGCCGCCATCGATCAGGATGTCGCCTTTATCCAGGTGCGGAGTCAGGGATGCGATGGTTTTGTCAGTTGCTTCACCGGCTTTCACCATCAGCAAGATACGACGAGGTTTTTCCAGTGAGTCAACAAACTCTTCGACGGTGTAGTGCGGGACCAGATTTTTACCCGGATTTTCGGCGATGACTTCATCAGTCTTGTCACCAGAACGGTTAAAAATGGAAACGGAATAACCACGGCTTTCGATGTTAAGCGCGAGGTTACGGCCCATGACCGCCATACCGACAACGCCGATCTGTTGTTTGGACATTAGCAACTCCTGTCTGAAATAGTTGATCGCCCAGTTTTTAGTCTAAACTCCTGTTAACAGTGAGTTTAACTGCACCGGGCCATACAAATGAACACAAGCATTGTACATGAGAATGGCGATGGGTGAACCTATTGCAGCCATAACAATATTCTGATCGCACGTACCGGCAGCCACCCGCCTCGCCTTTCTCAGAGGCCGGTTTCACTTTACCGGTAACATGTGGGGAATGCAGGTAAAAAAGAGCTAAACAGACACAACGCATTTTAGTGGATGCATTTAACTATTCTAATCGCTGCATTTTTATTCAACTTGCATAAAAGTGTCCCCATCCCTTACAGGCAGTGACAAGTTAGATTTATCTGAGGGGATAAACCAACACAAGGCATGTATCCTTTAGCACAACTTTGGGGTTAAAATTACCGGCTAAGGGTAAAGCGTTGTCTATTAAGAAACCCCTACAGTAGAAGTATAACGAGGTTTTTATGAGTAATGAGGTAGTTGCCTGATGCAATCTTTCAATGCGTCCCCGAGAGAATTCGTGGCCAGCGCTGTACGCAACCGAGCATTAATTTATAACTTAGTTAAAAGGGAAGTTATTGGGCGATATAAAGGCTCAATGCTGGGTATTCTCTGGTCGTTTTTTAACCCCGTATTTATGCTTGCTGTTTATACTTTTGTGTTTAGTGTCGTATTTAATGCGAGATGGGCCGGTGGTGGGCAGTCAAAAACTGAATTTGCGCTGATACTTTTTGCAGGGCTTATTGTTTTCAATTTATTTGCAGACTGTTTCAATCGTGCGCCAGGTTTGGTTCTGGCCAATGCTAACTATGTTAAAAAAGTTG
Organism: Rahnella sp. PAMC25617; assembly: GCF_050606005.1. Lineage (NCBI taxonomy): Bacteria > Pseudomonadati > Pseudomonadota > Gammaproteobacteria > Enterobacterales > Yersiniaceae > Rahnella > Rahnella sp. PAMC25617. The sequence goes on from NZ_JBOCUM010000006.1 coordinate 55,240, forward strand.
TTTTCCCTTTAGAAATCCTTCCCTGGGTCGCTGTCGGTGCCGCTTTATTCCATGCAATGATCAGCGTCTTAGTTTGGGTAATATTTTACATTTTCGTCGTCGGGGTTCCTCATTTAACCATTCTTTTACTGCCGATAACGATTATACCGTTAGTCCTCCTTTCTGTTGGCGTCAGTTGGGCTCTGGCCTCATTAGGCGTGTATTTGCGCGATGTGTCCCAACTGGTTGCAGTATTAACCACTGTTCTGATGTTTTTATCGCCAATTTTCTTCCCGATTGAAGCATTGCCGGAACAATATCGTCCGTTATTGAAAATGAACCCTCTAGCACCTGCTATCGCCGAAATGCGCGACATTCTCTACTTCGGTGGGATCCCAAAAATCAGTTCCTTCTGCATTTATTTTGCTGCCTGCAGCCTGGTAGCCTGGCTGGGATTTGCCTGGTTCCAAAAGACAAGAAAGGGGTTTGCCGATGTCTTGTAATTCTATAATTTCTACGACTGACGTTAACGCTCCGGATAGTAATGTCCTAACGGAAGATATTGCCATTAGCGTAGAAGGTCTGGGGAAATGTTATCAGATTTACGAAAAACCCCGTGATCGTTTGCTGCAAATATTTTTCCGTGGCCGCAAAAACTTCTTCAGAGAATTTTGGGCATTACGGGACGTTTCCTTTAAGGTGCGTAAAGGGGAAACAGTAGGGATCATTGGCCGCAATGGTTCAGGTAAGTCCACACTCCTGCAGATGATTTGTGGCACGTTAAACCCAACACTCGGCAATGTCACAGTTCACGGTAAAGTCGCAGCACTACTTGAATTGGGCGCCGGTTTTAACCCTGAATTTACCGGGCGTGATAACGTTTATATGGCCGCATCGCTCTATGGTTTGAGCCGCGAAGAGGTTACAAAACGATTCGACTTAATCGAAACCTTTGCAGATATTGGCGAGCACATCGATCAACCGGTTAAGAACTATTCTAGCGGCATGTACGTGCGCCTGGCGTTTGCTGTTATTGCACACGTTGATGCAGATATTATGGTCATCGATGAAGCACTTGCCGTGGGTGATGCTGTATTTACGCAAAAATGTATGCGCTTTATCCGCAAATTCAAAGAAACGGGCACGCTGATTTTTGTCAGCCACGATATGAATTCGGTACTGAATCTTTGTCAGGATGCCGTCTGGCTTCACAAAGGTGATTTGGTTAAAACAGGTTCAGCGAAGGAAATCGCAGAAGATTACCTGCAGTACACATTACAGGAAGTCTATGGTGAGGATGCCAAACTCCAGGCATTAGCGGAATCAACTCAAAATGCAAACCAGGCTCTCGACGAAGCATTCGAAGCTAATGAGCCAATACTCTTCGATTACGAAAGTAAAATTAAGGTCACTGATAATCTCAGTCAGGCTAATGGCTGGAAAAGCGGCGCCGGAGAGATTACCGCTGTCGAACTAACTACTTACAACAATGAAACGAAAACAGTGTATCAAGGCGGAGAGTCCGTCAAATTGGTCATCAAAGCCAAAGTAGATACCCACTTTGATCGCCCTATTCTTGGCTTCATTGTTAAAGACAGACTGGGTCAGGATTTATTTGGTGAGAACACTCTCCCCTTCACCAACCTGAATCCAAAAGAAATTGAACCCGGGCAAAATATCGAGGGAGAATTTAAATTTAAACTTCCCATGTTGCCTAATGGTCAATATGTCGTCATGGCATCACTTGCTAATGGTGATGTTCACGATCATGTTCAACATCATTTTCTGCATGATGCCCTTATTATAAATGTCTCTTCAAGCAAAGTACGCTGGGGACTGGTTGGTATTAATTTTTCAAAAGTTGATTTGAGAGCCATAGTATGAAAAAACTTTACGATTTGTACGAAGAAAGCACCGGTAAAATTTCAGATAAATGGAATATTTACTTTGATGCTTACGATAACATTATGGCTCCGTATCGTAATAAGCCAATCACTATGCTGGAGATTGGTGTTCAGAATGGCGGTTCACTTGAAGCTTGGTCGAACTATTTCCCTCTGGCAGAAAAAATCATAGGCTGCGACATCGATGAATTATGCGGGAATTTAACATACACCGATCCCCGCATTAGCGTTTTTGTCGGAGATGCCACATCAGACGTCACCAGCCAAAAAATCATCAGTTTTCAGCCTGAGTTCGATATTGTCATAGATGATGGTTCGCATACATCTCCTGATATTATCCGAGCTTTTTGCAAATACTTCGGCACCATCAAAAATGGTGGTGTGTTTATTGCTGAGGACCTGCATTGCAGTTATTGGGGGAATTATGAAGGAGGTATTTACCATCCTTATTCTTCCATTTCATTCTTCAAAAGACTTGTCGATATTATTAATCACGAGCACTGGGGGCTTGATAAAGCATCTGGAAGTGTGCTTGATGAATTCAAAGGACATTATCAAGTTGAAATCGACAATGAACTTTTATCGCAAATTCATTCCGTTGAGTTTATAAACTCAATCTGTGTTGTTCGTAAAAAAGAACATGAGAAAAACATTCTAGGTGAGCGATATATTGCCGGGGAAGAAGAATCCGTTGTTGTGGGTAACAAGAATTATCACAAAACTCTCCTGAACTCACCTCCGCAGAATGATAATATCTGGTCAACTATGCTGCATTCTCCTGCAGCACAATGGCTTGAGATGAACGAGCGTTTAGCTAATCTGACGACAAGGCATGAGCAAAGTCAACACGAATTAGAACAGCTAAGAACTGATAACAATACGATTCAGACTAAATGTAATGAAGTCTTGGCTGATAATGCAGATTTGCATGATTTACTCGACAACGCCAATTCTACTGCGAGCCATCTGCAAAACCGCACATCTCAACTTGAGAGCCGAATCATTGATTTAGAAAAACAGATCAATGAAATCTGGAAATCGAAAAGCTGGAAGATTACCAAACCTATTCGTTGGTTTTTCACTAGCCTGCGTAGAGCGAAATTGTTGACTCGGTTAATTGGACCATCTATCAGAAGAGGTGGAGGCATATCCAGCACATTCAGAAAAGCAGTCGGCGTTTATCGCCGGGATGGCGTTGCTGGCATTCGTAGCCGTTTGCGCACCGTTGCGCAACACATGCCATCAGAAAACTTTGTTCACCCAACTTATCCTATTTTAAAAGAGCAGATTACGTTACCTGCTGAAAAGATTTTAGCACCGCGGATATTAATCATTGGGGAACTCAGTATTCCTCAATGCAAAAAATATCGCGTACTTCAAAAACAAGAAATGTTCCGCCAACGAGGGTATGAATGCAATATTCTCGACTGGAATGATATCGCCGGAGCTTTCGAAGCTTTGCAGCGCCACTCCGTAGTTATTTTCTACCGAGTTCCTGGCTTCGAAAGTGTCATGCACGTGATTGCAGAAGCGAAAAGACTCAACATTAAGACCTACTGGGATGTAGATGACCTGATTTTTGATGAAGAGATACTAAGGAACAGTAAAACGCTTAAAGGCCTTGATCCTACAGTTTTAAAAGACCTCATTAATGGTGCTACCCTTTACCGCAGCACCATGTTGGCGTGTGATGGTGGCATTGCATCGACTCCCGGCTTGGCAAAAGCAATGCAGGAAGCAGGAGCAAATGATGTGGTAATCATCGAGAACGCGCTCGATAACCAAACGATGGTGACGGCCGATCAGATCAATAATTCAGATGTAAGTGCAACTAAATCCGATGAATATGTACGTATAGTCTATGGGTCAGGCACTAATACACATAATATTGATTTTGAAGAGGCGGCGCCTGCTATCGCAGCAGTTTTGGCAAAATATCCTAATACGAAATTCAGAGTGATCGGTCAGTTAGATCTGCCTGATTATTTATCAAAATATATCTCGCAGATAGAGTTTTTCCCTACCTGTACATATGAAGAGTATTTGGTATTGCTCTCTGAATGCGATATTAGTATCGCACCTCTGGAAAACTATATTTTTAACGACTCGAAAAGTAATATTAAATATATTGAAGCCTCATCACTTCATATACCTTCAATATGCTCACCACGCTCGGCATTTACTCAGGCCATTACGCATGAAGAAAATGGTTATCTTTGTGAAAGTGAATCCGAATGGATCCAGGCATTCAGTTCGTTAATTGAAGATAAACAAAAGCGTATTACTGTCGGTGAAAAAGCCTATCAAAATGTAATGTCTCATTATTCACCACTGAGTATTGCACAAGATCAGGTTCAGCCTTTTATTGACCATATTTTTACAGAAAAACGACCACAAACCATTCTGTCTGTGAACTGTTATTACTCCCCGCGTTCATTCGGTGGCGCAACGATAGTTGCTCAGGAAATTAACAAACAGCTTCGCGATAGCGGTAAAATTGTGCATGTTGTCACTGCATTCTCTGACCGCGACATAGCATCTTACCAATGTAAACGCTATGAAACTGATGGAATGAATGCATTTGGCATAGGCATACCGGATAATTTAAGTTCCAGAGAAAGCTTTGATAATCAAAATATCACTTCCGTATTTGAGGACATTGTAAAAGTTACCAAACCAGACATTGTTCATTTCCACTGTATTCAGGGAATGGGTGTCAGTATGCTGGACATCTGTAATCAATTTAATATTCCTCACGTGGTTACTCTTCACGATGCATGGTGGCTAAGCACCAACCAATTCATGATTGACAAAAATGGTGTTTATGTTGGTCAGGCAATGATTGATGCCGAGCGCGAGACAGGTAATATAGCTAACAAGCATTTGCATTTCCTCCGAGAAAAGCGAGTCAGAGGCACTCTCAATACAGCCGCTGCTATATTATCACCGAGTAAGTATTTTGCCGATTTCCATATTGCCAATGGTTTTAAAGATGTCATTATTAATAAAAATGGGATTTTGAAACCTAAATCCACAGAGCATGTACGTTGTGGTAGCACTCTGAGATTTGGCTATGTCGGTGGTAATACCGAGGTTAAAGGTTTCCACCTCATCCGAAAAGCATTCACTAAGCTTACTGATCAAAACGTCAGTCTTAGTATTGTCGACAATACAACGAACCTTGGGTATTCCTCCTTCACAAAATCTGATCTAGATTTCTTTGAGAATACCCTTTTAGTACCTGGGTACACCCAGGCTAACATCGATGATTTCTTCGCTAATATAGATGCATTACTATTCCCTACCCAGTGGAAGGAAAGTTTTGGCCTTACGGTTCGCGAAGCATTAATTCGTAATGTTTGGGTCATTGTCACAGATGCCGGCGGTGTCACTGAAGATATTATCGAAGGCAAAAATGGGTTTATCATTCCGCTTGAAGATAAGGGGGGGGCACTATTGGCAGCAATTAATAAAACAATAGATATTTACTCAACCCGCTATGCTCAAGGCAAGGTTGTATTACCAAGTAACAATATCACTACTTTTGACCAACAAGCAGTTGAATTACAGGGTATTTTCGATGGAATTATTTCCGCAAAAAAATCCTGATTAAAATTACTTAGTACAAAAAAAGCCAACAAATGTTGGCTTTTATTTTGCCTGAATAACATGATTCAAAATCTGCGATTCAGTACACCATCTTTAATAGCTCTTAAAAAACTATGGATATACTCTTTCTTTTTATTCTTTTGGGTAAGAATCAAAATAGTCTGATGTATAAAATTGAAGATAAATTCACGAAGAACCATGAACTTTGGTACATGTTTCATTCGTAATAAAAAGAAAGCGTTGCGTACACGGTAATATCTTCTGAAAGGCGAATGCACAGGAATGTTGAACGAAAGGAATTTTACAATCTTATCGCCGATCGAATGTGTCATGTAGGCAGATGTTCCTACATATACCCGATACCCTTTATTGCCTGCTCTCAGACACCATTCGGTATCAACATAATCTATAAAAAGCGATTCGTCCATATAACCTATTTCGCGTATAGCATCGACAGGAATCATTGACCCTGATGAAATAATCAACGATGTGGCAAACGGGGCAGAGTAATTTTCAGGGCTTATTTTTTTACGAAATCCGAAGCGGTTTATATCAATGACTTTGTAATAGAAACCATGTTTTGTGTCAGTAAAGACTGGCCCTATCGTCGCTATTTTAGGATCATATTGTCTGACACTCAAAAAATCTTTTGAGAGCGATCCTACATAATTTTGATCAATTTTACTGTCCTGATCAAAGAATATGATGTATTCAGCGCCCTTTTCTTCTGCCTTTTTAATACCTATATTTTGTGCTGCCGCGATCCCAAGATTTTTTTCAAGCTCAATAAACTGACAAATCTGGCGCAACTCTGCAAATTTGTCACAGACCGAGCTGCCATTATCCACGACGATAGATTCTACGCCCTGTTTTTTAAGTGAATCAATCAGACACACGAGGTCAATGATTATCGGCTGATAAGAGACAATGACGGCAACCGGTTTTAAGTTCTCACACAACATGCATCACTTTCCTATTTGCTGCAGCCAAAGTCATCAGGCATGATGTCGTTCATTTCTTTGAGCACAACGGGAGCTCAGACAGGCAATTTTTATTCACTTCCTTTCTTTTTCTGTCAAAAATCCAACCCCACTTATTGAAATAAAGGATTGAAGATTTGATATGACACATTAACAAAGATGTGTTTTTATACGAGCCCTTACCAAACTCGTGAATAATTTCTTTGCCTGGACAATACATAACTTCAGTATAATCAAGTGCTCGTCGGCATAAATCGACATCTTCAAGATACATAAAATATCGCTCGTCAAAACCTTTGAGAGTTATTAGTAACTCCGAGGAAATAAGCATGAAACAGCCTGAAACAGAAGGCACAGAGAAGTTTCTGCTAAAATCAGCATCCTGTATTTCGTACTTCCGGTCCATTTTCTTCGCTAATGACGGTAAGAAGCGTCTTAAAAAAAGATTCAGCGGGGTCGGTAAAAGTTTACAACTATATTGTTTTGAGCCATCGGCATATCTGATTGGCGGGGATACGAATTTATATCCATGATGCCGGCATTCTTCCAATAAATGAGAAACGACGCCTTTATTAAAACACACATCAGGATTACAAATTAAAAAATACTCAGAATGGGGCAGAAATTCCGCCATTGCCTGATTATGCCCGTGCCCGAACCCGCAGTTTTTGTTGGATTTAAGAACTGTAATGCGCGGATTATTAAGGGAAAAAGCCCAGTCACAACCACCGTTGTCGACTAACACAATTTTTGCTATCTGCGGCTCGCTAAGCAGAGAATTCAGAGTACGCTCAATCTGAGCGTAGGTATGATTGAATAAGACGATCGAGGCAATGACGTCTGATTTCACTAAGTCAGCAACCATGATTTACATTTCCTATCCCCAGGGGCATAAGGGATTTTATATTCAATCAGAACAAAAATGATTTTAACACTGATAATTAATTGAGGGTGGCGCTGCCAACCTCAATTACCCTTCTTGTGCTTACACACCAATTTCATTCAATATTTTCGGAATAATAGCTTCCAGTTGCTTCTTCCATTTCCCGGGGGTAATACCCATCGCGTTCAGTTTGTTTGTATTCATGACCGAATAACGTGGCCTTGCGGCCGGAGTAGGATACTCTTCAGTAGTAATCGAAGACAAAATCGGAACCCGGGGATATAGGCCAGACGCATTCGCCGTGGTGAATATCTTTTGGGCAAACTGATACCAGCTCACGCTTTCATCGCCACTATAATGATATAAACCCGGCTCAAAATCAGATGCCGCAAGCATTTTGAGAATTGCCTGAGCCAGATCACCCGCATAGGTTGGACAACCGTACTGATCACCGACAATACTTAAGGCATCGCGTTGAGCACCAAGGCGAAGCATTGTTTTAACGAAATTATTACCGTACTCGCTGAATACCCAAGAAGTACGGATCACAATCCCTTTTGGCGATTTTAAGGCTTCAAGTTCACCTGCTCGCTTAGTCGTCCCATAGACACTTTGTGGGTCGCAACTGTCTGATTCACTGTAGGCGATTTCACTTTCGCCATTGAACACATAATCCGTTGAAACATGGATGAATGGAATATTGAGCCTGCTTGCCTCCGCTGTCAGATTTTTAACAGCCTCACAGTTAATTGCATAGGCGGTATCGTAATCTGATTCCGCTTTATCTACGGCAGTGTAAGCTGCGGCATTTACAATGGCATCTGGCTTGAAACTATCAATAACTTTTTCGACTGCCTGAAGATCAGTGATATCAAGTTGCTTTCTGTCAGTAGCTAATATTTCCAGTGAATCGCCGGCGCGATCACTAAAGCAACGCCCCAGTTGCCCTTCTGCTCCCGTCAACAAAATCCTCATTTGAAAAGCTCTCCGAACAATTTACCTTTAGCATCTTTTTCAGAAAGTAATGGGGTTTCCACAGGCCACTGAATCCCAATTTCCCGATCGTTCCAGATGAGGCATCCTTCATTTTTCGGATCATAATAATCAGTACATTTGTACTCAAAATCTGCGAATTCTGAAATCACAACGAACCCATGAGCAAGGCCAGGTGGTACCCATAGTTGATTCTTATTACTTTCTGAAAGATGGACCCCCACCCACTTTCCGAAGGTAGCGGACTCAGGACGAATATCTACCACGACATCAAATACTTCACCACGCACTACGCGTACGAGTTTACCCTGCGGTTTTGACGTCTGGAAGTGCAGGCCACGAAGGACATTTCGCGAAGAACGTGAATGATTGTCCTGAACAAAATCCAGATCAATTTCCAACATTTCCCGGTAGCGATCCTGCTGAAAAGTTTCCAGGAAAAATCCGCGTTCATCACCAAAAACTTTAGGTTCTACCAATTTCACGCCAATAACTTCTGTATCAGTCACTTTCATTTTATTGCTCACTCGTTATCCAATTATCAGGCGAAACTTAACTTTCTTGTATAAGCACCTGTCGCTTTAGTTCGTGGAAATTGAAATTTTGAAGGAAGCTATCCTTGCTCAATTTTCTAAAAATCCTACCACAAATGACTATCATGGCTCACTCAGAATCTGGCTAAATGATCCGTTTATGTGCTAACTGCATCTTTACTATACTTCACCCCAAACTGGCAGGCTTTTGAGAGATTCAAGATGGCTCCGTACGTTATTCCCCTACAAAATTGACTGATGAGCAAATTGGACAATTCCTACAAGAACTTCTACCGCCCCGTAATATGATAAGTCACAAGTTCTGACCGTTGCTGTTGGGATAGTCATGGTCTGCTTAACAGAGCATTTTTCAATCATAATTCTGATGGATTATATCTAATCAAAGTATGAAGAAATATTTAGCTCAAAAACGCTAGAATAACCTGATTATAGCTGCGCTTACCCTGACTCTGCGCTAGGCTATGTTGTTCTTCGCAACCTAAAGCGAAATAGCTTATTTTTTGAGCATATCAAAAGCTAACACTTCATAAATGAGTACGTATACATGAAAATTTTGATCACCGGTGGTGCCGGTTTCATCGGTTCAGCAGTAGTTCGTCACGTTATTGATAATACGCAGGATAATGTATTGGTGGTCGATAGTCTTACCTATGCAGGTAATCTTGAATCGCTCCTTTCCGTTTCGGATAACAGCCGTTATGAGTTTGCTCAGGTAAATATCTGTGACCGGTCAGCCCTCGATGATGTTTTTGCAAGTTTTCAACCTGATGCTGTTATGCATCTCGCCGCTGAAAGCCATGTAGATCGTTCAATTGATGGGCCGGCAGCTTTTATCGAAACTAACATCGTGGGTACTTACGTTCTTCTTGAGGCAGCTCGTCATTTCTGGAGCTCATTGTCTGAAGAGAAAAAATCAGCGTTCCGCTTCCATCATATTTCAACGGATGAAGTGTATGGTGATTTGCACGGTACAACGGATCTTTTCACAGAAACGACACCCTATGCACCAAGCAGCCCCTACTCTGCGTCAAAAGCCTCAAGCGATCACCTTGTTCGTGCATGGCAGCGCACTTACGGCTTCCCGACTATTGTGACAAACTGTTCAAACAATTACGGTCCTTATCACTTCCCGGAAAAGCTCATTCCACTCATCATCCTTAATGCCCTCTCGGGTAAAGCCCTGCCGGTATATGGTGATGGTGCACAGGTACGCGACTGGTTGTTTGTAGAAGATCATGCACGCGCACTTTACAAAGTGGTTACCGAGGGGTTGGTAGGCGAGACCTACAACATTGGTGGTCACAACGAACGCAAAAATATTGATGTCGTTAAGACAATCTGTGGATTACTTGATGAACTGATCTCAGATAAACCTGCAGGTATCTCCCATTTTTCTGAGCTGATCACCTTTGTGAAAGATCGCCCTGGCCACGATATGCGCTACGCCATTGATGCAACTAAGATTGATAAAGAATTAGGCTGGAAGCCGCAGGAAACCTTCGAGAGTGGCATACGCAAAACTGTCGAATGGTATCTGAACAATGAAAACTGGTGGCGACGTGTTCAGGATGGTTCCTATGCTGGTGAACGTTTGGGCCTGACTGACTAATATTTAAGGAGAAAAATCAAGTGAAAGGTATTGTTTTAGCCGGTGGCTCAGGCACACGCCTGTACCCTTTGACGCGTGGTGTCTCGAAACAACTGCTGCCAATTTATGATAAACCGATGATTTATTATCCAATATCTGTGCTTATGCTTGCAGGTATTAATGAAATATTGGTCATTTCTACCCCTGAAGATATGCCGTCTTTCAAGCGTTTACTGGGTGATGGTTCGCAGTTCGGTATTAAACTGGAATATGCCGTGCAACCTTCTCCCGACGGTCTTGCTCAGGCATTTATCATCGGTGAAGAATTTATTAACGGTGAGCGTTGCGCACTGGTTCTCGGCGACAATATCTATTTTGGTCAAAGCTTTGGCAAACAACTCGAAGCCGTTGCCAAAAGAGAGACTGGCGCTACTGTCTTCGGTTATCAGGTACAAGACCCAGAGCGCTTTGGCGTGGTTGAATTTGATAAGGATTTCAAGGCACTTTCCATTGAGGAAAAACCATTAAAACCAAAATCTCATTGGGCAGTAACCGGGCTTTATTTCTATGACAACAACATTGTAGAAATGGCCAAACAAGTTAAACCATCTCATCGTGGTGAACTTGAGATAACCACATTAAACGAAATGTATCTCGAGAAGGGGCAACTGCAAGTCGAACTTCTTGGACGTGGCTTTGCCTGGCTGGATACCGGTACGCATGACAGCCTGATAGAAGCTTCGCAGTTCGTTCATACTATTGAAAAACGCCAGGGGTTCAAAGTAGCCTGTTTGGAAGAAATTGCGTTCCGTAAAGGATGGTTGAGCAGAGAACGTGTTGCTGAACAAGCTGCTTTAATGAGTAAAACAGCTTATGGCGCCTATCTAACTCAACTTCTTGAAGAATAGCCGTAAGTGGAATTCGGGCTGGTTTTGATACGGCCTGAATTATTTTCAAAATATCATTTCTGATAAGCTGAGATATAAAAAAAGCACCGACAATCGGTGCTTTTTTTTGGCTCGTAAAAGAGCAATTACTCTTCAGCAAACTCTTTCAGCCACGCCTTAAACGCTTCACCCTGTGAGTTATGGCGAATACCATACTCTACGAAGGCTTTCATATAACCGAGTTTGTCGCCACAGTCATGTGAACGGCCGGTCATGGAGAAGGCTTCCACGGTTTGCTTTTTCATCAGCATCGCGATGGCATCGGTCAGCTGGATTTCGTTACCGGCACCGTATGGCGTCACTGCCAGCAGCGGCCAGATGGCTTCGGAAAGCACATAACGGCCGACAACCGCGAGGTTTGATGGCGCATCTTTAAGCTCTGGTTTCTCAACGATAGCCGTCATTGGCGCGCTTTCGCCCGGCTCAACTTCTACACCGTTACAGTTAACGATACCGTATTTAGAAACGTCTTTCTCCGGCACTTCTTCAACCATGACCTGGCTGTTGCCAGTTTCCTGGAAGCGGCGAAGCATCGCAGCAAGGTTGTCTTTACGCAGATCGCTGGTGGAATCGTCCATCAGAACGTCAGGCAGAATAACCGCAAATGGCGAATTGCCGATCAGAGGTTTTGCACACAAAACGGCGTGACCAAGACCTTTTGACTGACCCTGACGCACGTTCATGATCGTCACGCCCTTCGGGCAGATAGACTGCACTTCTTCCAGCAACTGACGCTTAACGCGGGACTCCAGCATGCTTTCCAGTTCGAATGACGTGTCGAAGTGGTTTTCGATCGCATTTTTAGAAGAATGCGTGACCAGAATGATCTCTTTGATGCCCGCTGCAGCACATTCATTAACGATGTACTGGATTAAAGGCTTATCGACGATCGGCAGCATTTCTTTTGGAATGGCCTTCGTCGCTGGCAACATACGTGTGCCCAGACCGGCAACAGGGATAACAGCTTTTAACATTGTAAAGGATACTCCTTGAAACCTATTAGTGTGTAAATCCAGTCAGTTAGAATTCAAACATGTCAGGGAATTCACCGGACTGAAATTGTAAATACAAATTATTTCCCGCAACGCTATTTCTTCCCTGAGTATAGTCCCTGCCATTTACTTTAGGGAGGCCATACTGCTGACTTTAGGACTCCAGCACGATTCTCTGTATTTGATTACGATACCAGTAAGCCGCACGAAACGGTAAGGTAAAGACCTAATTTTAGGAATGTTAAACCTATTCGGTGATTTTATAATCATAAATTGCTGCTTTCGAAAACATCAGTGTCTGCCCATTGAGCGTTGCCCCGGATCTCCCCTGCTCTGTCGAACGGTTTTGCCTAGCCCACTGTTTTAGATTTGAAATTTCATGCCCTGACGCCCATTATTCAACGTGTGGCAAACGCCGCGTAACTAAAGGTGGAAAACGCTATATGGAATGGATCGCCGATCCGTCGATTTGGGCCGGGCTGGCTACCCTGGTAATTCTTGAAATTGTTCTGGGGATAGACAATCTCATCTTTATTGCCATTCTGGCGGAGAAACTTCCGCGCAGCCAGCGTGATAAAGCCCGCGTCACAGGGCTGATGCTGGCGCTCGTTATGCGTTTGCTGCTCCTTGCTTCAATCTCATGGTTATCGACACTCACCCGCCCGCTCATTACGGTGCTGGGTCACCCGTTCAGCGCGCGTGACATGATTATGCTCGTCGGCGGCATATTCCTGTTGTTCAAGGCAACGATGGAGTTGAATGAACGCCTTGAGGGTAAGGATGAGGAGCAAAGCCAGCAACAACGCGGGGCAAAGTTCTGGCCCGTTGTCGCTCAGATTGTGGTGCTGGATGCGGTATTTTCCCTCGACTCGGTGATTACCGCTGTCGGTATGGTTGACCATCTGGCCGTCATGATGGCTGCTGTATGTATTGCAATCGGGCTGATGCTGCTGGCGAGTAAGCCACTGACCCGTTTCGTCAATGCGCACCCGACTATTGTTATCTTGTGTCTGAGTTTCCTGCTGATGATTGGGTTTAGCCTGGTAGCTGAAGGCTTTGGCTATGCGATCCCGAAAGGTTATCTTTATGCGGCCATCGGTTTCTCCGTCATTATCGAAGGCCTGAATCAGCTGGCGCAGTTCAACCGCAAACGCTTTTTGTCATCACGTCGCTCTCTGCGTGAGCGTACTGCAGAAACCGTTTTACGTGTTCTTCGTGGTAAACATGAGGAAGCCGAACTTGATACGCATTCCTCAAATATGATTGCTGACAGTGCTTGCGAAGAGGATGCCATCTTCAATCAGCAGGAACGCCATATGATTGAGCGCGTTCTGGGCCTCGGGCAGCGTACCGTCAGCAGCGTGATGACTTCCCGCCACGACGTCGATAATCTTGAACTCAATGACCCGGTTGAGCTGCTGAAGCAGCAAATAGCGGAAAACCAGCACACGCGTATTCTGGTGACAGAAGACAACTCTACCGATGAACCGCTGGGCGTCGTGCATGTTGTCGACTTGCTGAAACAACAACTCCTGCAAAATGAGTTAGATCTTAAGGCACTGATCCGCCAGCCGCTGATTTTCCCGGAGCAGCTTTCCCTGCTGATGGCGCTTGAGCAGTTCCGCCTGGCCAAAACTCACTTTGCATTTGTCGTCGATGAGTTCGGTTCAGTTGAAGGCATTGTGACCCTGACTGACGTGATGGAAACGATCGCCGGTAATTTGCCTGAGTCTGATGAAACGCCGGATGCGCGCCACGATATTTCGCAACAGGAAGACGGCACATGGATTGCCAACGGTTATATGCCGCTGGAAGATCTGGTGATGTACATCGCCCTGCCGGTTGATGAAAAACGCGAATATCACACGCTGGCAGGATTACTGATGGAACATACGCAGAGCATCCCGCAGGTCGGTGCGCAAATCCACATCGATAACTATCTGTTTGAACCACTTGAGGTCAGCAGTCATCGTATTCTCAAAGTGAAAATTACGCCGCTCAAAACCGACATGGATGATGATTACGAAGTGTAATCCTCCGTTCAGATGGACATTAAAAAGAAAACGGGACGCTGATGAGGCGTCCCATTTTTACTGAGTCGTACAAATTGAGGTACAGAAAGATTATTTATTTAATAACTTCTGCACATCGTCTTTTTCTTTGCTGTCTTTGCGTTTATCCACCCAGTTCTGAATGGCGCTACGGGCACTCTGTTCCACTGTCCGGCGCAGGATCTGATCAACCTGAAGCTGATAACCCAGTTGCGCCCACGGCCCGTAAACTCGCAGCGGGATATCCGTGGTTTTCAGGGTGTTGATCAAATTGCTGTCGCCTTTCCAGCCACCGGTCACGCGGATCAACAGATTCATATCTACTTTTTCGCCGGCGAGATCAACAGAGCCATCACCTTTTGCGTAAACCATTGGTGACTGGCCTTCCAGATCGTTCAGTTTCAGGGTGCCGTTTTTCAGCTGCCCCTGCGCTTTCAGTGTATCAATCTGGCTGTAATGCTCGTATTTATCCAGCCCCTGAACGCTGCTGGTATTACGGCTGATTGCCTGCTGGATAAGCTGCTGAATATTAAGTCCGTTCAGATGCGCATTGGTCATAGCAAGTTCAGCATTGCCCTGCCAGTTACGCGCAAAGTCTTCTGCCGAAAGCCCTTTTCCGCTCACGTCACCTTTCATAGAGAAGTTGCCCGTCAGGGCTTTTGGCAATCCGTAAGCAGTCAGCAGATCAGCCAGCTCAATATTATTCACATCCGGCGTCATGTGAACCTGAATGCTTTTGCCGGTCACATCCATATCACCCGGCAGGGAAAAACTTCCCGACCCAAGATTGCCACTGAACGTCGGCAGCGCAACCTTACCCAACCGGTTATTGGCATTCAGTGCCAGATTTTGGATCTTCATCCCGCGATAGGTTAAATCCGCTACTTTCAGTGCCAGATTCGCATTGAAAGTCCGCAAAATGCTCAGGCCGTTCGGCTGCTCATCGACATCACGTGCAATGACCGGCGCGGAGGTGATTGATTGGGTGCTCTGCGCCGTCTGCTCAGCAGTTTTAGGCTGCCAGCCGGAAAGCGCATCCAGATCGAGTTTGTCAGCGTTTAAATTGAGCTGATAATTACCGATATCGCCACCCATCGTGGCAGAAGCAGTCCCTGAAATCTGATTATCATTCGCCGTTAACGCCAGCTGGGTGAGTTCCAGTGAATCATTATCGCGCTGATAACTGGCCTGCATCGAACCATTACCCTGAACACCTTTCACAGGGATGTCAGCGCCACTCAGCTGATAAGTGAATTTACTGATCTTAGCCGAAAAAGCCTGCGGATAATGCTGCATATCCACGTCTGCATTCATGGTGAATGTAAGGTCGCGCTGATTGCGGTTTATGCGGCTTGAAAGCTGAATGGTGGCCTGACGGTTGTCGTTTTTATCAATTTCCATATTGATATCACGAACGTTTATCTGATCATCATCGCCGCGCTGCCAGATAAGCAGACTGTCAGCAATGCTGATTTTATCGATATCAAACTTCCAGCCAGCTTCAAGTTCAGAAGCTCCGGGAGCGACCGGCGTTGGCATTGACGGCGCAACAGGTGCATCGGGCTGATTCTCTTCAGTTTCAGGCGTCAGACGTATTACTGCGTTTTTCAACAGTACCTGTTTCACCGCCAGCTGATGAGAAATAAGAGGCCAGAGTTTAACGTCCAGCCGCATGTTTTCAGCACTGACAACCGGCTCTTTAGCACCCGCCGCAGTAAGCGACGTCTGACCGGCAATAATGCTCAGCTGTGGCCAGACATGCCAGCGCAGCGATCCGTTGATGGCCAGCTGATATCCGCTTTTCACCTCGACCCGTTCCACCATGTACTGGCGGAAATCATTCGGGTTGATCAGAAACACCAGCGAAGTCATGCCGGCAATGATAACCACCAGTAAAATCACCAGTGTTGTCAGTAGTCTTCTCATGCCTTCCTCACGTTTTTATCCGTTATGCGGATAAAAAACTGAATCAGTCTTCATCAATACGACTGGCAATTGCGCTTTGCTGGTCGCGGTATTTCGCATCCTGACGGCTGTTATAAGGACGCGCAGCAGAACCGGATAACGGTTCAAAGCTCAGCGCACCAATCAGCATTCCCGGTCGAAGCGCCAGCGGGAGCTTACCTGAATTATAGAACTCGAGAACAATCCGCCCTTTCCAGCCCGGATCAATACGATGTGCGGTTACGTGTACCATCAGCCCGAGACGCGCCAGTGAAGAGCGCCCGTCCAGCCAGCCGACCAGATCGTCAGGAATGGTGACCGACTCATAAGTAACCGCCAGCGCCAGTTCGCCAGGATGCAGGAAGAATGCTTCGCCTTCCGGCAAAACAATTTCATCGCTCATCACTTTATCCAACGCGGCGCTGACTTCGTCTTTCGGGCCACTCAGGTCGATATAACCCGCGTTATGGCCGAGGAAAACGCGGAAGCCGTTACCCAGACGCACATCTACGGTCGCACCGTTAATTCGTTCAACCGGCGGACGGGGTGAAATGCCTAATTTGCCGCTGTCGAGCCAGGCTTCTATATCTCGGTCGCAAAGTCTCATCGTATCTCCGGTAGGTTTTCTGCAAATGGTTCCGCGATTAATTGAAGAACTGGCTGATTTTCGCCTTGAGAATATCAATCGCAATGCGGTTTTTGCCGCCGCGCGGCACAATGATGTCTGCGTATTGTTTTGAGGGTTCGATAAATTGCAGGAACATCGGGCGTACGGTCTTCTGATATTGCGCCATCACGGAATCCATAGAGCGGCCACGTTCGTTGACGTCACGTTTCATGCGGCGCATCAGACAGATATCCAGCGGGGTATCGACGAAGATGGAGAAATTCATTTCGTCACGCAAACGCGCATCGGTCAGGAGAAGGATCCCTTCCAGAATGATCACTTTCTTCGGTTTTAGTGTCAGCGTCTCAGGCAGACGAGTGTGCTCAATGAAGCTGTAGCTCGGCAATTCAATCGCCTGACCAGACTTCATGGCTTGTAAATGCTGAAACAGTAAATTGTGGTCCATCGCACTTGGATGGTCGTAGTTGGTTTTGACCCGCTCTTCCATGGTCATGTGGCTTTGGTCTTTATAGTAGCAATCTTCCGGGATAACCCCGATGTGCTCATCACCAACCTGATCACGAAGTTCACGGTATAACGTACTGGCGATGAGGCTTTTTCCCGAAGCAGATGCGCCAGCGATACCCACGATGACACACTGATGGAATTTGTCAGACATAAAATTAAAGACCTGATTTGGAAGTTGGAAGGCAAGCACAGACGTGTGCTTTGAACGCGCCAATTATAAGTACAAGACACTGCCTGATGCCAGCGTTAAGGCTGTGTAATCGCTGACATCCGGCAATAATTCACTGAGTTGGGGGATTAAACCGCTCTGAAAGCAATTTCAGTCGGGATAGCGTCACCTCTCCAGAACAATTGCGACGCAATTTTTGCCGCCAGTTCGCGGTAAATTGCAGTGAATTCACTTTCAGGATTAGAGACGACTGTCGGCTCGCCACGATCTAAATCTTCGCGCAGTGAAATATGCAGCGGTAATTGCGCCAGTAATTCACAGCGATATTTCTCAGCCAGACGCTGCGCGCCACCGGTGCCGAAAATCGGTTCGTGATGTCCGCAGTTGCTGCACACGTGCATACTCATGTTCTCGACGATGCCCAGAACCGGCACATGCACTTTCTCAAACATGACGATGCCTTTCATGGCATCCAGCAGCGCGATGTCCTGCGGCGTCGTCACCACCACCGCGCCTGTGACCGGAATATTTTGCGACAGCGTCAGCTGAATATCACCGGTGCCCGGCGGCAGGTCGATCACCAGATAATCGAGATCAGGCCACAGCGTATCGGAAAGCATCTGCATCAGCGCTTTACTGGCCATCGGGCCGCGCCACACCATGGCGTTTTCGTCGGTAACCAGATAACCAATGGAATTGGTCGCCAGTCCGTGCGCCATAATCGGCGACATATGCACACCATCCGGTGATGTCGGACGCTCTTCTTCCGTACCCAGCATATTCGGGACTGACGGACCGTAAATATCGGCATCCAGAATACCGACTTTCCCGCCCTCAGCGGCCAGCGCCAGCGCCAGATTCACGGCAGTCGTCGATTTACCGACCCCGCCCTTACCCGAGCTGACAGCAAGAATATTGCGCACACCTTTAATACCCGGCTGATCGTTAGCGCGTTTCATGGTGGCGATATCGTGACGCAGGTTCCACTGTATAGCCGTAGCGCCGGTGACCCGCAGCAATTCTCCGCTGGTTTCATCTTTCAGCACATCGAAACCGCTGTTCCAGGCAAACGGCAGCGTCAGGTCAATATGTAAAACACCGTCCATCAGCACGCAGTGATGCAATGCTTTTATCGCGGGTAAATCTTTTTGTAATGTGGAATGGCGGAAGGTGGCCAGTACGCCGGTCACTAGTGCGCGCAGCCCTGCGGGTGTGGTCTGCTGTGGGGATTGAGATGTCATCCCGGCTCCTTGAAAACTGGTTATCAGACTATTTATCTACCCATAAGCATAACAGAACACACGTAAGGAGATCCCCCCGTTTGTTTACGCGGGGCGGCGCTTTCGGTTAACATCAATGCCCCTGATTTCAACTACAGAAAGCAAGCTCTTACTATGGCTCAAGTCGCGAAAAAAATTTTGGTAACCTGTGCACTTCCGTACGCCAACGGATCCATCCATCTCGGTCACATGCTCGAGCACATCCAGGCTGACGTCTGGGTCCGTTACCAGCGAATGCGCGGCAATGAAGTGCATTTCATCTGTGCGGACGATGCGCACGGCACGCCGATCATGCTGAAAGCGCAGCAGCTCGGTATCAAGCCGGAAGAGATGATTGCCGAAATGAGCCAGGAGCATCAGAAAGATTTCGCCGGCTTCGGTATCAGCTACGACAACTATCACTCCACGCACAGCGACGAAAACCGTGAGCTGTCCGGGCTGATTTATGGTCGCCTGAAAGAAAACGGCTTCATCAAGAACCGCACCATTTCTCAGTTGTACGATCCGGAGAAAGGCATGTTCCTGCCTGACCGTTTCGTCAAAGGCACCTGCCCGAAATGTAAATCGCCAGATCAGTACGGCGATAACTGTGAAGTGTGTGGCGCAACCTACAGCCCGACTGAACTGATCGACCCGAAATCTGTGGTTTCCGGTGCGACGCCGGTGCTGCGTGATTCCGAGCACTACTTCTTTGATTTGCCGGAATTCAGCGCGATGTTGCAGGCCTGGACCCGTTCCGGTGCGCTGCAGGAACAAGTAGCGAACAAAATGCAGGAGTGGTTCGAACACGGTCTGCAACAGTGGGATATCTCCCGCGATGCACCGTACTTCGGTTTTGAAATTCCTGATGCGCCGGGCAAATATTTCTACGTCTGGCTGGACGCGCCAATCGGCTACATGGGTTCTTTCAAAAACCTGTGCGACCGTCGCAGCGACCTGAATTTTGACGAGTTCTGGAAAAAGGATTCGACTACCGAGCTGTATCACTTCATCGGTAAAGACATCGTTTATTTCCACAGCCTGTTCTGGCCGGCGATGCTGGAAGGCAGCGGTTTCCGCAAGCCAACCAACCTGTTCGTGCACGGTTATGTCACCGTGAATGGCGCGAAGATGTCCAAATCGCGCGGCACGTTCATCAAGGCCAGCACCTATCTGAATCATCTGGATGCGGACTGCCTGCGTTATTACTACACCGCAAAACTGTCTTCACGCATCGACGATATCGACCTGAATCTGGAAGATTTCGTGCAGCGCGTTAACGCAGACATCGTGAACAAAGTGGTTAACCTGGCGTCACGCAATGCCGGTTTCATTGCTAAACGTTTTGACGGCAAACTGGCTGACAAACTGGCCGATGAAGCGCTGTACAAAAACTTCACCGATGCCGCTGAAAGCATCGCTCAGGCGTATGACAGCCGTGAATCAGGCCGTGCAATCCGTGAAATCATGGCGCTGGCTGACCTGGCCAACCGCTATGTCGATGAGCAGGCACCGTGGGTAGTCGCAAAACAGGAAGGCCGCGACGCTGACCTGCAAGCCATCTGCTCAATGGGCATCAATCTGTTCCGCGTGCTGATGACTTACCTGAAGCCGGTTCTTCCTTCACTGTCAGAGCGCACAGAAGCCTTCCTGAATACCACACTGGACTGGGACGCTATTACCCAGCCGCTGCTGTCGCATCAGCTGAATCCGTTCAAAGCGCTGTTTAACCGTATTGAGCTGGATAAAGTGACTGCGATGGTTGATGCGTCGAAAGAAGACATTGCGGCTGCGAAAGCACCGGCAACAGGTCCGCTGGCGGATGATCCGATTCAGGAAACCATCACTTTTGATGATTTCGCCAAAGTGGATATGCGTATCGCGCTGATCAAAAGCGCTGATTTCGTGGAAGGTTCAGACAAACTGCTGCGTCTGCAACTGGATCTGGGCGGCGAAACCCGTCAGATTTTCTCCGGTATCCGTTCTGCGTATCCTGATCCGAAAGCACTGGAAGGCCGTCTGACCATCATGGTCGCCAACCTTGCACCGCGTAAAATGCGCTTCGGCATCTCTGAAGGAATGGTGATGGCGGCGGGCCCTGGCGGAAAAGACATCTTCCTGCTCAGCCCGGATTCCGGCGCACAGCCTGGTATGCAGGTGAAGTAAGAGAGTTTCTGAGTGACGAAAAAGCCCGATGAATTCATCGGGCTTTTTATGATTTTGTAAACCCGTATCCCCCCAAATACCCTATAGATTTCGGGTGCCAGGAAGGCGGCAAGTGAGAAAGTCCCCGGGAGCTTACATCAGTAAGTGACCGGGGCGCACGAACGCAGCCAACGCATCTGGCGCACGAAAGATGACGGGTATTTTATTTTGGCCAGTTTGGCCATATGGCTTTCGGATACTCCCTGTCGATATCCGATTTCGCCAGCCCGATATCCTTCAACTGATCTGCACTCAGTGAATGCAAAATCTTGCGGCTTACGCGGCGCTCATTCCAGCCATGTACCACTGCAAACAACTGTTTTAGCCAACTGCCCTTTCTCACCGGCATCTGTACTGCACGTTCATGCACCGCGATATCTGCACAAACCCTTGTCTCACAACCGGCAAACTGCCGTTCTTCAATGATATTTTTCATATTCTGCTCCCGTTGACGACCTGACATCAGGATCTAACAACGGGCAAAAACATTACAGATTCAGTTTTTTTGTATTTCAACCATACAGATCTGGATCTGATGACAGATTCAGCGTTAGATTGTGTTCATCTGTACTGCTTTCTTTGCGCAGGCGTTGAGGAAAAGATAATGAATCGTTACGAAAATCTGGCAAATGTCCTGAGTGATCGCATTGAACAGGGGCTGTATCCGGCGGGTATCCGTCTGCCTTCAGTGCGGGTGTTAAGCAGTGAACATGGCGTCAGCGTCAGTACAGTTCAGCAGGCGTATCGCGTGCTGGAAGAAAAACAGCTGGTGGAAGCCCGCCCGAAATCGGGTTACTTCGTCAAGGATGCCCGCATTCAGGCTGCTCTTCCTGCGGTATGCCGCCCGACGCAACGTCCGGTGGATATTTCCCAGTGGGATCAGGTACTGGAGCTGATCACTTCCCCGCATCGTCCCGGTGTGATTCAGTTAGGCCGCGGCTCTCCGGATGTCACTGCCGCCACGCTCAAACCTCTCAGCCGTCTGATGGGGCGCGCCGGACAGCATCAGAATCTGAGCGCGTTTCATTACGACAGTATTTATGGCTCCGAAGACTTACGTGAACAGATCGCCCGTCTGATGATTGACAGCGGCAGCCATATGGATGCCAGCAACATCCTGATCACCACCGGTTGTCATGAAGCCCTGTCTATCGCCATCCGTTCAGTATGTGAACACGGCGATATCGTGGCGGTGGACTCCCCGAGTTTTCACGGCGCAATGCAGACTCTGAAAGGCTTTGGCATGAAAGCGCTGGAAATCCCTACCGATCCGGTTACCGGAATCAGTCTGGAAGCACTGGAGATGGCGCTGGAGCAGTGGCCGATTAAAGCCATACAGCTGACGCCCAACTGTAATAATCCGCTCGGTTACAACATGCCGGATGACCGTAAAAAAAGCCTGTTGCGTCTGGCGCAACGCTACGATATCGCGATTATTGAAGACGATGTTTACGGTGAACTGGCCTATCAGTATCCGCGCCCGGCGACCATTACCTCGTTTGATGAAGATGGCCGCGTGCTGCTGTGCAGTTCGTTTTCCAAAACGCTGGCGCCCGGTTTGCGCGTCGGCTGGATTGCGCCGGGCCGTTATCATGACCGCGCCCTGCACATGAAATACATCACCACCGGCGCATCAGCCACGTTGCCGCAAATCGCCATCGCGGATTTCATCAAACAGGGGCATTATCTGCAACACATGCGCCGCATGCGTAATCAGTACCAGCGCAATCTGTGCACCATGACCGACTGGGTGATGAAATATTTCCCATGTGGCACGCGTGTCAGCCGTCCGCAGGGAGGATTTCTGTTGTGGATCGAACTCGACGAACGCGTGGATACGCAGCGGCTGAACCGGCTGCTGGAAGAACATTTAGTGCAAATCGCCATCGGTTCGATATTCTCTGCCTCAGGGAAATATCGCAATTGTCTGCGCATCAACTATGCCCAGACGCTGACGGCGAAAACTGAGCGCGCCGTTCAGCAGGTTGGCCTGACCATTTCACAGATGCTGGAAAACTGCTAAACGCCATCCGGAGAGATTTTTACCGTGCAGATAGAACCGTTACCGCCACTCAACACGCTGGTGGCTTTTGAATGCGTGGCGCGTTATTGCAGTTTTTCAAGGGCAGCGGACGAGCTGAATCTCACCCAAAGCGCCATCAGCCGGCAGATTATCCAGCTGGAAGAAATGCTGGGTTGTAAGCTTTTCCAGCGTGCCCAGCGGAAAACCACGCTGACACCGCGCGGGGAAACCTATGCCCAGCAGGTGCGAAAGCTGCTGGGGGATATTTCACAATCCACCGCTGAGGTGATGGGCTGGAACGGTTTACCGCAGGTCACGCTGGCCTGCACCAGCGCCATGAGTGGTCTGTGGCTTTCATCCCGTCTCTCGTCTTTGCGCCAGCTTCTGCCGGACCTGCAAATCCGCATGAAGATTTCCGACAGCTTTTCTGATCTCAAGTCATCAGAATTCGATCTGGCTATCTTCTATCTGCGCGAGCCGCCGCCCGGTTATCACGTACAGGCGTTGTTCGATGAAGTGTGCTATCCGATGTGTTCACCGGAATTTCTCAAACGCCTGCCGCCTGATGCCAGCGCCGCCGATTTACTCGAACAAACCTTGCTTATACAGGATGACCCGCAGCGCGAATGGACCGGCTGGCGCGACTGGTTTGCCTCACAGGAGGTGAGTTTCGTGACGCCGCGCAGAACCTGGCGCGCCAATAACTATCCGTTTCTGGTGCAGTCAGCGGTGCTCGGAGATGGAATTTTGCTGGGCTGGGAAGGACTGGTGCAGGATTACGTTAACAGTGGTCAGCTGGTTGCGGCGCATCCCGGCAAACTGGCTGCTGCCGGAAAATGCTACATGCTGACGCCTCAGGACAGGTTCCTGAAACCTGTGGTGCATAAAGTGATTAACTGGCTAAAACAGCCTTAAGCGAATAAATTTGCCAGACCAGATATCCGGTCTGGCGAAGAATATTCAGCAGGATTGACGAGACCACGATCACAGTGTTTTATAAAAAATAATAATAATCCGACATCATAATAAAATATTATGAATTGACATCAGCCGGCGGGATTTTATTTTTCTCCAGATATCTGCGTTTTCTCGCAGAATTCATACCAATTAATGTAAACAACAGCCAGCATGACTGTGAAATACAGGATGCAAGGTTAAAATCATGGCTTAACGAATACAGGCCAAACACACCGCCGATTATATTAAGATAGGCGTAACTGTTAGCATCAACCGCTAGCCTGCGCATCTGAACCAGCGCATAAGCCAGAAGGTAGCAAAACACGCCAATTAAGCCGACAACCGTATGCAGTTCCACGGGTCCCTTTCCTTTCCTCATAGTGATTAGCTGGAAAAATAAAGCTTTTCAGGGTGTTCTGCCGCGCATTTTTCGCATACCCTCATGATAAATTCTCATGCAAGTTCAACAGGGGGTTTTGATATAAATCATCAAGGCAATCCATTGCGCCAATTAGACACACCCGGGGTATTTCGCCTGCACCTATAAAATTCCAGCACGTACTATGGAGATAATTAATGAAAGATAATAATTCCCCTTTGACGAAATTAATGCAGGATGCACAACTTAGCCGTCGCGGCTTTATTACCAGCGCTTCCGCTGTGGGTATTACCAGTGCCTTAGGTTTTTCACCGTTCTCTGCTTTTGCGGCGGAACCGAAAAAAGGCGGCGTATTAAAACTGGGTATGTCAGGGGGAAATACCAGCGATACGCTCGACCCGACATTATTCAGCGACTGGGTGCCCTTAAATCAGGCATATATGCTGATGAACGGTCTAGTGGAAATTGATGAAAATAACAAAGCCACGCCGGAACTGTTGTCCGCCTGGGAAGCCAAACCGGGTGCCGCCGAATGGGTGTTTGCCGTTCGCGATGGCGTGACTTTCCATAACGGCAAAAAACTCGATGCCGATGACATTCTCTACTCCATCAACCTGCATCGCGGCGACAAATCAAAAAGTGCCATCAAAAGCCAGCTGGCACCGATTACCGGCCTGACTAAACAGGGCAATAACCAGATCCTCATTACCCTCGACAGCGGTAACGCCGACCTGCCGTATCTGCTGGCGGATTACCATCTGGTCGTGGTTCCGGACGGCTTCACCGACTGGTCGCACCCGATTGGTACCGGCGGTTATGTCTTTGACCAGTACGAACCGGGCGTGCGTTCGCTGTTCAAGCGCAACCCGAACTACTGGAAACCGGATCGCGCCTTTGTCGATGCCGTAGAAGTGCTGGTCATCAACGACCCGACTGCACGTACCAACGCCCTGATTTCTGGTCAGGTTCACGCGATTAACCGCGTCGATTTTAAAACTGTCGATTTCCTCAAACGCAGCCCGGCGCTCAACATTGTGCGTTCTTCCGGCGGCCAGCACTTCACCTTCCTGATGGATTGCAGCGTCGCACCGTACAACAACAACGACGTGCGCATGGCGATTAAACACGGTATCGACCGTCAGAAGATCCTCGACACGGTACTGCGTGGCTACGGTTCGCTGGGTAACGATCATCCGATCCCGAAAACCGACCGCTTCTTCAACCACAGTCTGGAACAGCGCGTTTACGATCCGGATAAATCACAGTTCTATCTGAAAAAGGCCGGTCTGACGGATCTCAAGATCGAGCTGTCTTCCTCTGACGCCGCCTTTGCCGGTGCGCTCGATGCTGCCGCCCTGTTCCAGGGACAGGCGCAGAAAGGCGGCATTCAGGTCAACATCAAGCGCCAGCCTGCCGACAGCTACTGGGACGATGTGTGGATGAAAGCGCCGTTCAGCATGGGTTACTGGGGCGGACGTCCGACGGCTGATCAGATGTTCTCCACCGCTTATCAGTCCACCGCCAAATGGAACGACACGCACTGGAAAGATGAGAAATTTGATGCCCTGCTGTTGCAGGCCCGTTCACTGCTTGATGAAGGCAAACGTGCGGAAATCTATGGCGAACTGCAAAGTATTGTGCGCGATAACGGCGGCGCGATGATCCCGCTGTTTGGCGATTATCTCGACGCCGCCAGTAAAAAAGTCGGCGGTATCAAGCCGCACCCGATGTTCAACTTTATGGGTGGTCGTCTGGCAGAGCGCGTCTGGCTGGAGGCATGATGAAAAAACGGATTTTACAGCGGGTTCTGTTGGGCATTATCACGCTGTGGCTGGTTTCTGTGCTGATTTTTATCGGCACGGAAATGCTGCCCGGTGATGTCGCCACGGCCATTTTAGGTCAGAGTGCCACGCCTGAAACCGTTGCCGCGTTGCGCCTGCAACTGGGGCTGGATGAACCGTCGGTGCTGCGCTACCTGCACTGGCTGGCGGGTATTATGCACGGCGACTTAGGGCATTCACTGGCGAACGGGCGCGCCATCAGTGACGAACTGCTGCCGCGTCTGGCTAACACCTTGTTCCTCGCCGGATACGCGGCAGTGATCGCCATTCCGCTGGCGGTAGGTCTGGGTATCGCGTCGGCAATATGGCGCGGTTCTGTTTTTGACCGGCTGGCAAATACGCTGACGCTTATCAGCATTTCGGTGCCGGAGTTCTTCGTCGGTTACATTCTGGTGATTGCTTTTGCCATCCGCCTGACGTGGTTCCCCAGTCTGGCGATGGTCGACAGCAGTTCGTCGTTTATTGACCGTCTTTACGTCTGCACCCTGCCGATGCTCACCCTGACGCTGGTGGTACTGGCGCACATGCTGCGCATGACGCGTGCCTCGGTGACGGCAGTCATGTCCAGCCCGTATATCGAAAGCGCCGTGCTAAAGGGCATTCCCCGCTGGCGCATTGTGGTTTCTCACGCCCTGCCAAACGCCCTTGCCCCCATCATCAACGTGGTGGCATTTAACCTCGCATATCTGGTGGTCGGTGTGATCCTGGTGGAAGTGGTGTTTGTCTATCCGGGCATCGGGCAATACATGGTGGACGCGGTAACCAAGCGCGATCTGCCGGTGGTTCAGGCCTGCGGTCTGCTGTTTGGCGGCACCTATATTTTCCTCAACACCACCGCCGACTTACTGGCGATCTGGTGCAATCCACGCCTGCGCCATGCGCGCTAAAAGAGGGAACTCATGAACCGATATTTCATTAACATCCCGCTCTCGGCCTGGATTGGTATTGTGATTATTGCGGTGAACCTGCTGGCGGCTATTTTTGCGCCATGGCTCGCTCCGCACAGCGAAACCGAACAGGTCGGCGATATCTGGCTGCTGCCTTCCGCCGCCACGCCGTTCGGTACTGACAGTCTCGGGCGCGACATGCTTTCCCGCATTCTGTTCGGTGCGCGCACCACCATTGCTATCGCGCTGACCATCACTTTCAGTTCATTTATCATCGGCATCGTCACCGGCTTTACGGCGGCGATTTACGGTAAATGGGTCGATGTGGTGCTCTCACGCATCGTTGATACCGTGATGTCGATTCCGGTGCTGATTTTCGCGCTGATCGTGCTGTCCGTTATGGGTACGTCCATTCCGGTGCTGGTACTGACCATCGCCCTGCTCGATGCCACACGCGTGTTTCGTCTGGCAAGGCTGGTAGCGCAGGCAATTGTCTGTCAGGAATACGTCGAAGCGGCCCGTCTGCGAGGTGAAGGCTTACGCTGGGTGCTGTTCAAAGAAATTCTGCCCAACGCCCTGCCACCGCTGCTGGCAGAGTTTGGTATGCGTTTCTGCTTTACCTTCCTGTTTATCGCTGGCTTAAGCTTCTTAGGTCTGGGCATTCAGCCGCCTTATGCCGACTGGGGCAGCATGGTGCGCGACAATGCGCAGGCGATAAACTTTGGTCAGTTCGCGCCGTTGTATCCGGCGGCGGCGATTGCCCTGCTGACGATTGGCGTCAATCTGGTGGTCGACTGGCTGCTGGCGCGTAACAGCCTGCCGCATGGAGATGAAGCATGACACGCACGATTTTAGAAATGCGCGGGCTGCGCATCGACACCCTCGACGGATCACCGCTGGTGCAGGATATTTCCCTGAAGCTGTCGGCGGGTGAAGTGCTCGGCCTGATTGGCGAATCCGGTGCGGGCAAATCCACTATTGGTCTGGCAGCGTTAGGCTATGCGCGACAGGGCTGCCGGATTGCCGGTGGCGAAGTCTTTTTGGATGGCACTGACATTGTTTCTCAGCCTTCCAGCGTAAAGCGTGAATGGCGCGGCAGGCGCGTGGCATATGTGGCACAAAGCGCAGCCGCCTCGTTTAACCCGGCGCTGACCATCGAAAAACAGGTCTGCGAAGGCCCCATTCGCCACGGTCTGATGAACAAAGAAGAGAGTCGTCAGTGGGCGATTTCACTGTTCCGCTCGCTGGATTTGCCGGATCCGGAAAACATCGGTAAACGCTATCCGCATCAGCTTTCCGGCGGACAGCTCCAGCGCGCAATGGCTGCAATGGCGATGTCCTGTAAACCCGATTTGCTGATCATGGATGAGCCAACCACCGCGCTGGACGTCACCACGCAGATTGAAGTGCTGGTGATGCTGCGCAAACTGGTGCGCGAATTCAACACCGCCGCGCTGTATATCACCCACGATCTGGCCGTTGTCGCCCAGCTTGCCGACCGGATTATGGTGCTGCGTCACGGCAAAGAAGTGGAAACCGGCGACACGCAAACCATTCTGGAAAATCCGCAGCAGGAATATACCCGCAGGCTGGTTGCGGAGCGCGAACAGGCACTGACGCCGCTGGCAGAAGGCCATGAAACTGCCGGACAGCCGCTGCTGACGATGCGTAAACTGAGTACCGGCTACAATGGTAAACGCGTGGTAAACGATGTCAGCCTGCAACTGCCGCGCGGCAAAACGCTGGCGATTATCGGCGAATCCGGCAGCGGGAAAAGCACGCTGGCACGGGCGCTGGTCGGATTGCTGCCCGACACTGAAGGCACGGTGGATTTCGACGGCGTGTCGCTTTCGCACAATTTTCACCAGCGCAATAAAGAAACGCTGCGCCGTATGCAGATGATTTATCAGTTACCTGACGTGGCGCTCAATCCGCGCCAGACGCTGCTGGACATCATCGGACGCCCGCTGACCTTTTACTTTGGCATGAACAAAAAGCAGGTTCGCGAACGTGTAGAAGAATTACTGCGCCTGACTGAACTGCCGGTCAAACTGATCGACCGTCGTCCCGGTGAACTGTCCGGCGGGCAGAAGCAGCGCGTCTGTATCGCCCGCGCACTGGCTGCACAGCCGGAACTGATCATCTGCGATGAAGCCACCTCAGCGCTGGATCCGCTGGTGGCAGAAGAAGTGCTGAATCTGCTGCGCCGCTTACAGAAACAACTCGGTCTGTCGTATCTGTTTATCACCCATGATCTGGGCACGGTAAAACGTATCGCCCATCAGGTAGCGGTGATGTATCAGGGTCAGGTGGTCGCCAGCGGCGATACCGACGTGGTCTTCAGCGCGCCAATGCACAGCTATACCGAAAAACTGCTGACCTCCGTACCGGAGATGCGCACCAGCTGGCTGGACGAGGTTCTCGCCCTGCGTGGCACGGCGCTTCCTGCGGCAGCCATTCCTTCGACAGGAGTCTTATGAGCACCAAACGCATCGTGACCGAATTCCCTCACGCCGTCACCGTGACCGAACATCTGTGGATCCCGCTGAGCGACGGCACGCGTCTCGCCGCACGTTTATGGCTGCCGGATGACGCCGAGCGCCAGCCGGTGCCGGCTATTCTCGAATACATTCCCTACCGCAAACGCGACGGCACACGCACCCGCGATGAACCGATGCACGGCTTTTTCGCCGGAAATGGCTACGCAGTCGTACGTGTGGATATGCGCGGCAGCGGCGAATCCGACGGATTGCTGGCCGACGAATATCTGTTGCAGGAACAGGATGACGCACTGGAAGTCATTCAGTGGATCACCGGACAACCCTGGTGCAGCGGCAACGTCGGCATGATGGGGAAATCCTGGGGCGGATTTAACGGTTTGCAGGTTGCCGCCCGCCGACCCGCCGCGCTGAAAGCCATCATCACGGTTTGTTCAACGGATGACCGTTACCGCGACGATATTCATTACAAAGGCGGCTGCCTGCTCAATGATAACCTCTGGTGGGGCGGCATTATGCTGGCGTACCAGAGCCGCCCTTCCGATCCTGCGCTGGTCGGCGATAACTGGTACAAAGACTGGCTGAACCGTCTGGAAAACATGCCGTTCTTCCCGGCGCTGTGGATGGAACATCCGCTGCGCGATGCGTACTGGCAGCACGGTTCCGTGTGCGAAGACTGGTCTGCCATTCAGTGTCCGGTGATGGCGATCGGCGGCTGGGCAGACGCTTACAGCAATGCCGTATTCCGTCTGATGGATAATTTGCAGGTTCCGCGCCGCGCCATTCTCGGCCCGTGGGCACATATCTATCCGCAGGACGGCACGCCGGAACCGGCGATTGGCTTCTTACAGGAAGCCGTGCGCTGGTGGGATCACTGGCTGAAAGGCGCAGACAACGGCGCGATGGAAGGCCCGATGATCCAGACCTGGTTGCAGGACAGCCAGCCGCCATCGGCGATGCGTCCGGTCAGTCGTGGCGAATGGGTGGGGTTTGATCGCGGCACCGCCAGCAATATCAATCACAGCCCGCGCTGGCTGACACGCGGACAGCTCAATACCCAGCCCGACGCTGACGCGGGCGTAATCAATATCTGTTCGCCGCAGAATCACGGTCTGATGGCAGGTGAATGGATGGGCGCAGGCGTGCCCGGTGAAATGCCGCCGGACCAGCGTGTCGATGACGGCATGGCAGAAATCTTCGACGGCGAACCGCTGGCCGAACCGCTGACCATTTTCGGTTTCCCCGAATTTACCGTCGAACTGAGCAGCGATAAACCGGCGGCGATGCTGTACGTCCGGCTGTCAGACGTTGCGCCGGACGGCTCAGTACACCGCGTCACCCACGGCTGGCTGAACCTTTCCCATCTGCAAGGTCACGACAAATCTGTACCGCTGCTCCCCGGTCAGAAAGTCAAAGTACCGGTACAACTCGATGGTATCGCGCACCGTTTTGCTACCTGTCACCGGATGCGTATCTCGCTGGCGACCACCTTCTGGCCGATGATCTGGCCGATGGCAGAAGCGGCGACGCTGACGTTAGATTTGCACAGCGCGCAGCTCAGCCTGCCGGTGTGTGAGCAGCCGGTTTCAATTGCAGGTCCGATCAAAGAACCGCAAAGCGCGCCGCTGACGCCGCAAACCTTGCTGTCGCCGGGGCGCGTGGATCGCAACATCACTTACGATTTCCTCACCGACAGCTGGACCAGCGTGACCAACGGCGTGGGTGGCGTTTTCGGTGAAGGCGTTTACCGCTTCGATGATATCGACACGACGGTCGATCATAATCTGCGCCGGGAACTGACGGTCAGCAACAGCGATCCGCTTTCCGCCCGTTATCTGCTGACGCAGAGCATGAAAATGGGACGTGAAGGCTGGTGGATGGAAGCTGAAATCACCCTCGAACTGCGCAGCGACCTGACGCACTTTATCGTCAGCGGCGATATGGTGGTCAGCCTGAACGGCGAGGAAGAGTTCACCAAATACTGGCACGAGAGGATTGCGAGGTAAGGTTTTTTACTCCCGCAAACTGTGGTTTTACCTTGCTCCTCCACCTGCGAAGGGGGAGGTTGGGAGGGGGTTTTAAGGACTGACACCTCGTGTGAGAAAACTTCAACTTATTGATTTCGCTTTAATACCCCACCCCAACCCTCCCCTTCGCAGGGGAGGGAGCCGATCTTAGTTGTATTTAATTTCGGTGTAACGGCTCGGCCAGATGGTTTCGGCTTTTACGCCGATGGCTTCCGCTATCAACCTTTCACCTTTCGGCCATTTACGGATTAACGCATTCGAGAGCGTCGATGAGCTTAAACCAGCGCGGCGTGAAACCGCCGCCATCGTGGTGCCCTTCTTTTTTATTGCCGCAATAATGTCAGCCTGATGCCAGTCTTTGTTCATGCGGCAAGCTCCTCAGATGAGGAATACAGCGAGCAGCGCAGCATCTCGAACCGTTCCCACAAGATATACGCGATGATTTCTTTTATTTTTCGGTCATGCAGCGTCATTAGCGTGAAGTTCAGCGCCATGCACTGATCGCATAATTCATCAGGTTCAGAGTCGGCGTAATCAAATAAACCATCATCTTCCGGGATACCTAAATTCTTGCGATGTTCGGGAATCGGCTCCGATAGCGCCACTTCAAGAATTTCGAGCTGGTTGTGCAGCATCATGCACAGCTGATCCTGCGCGGCTCTATTTTGCGGATTCACCAGCGCATTTGCCAGCAAACGACAGCGATCGGTGAGCGTCCATGAATCGGGGGATGTTTCGTTGGTTCGTATTTCCATCACAAATTCTCCTTTAGGTAACAACAGCTACCACCGGAGTTCCTAAGCCCGCGGGTGGTAACTCAGACAAGGTTAGGAATCGGCCAAAGGTTACCGACCAGCCAAAAAGCTGCCCCGCCTGAGTCACCAGAACGTCATAATGCAGTATTGAAACTACTTTATAAAGTTGAGACTAAGCGCCGACACAATGAACGTGCCACCTTTGTGCACAGGTTCCTAAGCCTGACTGCGGATTTTGCCGCAGCGAGCAGACAATAACTGGATATCCACACATAGAAAATGGGCAAAATGCTGGGATGAGATACTGCTTCCAGAGAGTTTTTATGGTTTGCAGTGAGTTGCACGCGGCTGCCTGTACGGCAGTGAACCGGATACGCCGAACGCGGCAAGGTTACCCTGATTTCTAAGCTGCCTGTACGGCAGTGAACCGTAATATGGTTCCAGCTGGTTGCCGAGGTAATTTCTAAGCTGCCTGTACGGCAGTGAACTAACGGCACGATGCTGATTTATAACAATACAGTTTCTAAGCTGCCTATACGGCAGTGAACGTCAGATGCGCAGTGAAGGCATTCCGATTCTGTTTCTAAGCTGCCTGTACGGCAGTGAACCTTTTCGCCGGTGCCAACTTCCAGAAACTGGATTTCTAAGCTGCCTGTACGGCAGTGAACCCGCCACCGGTAATGTAACCGTCTATATGGTTTTTCTAAGCTGCCTGTACGGCAGTGAACCGCACTGGTTAGCGAGCGGCCCGATCGATTCATTTCTAAGCTGCCTGTACGGCAGTGAACCGGAAGAGCATGGTGCGCGCCTGTTCGGGAATTTTCTAAGCTGCCTGTACGGCAGTGAACTGTTGAGTTTTAATGTTTATGCTTTGAACTGCAAGAAATTATCCCTGTTTTGGCAGAAATACCCTCTTTTTTGTGCGGCTCGTGTGTTTTATTAAAATCAAAGAGTTAGAGACAGCTCGAAAAAAAGGGTTGTGACTGAGATGCCATTAATACCCCACCCCAGCCCTCCCCTTCGCAGGTGAGGGAGCGGATCGAGTTCAAATTTTAAATCTCAGGAATGATCGCCGTAATATCCCGGCTCTCCAGCACCCGTCCGTCCTGCGCTCGGATTTCCAGTTTGCGCAGTGGCTGGCGGTTTTCACTGTCCACAAGCTGCGTACAGGCTTCGCCTTCCTCAAACAGGTATTCACTTCCCCACTGCCCCAGCGCGACCAGCACCGGTTGCAGCGCCAGCCCCTTTTCGGTCAGCACGTAATCCTGATACGCCGAGCCATCGGCCGCCGGTTCAATTTTCAAAATGCCTTCGGCCACCAGCGCTTTCAGGCGTGCGCTGAGAATGTTTTTTGCAGCACCCAGACTGCGCTGGAACTCGCTGAAACGCGAAATGCCACGCATGGCGTCGCGGACAATCAGCAGCGTCCACCAGTCACCAATGAGATCCAATGCGCGGCCAGCCGGACAAGGCGTGTTTTCCAGACGTGTTCGTTTCATGGCACCTCCTGCTTAAAGAATCTGGTTGCATTATAAAACTACCAGTGCTAAAAATCATCTGGTTTCATTATTAAACCACTTAATCAACCCAGAGGTTCTCATGTCAGATTCCATTCGTTCTCAGTCTTTGGCGTTAATCACCGGCGCATCCACCGGTATTGGTGCGACATACGCCGATCGTCTCGCTAAACGCGGCTATGATCTTATTCTTGTGGCCCGTGATGCACAGCGCCTGAATGCGCTGGCTGAAAAGCTGCAACAGGACACCGGCGTAAAAGTGACTGTGTTACCCGCAGACTTAACCCGCAGCGAAGATCTGTCACGGGTCGAAGATTTTATCC
Source organism: Rahnella sp. PAMC25617 (assembly GCF_050606005.1). NCBI lineage: Bacteria > Pseudomonadati > Pseudomonadota > Gammaproteobacteria > Enterobacterales > Yersiniaceae > Rahnella > Rahnella sp. PAMC25617. Next base: position 89,639 of record NZ_JBOCUM010000006.1, read on the forward strand.
GCGCGACGCCGCAAATTTCCCTGCTGATCAATAACGCAGGGGCGTCACTCAAAGCCGGTTTTGAGAACAGTGATGCCGATGCCATCGAGAATCTGATCACCCTGAACGTTACCTCGGTGGCACGCCTTTCCCGCGTGGCGTTTGATGGTCTGATCAAGCATAAAGACGGCGCGATTATTAATATCGCCTCGGTAATGGCGCTGACGCCGGAGCTGCAATCTGCTGTGTATTCCGCGACGAAAGCTTTTGTGCTGACCTTCAGCCAGACGCTGCAATTTGAAATGGCAGAGCGCGGTTTGTACGTTCAGGCCGTATTACCTGCCGCAACGCGTACAGAAATCTGGGAACGTTCGGGTAAAAATATTGATGAAGTACCAGGGGTAATGGAAGTCGGTGAACTGGTGGATGCTGCCTTGCTGGGCTTCGACCGCAAAGAAAAAATCACTATTCCGCCATTGCAGGACGAAAAACAGTGGGACGACTTTGATGCCCTGCGCGGCGCGATGGTGCCGAACTTCCTGCAAGCTCACGCGGCACCACGTTACAAAGCCTGACAGTGAGACATTGACCAGTAACATAAATTTACTGGTCAATATTGATTCGCTTTGCAAATATGTTAATTCGACAACTTTGTGAAGTGAATACGATGACCGAATATGTAATTGCTGCACCCGAAGTTCCGTCTCTCGCCGTCGAAGGCCAGAGCGCCCGTTTTCCATTGCGCCGCGTTTACTGCGTTGGCCGTAACTATTCCGAGCACGCCCGCGAAATGGGTCATGATCCGGATCGCGAGCCGCCGTTCTTCTTTGGCAAACCCGCTGATGCCGTTATCCCTGCCAGCGGTAACGTGCCTTATCCGACACTGACCGAAGATCTGCATTACGAAGTGGAACTGGTTGTCGCGATTGCCAAAGGTGGCAAAAATATCACGGCTGAAGATGCGCTGTCGCATGTCTGGGGTTATACCGTCGGCGTGGATCTGACCCGGCGCGATATTCAGGCGCAGGCCAAGAAGCAAGGTCGTCCGTGGGATTTCGCCAAAGGTTTTGATGATTCCGCACCGGCCAACCCGCTGCTGCCCGTCAGTCAGACCGGTCATCCTGCCAGCGGTAAAATCTGGCTGGATGTGAACGGTGAAAAACGTCAGCGCGGTGATTTACGTGATCAGATCTGGCAGGTGGCGGATGTCATCAGTTATCTGTCGCAGGCCGTTGAACTTAAACCTGGCGATCTGATTTACACCGGCACACCGGCAGGCGTTGGCGCTGTGGTGCGCGGTGATGTGATTACCGGTGGTATCGAAGGCCTGAGCGATTTCAGCTTCACCATCGTGTGATTCATTCAGGACGTCTGGCTTCAGGCGTCCTTCTCTCCGATTTTTCTCTGATTCTCTTCCTCGATAATCGGGATTAACTTCTCAAATGCACAGGCGCTTGAAGGGTCGAAAAGCGACAGCGTTTCAATCTGACTGAGTAAAATCACTTTGCGAAATTTCAGCGCATTCACCGGATCCGATACCGGCGTAATGCCGTGTTCCTGATAATAACGGGCATAGTTATGCTCGACGCGCAGCTCCAGTGTATCTTTATCGCGATACCCGCTGACCATCGGGATCACCACCACATTGTCCGACGAACTGGTTTCACATCGCGCGGTATGCACCATGCCAATATAGACGCGCCGCGACTGTAAGGTGATAAACACCATATCGCCCTCTTCCATGCACTGATACAAAAGCCCTTCCACACCGTTGGCGCGGGTGAGCTGTTTGTACAACTGTTTGCGTCCGGCAGTATTGAGCCGCAAGCCCGGCGACCAGGTGGTGCGCACCAGACACAGCATCACGGAAACACCGAGCATGATGACGACCGGCGCCTGAATGCCTAAGAAACTCCAGTTAATGAAATCTCTGTGGTAATGCACATCCTGATGCAAATGCGGGATAGCAGGCAGCCAGTTAACGACTTCTGAAATTCCCCACAGCGCCATATAAACCAGCGCAATCACCAGCACACCCTGCAGGACAAAAATGCAGCCGTATAACGCCACCAGAAAATAGACGTCCCAGCCGAAGGTACGTTTGAGTTTGAAGCGCGATGAGATGTCGCGGGTGGTGTACCAGTACCCGCAAACCATTAACACCATGAAAACCGCTGTCGCCATTACAGCACGCTCATGCGTTTGACGTGGCGGTCGAAGTCTTCACGCATATCCTGATTTGCCGGATTCACCGAGGCGGTACCGTTTTCATCAATCAAAATACGCTCACCCTCCTCAATCGTATCTTCCATGTCTGCTGCACTGAACAGCCCGAGGAATTTTTCCGGGCTGGAGAAAATCTGTAACATAATCTTAAACATAGGTTTGCCTCTTTTAACTAAAGAGTAAGCCTAGTCAAAGATGAGAGATACTTTCACGCTTTCGGATTTTTTACAGGCAACAACATTTTTAGTGCTGCATGTAACAAAAAGGGCCACCTTGCGGCAGCCCTTTGCTGAAAATCTCTGAAGTAAATTAATTACTTCGCATCCAGACTTTCGTGATGTGCTTCTTCGTGAGCGGCCTGCTCAGCATGGACTTCCGCCGCACGCTTGCGCAGACCAATCCAGCCCAGAACCAGCAGGATAATCAGTACCGGAATCGTCGCCACGGTGTAAGTGCCGTTCGGATAGTCAAACGCCATCAGTATCAGCACGCCCGCCAGAAATGCCAGCGTCAGCCACGAGGTGACCGGTGCCCACGGCATTTTGAAGGAGACGTCTTTCGCACGGCCTTCTTTGATAGCCTTACGCAGTTTCATCTGACATACGATGATGAAAGCCCATGAACTGAGGATGCCGAGTGACGCGACGTTCAGGACAATTTCAAATACCTGCGATGGCACGTAGTAGTTAAGTACCACGCCGATGACATAAATACCCACAGTGACCAGAATACCGGCGTAAGGCACCTGCTGTGCGCTCATCTTCGACATGAATTTCGGCGCAGAACCGCCCATCGACAGGGAACGCAGAATACGACCGGTGGAATACAAGCCGGAGTTCAGACTCGACAGCGCCGCAGTCAGTACCACGATGTTCATGATCGTGCCGATGTAAGGCACGCCCAGCTTGCTGAAGAAGGTCACAAACGGGCTTTGCCCCGCCTGATACGCATTCCAAGGTAACAGCAGAACCAGCAGCACCACGGAACCGACGTAGAATAATGCGATACGCCAGATCACGCTGTTGATGGCTTTCGGCAGCACTTTCTCAGGATCTTTGGTTTCACCTGCCGCCGTACCGACCAGTTCGATGGCCGCGAACGCGAAGACCACGCCCTGCACCAGAACCAGCGCCGGTAACAACCCGTGCGGGAAAATACCGCCGTTATCGGTGATCAGATGGAAACCGGTGGTATTGCCGTCCAGCTGTTTGCCGGTGCCGAGGAACACCACGCCGACAACCAGGAACAGGGCAATCGCCGCGACTTTGATCAGCGCAAACCAGAATTCCATCTCAGCGAACCACTTCACGCCGATCATGTTCATGGTGGCGACAATCGCCAGCGCGCCCAGCGCAAACATCCATTGCGGGACATCACCGAAGGTTCCCCAATAGTGCATGTAAAGAGCCACTGCGGTGATATCGACAATGCCGGTCATCGCCCAGTTGAGGAAGTACATCCAGCCTGCAACGTAAGAGGCTTTTTCGCCCAGGAACTCGCGGGCATAAGAGACGAAACTGCCGCTGGTCGGACGGTGTAAAACCAGTTCACCCAGCGCACGTAAAATAAAGAATGAGAAAATACCACACACCGCATACACGATTGCCAGCGCCGGGCCAGCCATCTGTAAACGCGCGCCCGCGCCGAGAAATAAACCGGTGCCGATAGAACCACCAATGGCAATCATCTGAACCTGACGATTGCCCATACTTTTGTGATACCCGTGTTCGTGCGAGTCCAGCCAGCGTCTTTTCGCCGCGTGCTTCGCCTCTGCCGATTTTTTATGAGACTTCATTCGATCTTGTTCTCCAAAAATAACCTTCACCTGACGTCGGGTGCTGCAAGCAAACGATTGCAAGCCTCAACGTTTATGGGGTTTACCCACTGTAGTTTTTTTAGCCGGAACTGTTTTGGTGCAATAACGGCGAAGGATGCTACCTTTTCTCATTAACCGTGGCAAAAAAAACCGTCATAAAAAATTGTGAACAGTCATATTTCGCGCAACGAATTTTGCGCATGCGTGCGGTTACGGGGTTTCTTTAGGCGAACATTCTTTTCTCACCCGCTCAATGTTGATCGACAGATACATGATCTCTTCCGTCGTCAGATCCCGCTGATATTGGGCGGCAAGGTAATCGCCGATTTTCTCCGAACACTGCCAGGCTTGCGGATAGTTCTCTTTCACGGCCACATGCAGGGTCATGTCGTCATCCGCGACAACAGTGCGGCTGAGCATGCGCTGTGCGAAGAATTTCAGATGGGTGACGAAACGCTGATAACTCAGCGATTCTTCGTCATATTCGATACGCAGCTGGTATTTCACCAGATTGAGGATTTCCTGCATCACGCGGGTGATTTGCGCCACTTCCGGCATTTCACCATTAAGCTGAGCGTTTACCAGATGCAGTGCGATAAACCCGGCTTCATCCACCGGAAGGCGCACACCCAGGCGCGCATGGATAATCTCCAGCGCCTCCAGTCCCAGCGCATACTCTTTAGGATAAAGGCGGCGGGTTTCCCACAGTAACGCGTTGCTGATCGGCACGCCTTTTTTCTGTCGCTCAATGGCGAAGTTACAGTGGTCAGTGAGCGCAATGTATAAATTTTCCTGCAATTTCCCCAGCCGTCCGCGCGCCAGCGTGATGATCTGGTCGCAGGTGGTCATGACTTCCATCGGAATATGCGAGAGCAGTTCTGTCAGATGCGCGACCAGTTCGTCGCTTTGTAATGCGAAGATTTTTTCGATTTTACTGTCATCGAGTTCGTCTCCGGTTTTCTTCATAAACGCCAGCCCGCGGCCCATGACGACCTGTTCCCGCTGCTGATCGTTGACAACCACCACCACGTTATTATTGAGTATTTTGGCGATTTTCATTGTTATTCCCTGAAAAGAAAAACCCGACCGTCCGAATGGATGGTCAGGTTTTGTCTGCCGCAGTCTTTGGATCTGCCTGATAATTTTACCAGATCCGATCCTCAGCCAGACGTAAAATTTGCACTCAGAACGTGACGATGGCTTTCAATCCTGTCACCCACGCATCCTGCGTTTCCTTCACCCCGCCCGGACGGTACCAGTACTGCAAATCCGGTTGCAGAATCAGCCACGAACGGACTTTTATCTGATAGTACAAATCGGCGTTCACCGAGTGACCGGACAGCGGCGTATAGAGCGGATTGCCGTAATCATCCACCTGATAAATCGTATTCAGGTTTTCCTGATTCTGGCGGTAATGATTACTCATTTTAATATACGTCATACCAAAACCCAGCCAGTCGTCAGGACGCGCATCAAACAACCCGCGATAGCGCATGGAAGCAGCCTGCGTATGATGAATGGCGTTGCTGCGCTGATCCCCCAGCCCGAGGCTGTATGACACGCTCATGCCACGGTTCGGATCGTCGCCACGTTGTGTCACCTGCTGGTTGAAACCGGTATACATAAACCAGGTGCTGCTGTGTTTGCGATAACCTTCGGGATCTGTTGCGCCCACGCTCTGCGTTTTCCCTTCCGATAAATCGGTTTGCGGCGAGTTGGTATACAGCAAACCCACGTTATAAATGCCCGGCAAACCATTCACTTTGGTTTTCAGTTCGGCTTCCATCGGCAACAGAATGCCGCGTGCGCCTTTCAGCGAACCGCTCCAGGCGTATTTGCGGTCAGAGGCATCGGGGTTTTGTTCCATAATACCGGTTTTCAGCGTCAGTTCTGGCGTCAGCTTGTACTGGAAAGTGGTGCCCCAGTAATGTTTATTCCAGTTATACCAGGTCATCGAGTTAGCCGATTTACCGCCACACTGGCTGAGCAGCTGGAAATCACACGGGATAATCTGATCGAAATCCTGATTCTTGTTCATCATACCGATGCGCCAGTGCAGTTTACGGTCATCGAAACTACGGCCAAATGTCAGCCAGCCCAGACGGGTTATCGACTGTCCGCCCCAGCTTTCCTGGGCGAGATCGTTAAACCCGACGCGCGGATCCTGCGTACGTTTGGACGTCAGGTTGTCATCGTGGTTACGGTTAACAATGTTCCCTTCAATGGCCGCGTCGGGAATACCGGTGTACATCTCCAGATCCTGGGTAAACGTCAGCGAGAACTGATCGATATACGCCAGATGTTTATCATGGTTATAACCGCCGCCTGCGTTATAAGACGACTCGCTCAGATAACCAAGCTGATAATGAAATCCATGGTCTTCAATAATCGGGCGAATACCCAGCATATCGCCGAACATGCCTTCGCCGGGCGCTTCAAAACCTAATACCGTACCATTCCAGTTATCCGCAGCCTGTGCTGAATGAATACCTGTGATTGAAATACACAGCGCCAGAACACTGGTTTTTAGTAACCGGTTATTATTTTTAACTTTACAGGTAGGTGTTGCAGAAGTCTGAGAAATTTTCATCTTTATATTTCCGTTTTATTATTTTAAATCATCATTATTTTTTTGGGCAATACAAGGGCGGACAGGCGGCTTATAAATTTATAAGCCGCATCAGTTATTTATTATTAAAGGTTAAGTTCAGATCAGGATTTTAAAGCCGCGCCGTTTGAATTGATCACTTCTTTATACCAGAAAAAGCTTTTCTTACGGCGACGTTCCAGCGTGCCATTCCCCTGGTCATCACGGTCAACGTAGATATAACCATAGCGTTTGGAGAACTCGGCTTTCGAGGCGCTGACCAGATCAATCGGCCCCCAGCTGGTGTAGCCCATCACTTCCACACCGTCTTCAATGGCTTCACGTACCTGAACCAGATGGTCATTGATATATTCAATGCGGTAATCGTCGTTGATGCTGCCATCTGCTTCGACTTTATCACGTGCACCTAATCCGTTTTCCACAATAAATAATGGCTTCTGGTAACGATCATAAAGTTCATTCATTAAAAAGCGCAAACCTACCGGATCAATCTGCCATCCCCATTCGGAACTTTGCAGATGCGGGTTAGGCACCATATTTAATATATTGGCGCGCGCTTTAATATTTTGCTCTTCGTCAGTGGTTACACAACCGGTCATATAATAACTGAATGAAATAAAGTCGACCGTTTCTTTCAGTGCCGCTTTATCTTCAGCAGTAATATTAATTTCCATGCCACGATCTTTAAAGAAACGCTTCATGTATGCCGGATAAGCGCCGCGCACCTGAACATCGCCAAAGAATAACCAGTCGCGGTTTTGCTGCAAGGTTTCCATCATATCGGCCGGTTTGCAGGTCAGCGGATACAACATTCCGCCGAGCAGCATATTGCCGATTTTGCCGTCAGGAATGATCTCGTGGCAGGCTTTTACCGCTCTGGCGCTGGCCACCAGCTGATGATGAATGGCCTGATAAATTTCCTGTTTGCTGCTGTCTTCCGGCAAGCCGACCCCGGTGAACGGCGCATGTAGCGACATGTTGATTTCGTTGAACGTCAGCCAGTGTTTCACCTTATTTTTATAACGGCTGAACACCGTACGGGCGTAGTTTTCAAAGAAACCGATGGTGTCGCGACTGCCCCAGCCACCGTGGTTTTTCACGATACCATACGGCATTTCATAGTGAGAAAGCGTCACCAGCGGTGTAATCCCGTATTTTGCCATTTCATCAAACAGGCGGTCATAAAAGGCCAGACCGGCTTCGTTTGGCTGCAATTCATCGCCCTGCGGGAAAATACGCGTCCAGGCAATTGAGGTACGCAGCACGGTGAAGCCCATTTCGGCGAACAATTTCATGTCCTCCGGATAACGATGATAGAAATCAATCGCCACATCTTTCACGCCGAAATCGCCTTCAGTACGTTCCTGCACCGGACCAAAAACGCCTTGCGGTTGCAGGTCAGATGTTGATAAGCCTTTACCGTCAGTCAGATATGCACCTTCCACCTGATTGGCTGCGACTGCGCCGCCCCATAAGAAACTGTCTGGGAATTGCTTGTTCATGTGAACCTCCTGGCTCTGGTCGTTATCGTAATAAAGTGAGTAATGGCGCTTGTTCGCTGGTGTCCTGACCAACGCTTGCCGGAATGACATCAAGATAGTCATCGCTGTTGGTGACCAGCACGGGCGTGGTCAGGTCATAGCCGGCATCGGAAATGCCTTGCATATCGAATTCCAGCAACAAATCGCCCTGCTTCACCACCGCATCAACCGCGATGCGTGGCGTAAAGAATTTGCCGTCCAGCTTCACCGTATCGATGCCGACGTGGATCAGAATCTCTGCACCCTCGTCAGATTCAATCCCTATGGCGTGATGGGTTTTGAACAGGGAAACCACGGTACCATTTACCGGCGATACAACCCGCCCCACTGCTGGCACCACCGCCACGCCTTTGCCCAGCAAACCACTGGCGAACGTCGGGTCTTTAACCTGATCGAGTGCGATACAGGCACCGGTCATCGGGCTGGCAATCAGGGTTTTTCCGCGTGGCGCCTGAACGGCCTCCGCTTTGGCCTTTTCGGTGATTTCCGGCGTTGCCGCTTCTTCTTTCATGCCGAAGAAGTAAGTTGCCAGCGCAGCAAACACCAGGGCAATCAGCGTCCCGGCAATGGCGGCGGTCACCGTTTTATCAAAGCCGGTTGGCGGAATAATTTGCGTGAAAGTAAAGATGCTGGCGAATCCGAAGGAATACGCCGTGGTCTGGAAATACCCGAGGACCGCCGCACCCAGTGCACCACCGGCGCAACCGAAAATAAACGGACGCCGACGCGGCAGATTGATGCCGTAAACCGCGGGTTCCGTAATCCCAAAAATCCCCGCGCTGATGGCTGAACCCGCCAGCGCCTTCGTTCGTGCATCTCTGGCGCGCAGCATCACGCCAATCACTGCCCCGACCTGCCCCATCACGGCGGGCAATAACAGCGGCAGCATGGTGTCGTGACCGAGAATACTGAAGTTGTTGATCATCAGCGGCACCAGCCCCCAGTGCAGACCGAAAATCACACACACCTGCCACAGTGCACCCATAAAGGCACCGGCAATCATCGGGCTGATGTGATACACAAACTGATAGCCGTTAGCCAGTTGCTGGCTGGCCCAGGTGGCGACGGGGCCGATAATCAGGAAGGTCAGCGGCACCACGACCATCAGGCAAATAAGCGGCGTGATAAAGTTACGCAGCGCAGAAGGCAGGATTTTCATGGCCCGTTTTTCCAGCCAGCTTGATACCCACGCAGCCAGGATCACCGGGATCACCGATGAGGCGTAATTAATAAAGACCAGCGGAATACCGAAGAAATGCTCGCCCTGCGCACCAGGTTGCTGTGCCTCAAACGCGGCGATCATCAGCGGATGCACCATTGCCCCGCCAATCATCATGGTAACGAACGGGTTACCACCGAATTTTTTACCGGCAGTGAAACCGATCACCAGCGGGAAGAAGTAAAACATGGCGTCACTGGCGGCGAACCAGACTTTATAGGTACCGCTTTCCGGCACCATCCAGCCGCACGCCAGCGCCAGTGCCAGAAAACCTTTCAGGATCCCCGACGCGGCCATGATGCCGATAAACGGGGTAAAAATGCCGGAGATAACGTCAATCGCCCGGGCAAATAAACTGCCCTTATCACCGCTGTCATCGTCGCCGCTGTCGGAAAGCGCACTGCCTTTCACCAGCGCTTCATACACCGCACCGACGTGGTTGCCGATCACCACCTGAAACTGGCCGCCGCTCTCGACAACCATGATGACACCCGGGTTTTCTTTTAGCCCGGCAGCGTCGGCCTTACTGGTATCTTTTAATTTAAAACGTAAGCGGGTGGCACAATGCACCACGCTGTTGACGTTATCCTTTCCGCCCACTCCGCGGAGAATTTCATCGGCTAATGTACTGTATTCCATGGTGTTATCTCATCAGAGTAATGGCGTCGTGCACGACATTGCCGGTGTATTTCAAAGGGGCGGCCTGCCCCTGAATTCAGGCCAAAAAAAAACCTAAACGTCCGGTCTCTTCGTCATACACGAAGAAACGAGAAGTTTAGGTTTTGCCTGTCAGACAGTAACAATCCTGCTTTCTGAAACGGATTCTCTGGCGAATCGCAGACAGAAACAAGTCGTAATATTCGCCGGATGATGAAACTGTGATCGGCTTCAGATTTCGTGCTAAAAGCAGGCATCTGACCGGAGCAGCCTCAATCTGATCCTGCTCACAAACCGGAAACAAAATTAAATAACGTAAAATGCATATTCGTTTCCTCAATTGTTTACGCGCAGTCCATTCTCAATACTTCTGTTTATATTTCGCCTTTTAACGCGTTATCCCTGCGTTCCCATCCGGAAAATCAAGGAGATATAAAATGACTCACCTGTATCAGGATGCTTCACAGCCCGTCGCTACCCGCGTCGCCGACCTGCTTGCCCGCATGACGCCCGCTGAGAAATATGCCCAGATGCACGCGTTCTGGCTGATCCTCGACAGCAACGGGAAGCATAAAGAACGGTCCGATCTGAGCGATGATTTTGCCGGGCATAAACAGACTCTGGCACTGGAGGAGCAACTGGCGCTGGGCGCGGGACAAATCACGCGCCCCCTGGGAACGCACGTGGTCAGCCCGGCAGAAGGCGTGCGCGCCCTGAACCGGCTGCAAAAAATGCTGGTTGAAGAAACACAGCTGGGCATTCCGGCGATGTTCCACGAAGAATGTCTGGTCGGTTTATTGTGCAAAGACGCCACACTGTTCCCCTCTTCCCTGAGTTATGCCTCGACGTGGGATCCGCAACTGGTGGAGCAAATTGCAGGCGCTATCCGCGATGAAGCGCAAAGCGTTGGTTGTCATCAGGGCCTGGCGCCGGTGCTGGATGTTTCCCGCGATGTCCGCTGGGGACGAACTGAGGAAACCTTTGGCGAAGATCCTTATCTGGTTGGCATCATGGCGACGGCTTACGTGCGTGGTTTGCAGGGTGAAAAACGTGACCTGCTGGCCACGCTGAAACATTATGTCGGGCATTCATTCAGCGAAGGGGCTCGCAATCATGCGCCGGTACATCTGGGTTTTCGCGAGCTGAATGACACCTTTCTGCTGCCGTTTGAGATGGCGGTAAAGCTGGCGAATGCCGGTTCGGTGATGCCGGCTTATCACGACATCGACGGGCAGCCTTGTCACAGCGATCACTTCCTGCTGACAGAAGTTTTGCGCGAACAGTGGGGATTCGATGGTCTGATTGTTGCCGATTACGGCGGCGTCAGCCTGCTGCATCAGCATCACGGTGTCAGCCATGACGACGCGGAATCCGCCGCGCTGGCGTTTAATGCCGGACTGGATATCGAGTTGCCGAAAGGCGATTGCGCGCAGCATCTTGCCGATGCGGTTTCACGTGGCCTGATTGATATGGCGAAAATTGACGAGATCGTCGCCCGCGTGCTGACCGAAAAATTCCGCCTCGGGCTGTTTGAACAGCCTTACGCCCTTGATCCGCAGCCACAAATGCAACAACCCGCCACACGGGAGCTGGCCTGGAAAGCCGCCGTCCGTTCCGTCACCCTGCTGGAGAATAATGGCATCCTGCCGCTGAAACCCAAATCCGGGCAGAAAATCGCAGTGATCGGCCCGACGGCAGACGATCCGCTGGCGTTACTCAGCGGTTACAGCTTCCCCGTGCATCTGATCATCAGCGAAATGGAGGCACAGACGGAACAGGTCACCACGCCGTTACAGGCCTTGCGTGACGCCTACGGCGAGCAAAATATCCGGTATGCAAAAGGTTGTCATATTCTTGAAAAACGCACAGCGGGCGCGCCGGTCTTCCCCGGCGATGCCGGCTCAGCCATGCAAAAATCGCCGGTATCACGAAGTACCGCGCTTATCCCACAGGCCGTGAAACTGGCGCAGGAAAGTGATGTCGCGTTAGTGTTTGTCGGCGATCTGGCCGGATTATTCCAGAGCGGCACCGTCGGTGAAGGTTCTGATACGGACAGCCTGCAATTACCGGGTGTTCAGCAACAGTTGCTGGAAGAGATTGTCGCGACCGGCAAACCGACCATTGTGGTCATGACCGGCGGTCGTCCGTATTCCCTTGGCGGACTGGAGGAAAAAGTCGCCGGGTTCCTGATGGCATTTGCGCCCGGTCAGGAAGGCGGACGTGCAATTACCGATATCGTCAGCGGCAAAGAAGCACCGTCCGGCAGGCTGGTGGTTTCCGTACCGAAAAGCGCCGGTGCCATGCCCTATTATTACAATCACAAACTGAAAAGTGGCGGTACGCCGATTGCGTTCCACTTCGGTGCAAAATACCCGTTTGGCTTCGGGCTGAGCGGCACCACGTTCCGCTATCACGATCTGCAACTCAATCAGCAACCGGTCGCTATCGAAAATGGCGATATTGCAGTACAAATCAAAGTCACCAATATCGGAAATCAGGCGGGCAGCGAGGTGGTGCAGGTTTATCTGCGTGACTGTATGGCATCACTGGTACGCCCGATGCAGGAACTCAAAGCTTTTGAGCGCGTAGAGCTGGAGGCCGGACAAACCGCAACGCTGAATTTCAGCATCCCGACCGACATGCTGAATTTCACCAGTCACGCCGGTAAGCGCATCGTCGAACCGGGTTCTGTTGAAGTTCAGGTGGGCTCTTCAAGCGCCGATATTCATGCAACAGGAAAGGTGATTCTGGCGGGTGAAGTGCGCGAGTTGCCACGTCACTGGCGGATGGTCAGCCGTTGTGAAGTCAGTCAGTAATTTCTGCTGGCTGAAATAAGCAAAACGGACGCTCAGGGCGTCCGTTTTTATGCGTGCAAAATCGCTTACTCTGATTCTCTGGTAATCCCGAAGTGCTTATACGCATGATTGGTCGCCATACGCCCGCGCGGTGTGCGCTGAATAAAGCCTTGCTGGATCAGGAACGGTTCGATGACGTCTTCAATCGTCTCGCGCTCTTCACCAATCGCCGCAGCTAAGTTATCCAGCCCGACCGGCCCGCCGGTGAACTTATCAATAATCGCCAGCAACAGTTTGCGGTCCATGTAATCGAAACCTTCGGCATCGACATCCAGCATGTCCAGCGCGCCGTTAGCCACATCACCGTTAATGGTGCCATCGCCTTTGACTTCCGCGAAGTCACGCACACGGCGCAACAGGCGGTTAGCGATACGCGGCGTACCGCGTGAACGGCGGGCTATCTGATGCGCGCCCTCCTCCGACAATTCCAGCCCGAGACAAGACGCACTGCGCCCGACGATGTGCTGTAAATCTGCCACCTGATAAAATTCCAGACGTTGCACAATACCAAAACGGTCACGCAGTGGTGACGTCAGGGAACCTGCGCGGGTGGTGGCACCAATCAGGGTAAAAGGGGGTAAATCGAGTTTGATGGAACGCGCCGCCGGGCCTTCACCAATCATGATATCCAGCTGATAATCTTCCATTGCCGGATACAAAATTTCTTCAACAACCGGCGACAGACGGTGGATTTCATCGATGAACAGCACGTCGTGCGGCTCAAGATTGGTCAGCATCGCGGCCAGATCACCGGCTTTTTCCAGCACCGGTCCCGACGTCGTGCGCAGATTCACGCCCATTTCGTTAGCGACGATATTGGCCAGCGTGGTTTTACCCAGCCCAGGGGGGCCGAAAATCAGCAGGTGATCGAGCGCATCTTTGCGTTGCTTAGCCGCCTGAATAAAGATTTCCATTTGCGAACGCACATGCGGTTGCCCGACGTATTCGCTGAGCAACTTCGGGCGTATCGCACGGTCAATGACTTCTTCTTCACTGAAAACTTCGGAAGAAATCAGGCGGTCAGCTTCAATCATCGTTTACCTCACAGCGCTGCGCGCAACGCTTCTCTAATCAACGTTTCAGATTCCGCACCCGGCTTGGCCACTTTGCTGATCATACGGCTGGCTTCAGGTGGTTTGTATCCGAGGGATATCAGGGCTGCAACGGCTTCGCCTTCGGCATCAGATTCTTTAGCTTTCGACGCCGATGCAGGTAGCGTGATATCAGTATGATTGTTAAATAGATCACCGTTTAATCCTTTAAACCGGTCTTTCATTTCAACGACCAGGCGTTCTGCGGTTTTCTTACCGACGCCAGGTAACTTGATTAATGCGGTGATTTCTTCCTTTTCCACCGCACTGACAAACTGCTGTGCCGACATGCCTGACAGGATCGCCAGCGCCAGCTTCGGCCCCACACCGTTCACCTTGATCAGTTCACGGAACAGCGCGCGCTCTTGTTTATCGTTAAATCCGTAGAGCAACTGGGCATCTTCACGGACGATAAATTGCGTGAAGATGATAGCTTCCTGACCCAGCTCCGGCAATTCGTAAAAACAGGTCATCGGCATATGCACTTCATAGCCCACGCCGTTAGTTTCAAGCAGCACCAAAGGGGGCTGTTTTTCCAGAATAATGCCTCGTAGTCTGCCTATCACGTTCATTTTCCTTATCAGGTCAAAAGCAGCGATGTTTATATCATAAAAAAGGCTGGATGAATATCCAGCCTAATGGACTTGCGGCGTCTATCGCATACGTCCGCGAGCCATCTGTAATTTGTCTGAGCTCAGACGAATGGCGTTCTGGCTCATGTGGCAATGTGTAATCGCAATCGCCAGCGCATCGGCGGCATCCGCCTGGGGATTGGCCGGTAATTTCAGGATTGAACGCACCATATGCTGAACCTGCGATTTTTCAGCCGCACCGGTACCCACGACAGTCTGTTTCACTTGCCTCGCCGCGTATTCAAACACCGGCAAATCCTGATTCACCGCTGCCACGATCGCCGCGCCACGCGCCTGCCCGAGCTTTAAAGCCGAGTCGGCATTCTTCGCCATAAACACCGATTCGATGGCAAAAAAATCAGGCTGAAACTGGGTAATGATTTCCGACACACCGGCGTAAATCAGTTTCAGACGTCCCGGCATATCGTCCACCACCGTGCGGATGCACCCGCTGCCGAGATAGCTGAGCTGACGCCCTGTCTGGCGGATAATGCCATAGCCGGTAATACGCGAACCGGGGTCGATCCCCAGAATAATAGCCATAGCCAGTCAACGCCTTGTGTTGTCGCTTTTTTGGAAAGTTGGGGGAGAGTATAAACTGCTGAGGCACAACAGGATAGCCAGCCGGTGGTAGCCACCGGCGGCACTGAGATTACAGAGTTTCTGCGATCTCGTCGGAGATTTCACCGTTGTGGTAAACCTCCTGCACATCGTCACAATCTTCCAGCATGTCGATCAGGCGCAACAGTTTAGGTGCAGTTTCTGCATCCATGTCGGCTTTGGTCGATGGGATCATGGTAACTTCAGCGGAATCAGCTTTGTAACCGGCAGCTTCCAGCGCATCTTTCACTTCGCCCAGATTTTCCCAGGCAGTGAAGACATCAATAGCGCCGTCATCGTAAGAAATGATGTCTTCAGCGCCCGCTTCCAGCGCGGCTTCCATCAGCACGTCTTCATCCAGGCCAGGAGCGAAAGTAATCACGCCTTTTTTGGAGAACAGGTAAGCCACGGAACCGTCGGTACCCAGATTGCCACCGGTTTTGGTGAAGGCATGACGCACTTCTGCCACGGTACGGTTGCGGTTATCACTCAGACATTCAACCATGATGGCTGAGCCACCCGGACCGTAACCTTCATAAATGATGGTTTCCATGTTGGTGTCTTCGTCACCGCCCACGCCACGTGCGATAGCACGGTTGAGGGTATCGCGGGTCATGTTGTTCGACAGCGCTTTATCAATTGCCGCACGCAGACGTGGGTTTGAACCCGCATCGCCGCCGCCCAGACGTGCCGCTGTCACCAGCTCACGAATGATTTTTGTAAAAATTTTGCCGCGTTTAGAATCTTGCGCCGCTTTGCGGTGCTTGGTGTTGGCCCACTTACTGTGACCTGCCATAAATATCTCCAAAAAGTCTAAAGTCTTAACAGACCGAATAGTTTACAAATTCTTCAATCGCCTGCTGGTTGCTCGGAGACACCGTCAGCGCAGCCGCTGCGGATTTATCGAGCCACCGGTACGCATGATGTTCTGTAAGAACCACATCACGCTCGTCGGGTAACGCCAGACAGAACCAATGTTCTTTGTTACGGGTCACGCCGGGAGCATAGCGATGGCGCAAATGCGCAAATATTTCAAAGTCCTCGCAGCGCTGGCAATCCTGCAGAGTCAGGTTTTCACCTGCAATGTCGATACCGACCTCTTCCATGACTTCACGCTGCGTGGTTTGATTCGGGGATTCCCCGCCTTCCAGACTGCCGGTCACCGACTGCCAGAAATTTGGGTCATCCTTTCGTTGGAGCATCAGCACCCTGCCGGTGTTTCTGGCGTAGATGACGCACAGTATCGACTCAGGACGCTTATAGCTCATTAGTTATTCTCTGTATTTGTGTCTGGCGTCACTTCTTTTTTCGCCACCACTGCGATGCCCAGTTCCAGCAGTGAAGCCGGGTTGGCAAAGCTTGGCGCTTCGGTCATCAGACACGCAGCCGCGGTAGTTTTCGGGAAGGCGATCACGTCACGGATATTGTCGGTACCGGTCAGCAACATCACCAGGCGATCCAGACCAAATGCCAGACCCGCATGAGGAGGCGTACCGTATTTCAGGGCGTCGAGCAGGAAGCCAAATTTCTCGCGCTGTTCGTGCTCGTTAATACCCAGAATGCTGAACACGGTTTGCTGCATTTCGCTGCGGTGAATACGCACAGAACCGCCGCCCACTTCGTAGCCGTTGATCACCATGTCGTAGGCGTTTGCGATAGCGGAAACCGGGTTAGCCGCCAGTTCTTCTGCCGTCATGTCTTTTGGCGCAGTGAACGGGTGGTGCATGGCGCTCAGGCCGCCTTCGTCGGTGTCTTCAAACATCGGGAAGTCAATAACCCACAGCGGTGCCCACATGTCTTCTTTAGTGATTTTCAGGTCACGGCCAACTTTCAGACGCAGTGCGCCAATCGCATCAGTCACAATCTTCGCGCTGGCTGCGCCGAAGAAGATCATGTCGCCATCTTGCGCACCGGTACGTTCGATCAGGGCTGCCAGCAGTTCTTCGTTAAGGAATTTCGCGACCGGGCTCTGGATACCTTCCAGACCTTTCGCCACTTCATTCACTTTGATGTATGCCAGACCTTTCGCGCCGTAGATTTCGATGAATTTTGCGTATTCGTCAATTTGCTTACGGCTCAGGGAGGCACCACCCGGAACACGCAGCGCAGCCACGCGGCCTTTTGGATCGTTAGCCGGATCAGCAAACACTTTGAACTCGATGTTTTTCATCAGGTCGGCCACATCGACCATTTCCATCGGGTTACGCAGGTCCGGTTTATCAGAGCCGAAACGACGCATAGCCTCTGCAAAAGTCATGATCGGGAAATCGCCCAGATCCACGCCTTTCACTTCCTGCCACAGTTCGCGGGCCAGTTTTTCCATCACTTCACGCACTTGTTCAGCGCTCATGAAGGAGGTTTCCACGTCGATCTGGGTGAATTCAGGCTGGCGGTCAGCACGTAAATCTTCGTCACGGAAGCATTTAACAATCTGATAGTAACGGTCAAAACCGGACATCATCAGCAGCTGTTTGAACAGCTGAGGAGACTGCGGTAAGGCGTAGAACTTGCCTTTATGCACACGGCTCGGCACCAGATAGTCACGCGCACCTTCCGGCGTGGCTTTGGTGAGCATCGGAGTTTCGATGTCGAGGAAGTCATGGCTGTCCATGAAACGGCGCACAAAACTGGTAATTTTTGCACGGGCTTTCAGGCGGTTAGCCATTTCAGGACGACGCAGATCCAGATAGCGGTATTTCAGACGCGCTTCTTCAGTGTTGACGTGGTTGGAGTCCAGCGGCAGCGATTCAGAACGGTTGATGATGTTCAGATTGCTGGCGAACACTTCCACTTCGCCGGTCGCCATGTCTTTGTTGAACTGACTTTCAGGACGCGCACGCACGGTACCGGTCAGCTGAATACAGAATTCGTTACGCAGTTCAGACGCCAGTTTGTAGGCTTCAGCCTGATCCGGGTCGAAGAAAACCTGAACGATGCCTTCGCGGTCACGCATATCGATGAAAATCAAACCACCCAAATCGCGGCGACGGTTAACCCAGCCACACAATGTTACTTCCTGGCCCACATTGGACGCATTCAGTTTTCCACAATATACAGTACGCATAACGGTATCCTTTTGATCCCACTACCCGGCCTCATGGCGCACAGGCACAGAAACGGTTATTGACTCTGGTCGCTCGCCGCAAAACTCAGCAGCGCTCGGAATGGGTTTTATTCAGGTCGAAAAAAGGCGGCTATTATAAAGGAATTTCCGGCGAAGGATAAGTACGAACACGTCAACGCTGACGCGGAAATTCATTCGTGTTGCAAGCTACACATAATTTAACAAAATTATCTCATTTCAGTCTGCCCGTTAGAATAGACTCGCGCCATCCCCTTTGTACACGCAGTAAATAATTCCTTTCTCTCATTACCCCTATTGAAAACCGGGAGCTACACATGAAACTTGACCCAAAAACTACCGCACTGGTATTGATCGACTTACAGAAAGGGATTTTACCGTTCGCTGGTGGCCCGCACACCGCACAGCAGGTGCTGGATAATGCTACTGAACTGGCAAATCGTTTTCGTAAACTGGGCGCGCCGGTCGTCATGGTTCGCGTGGGCTGGTCAAATTCTTTTGACGAAGCGCTGAAACAACCGGTTGATATCCCTGCGGCTGCACCGGAGGGCGGTTTACCCGCAAGCTGGTGGGAATTCCCGGAACAGCTGGGCGTCACCGACAATGATCTGCTGGTGATTAAGCGCCAGTGGGGCGCGTTCTACGGCACCGATCTGGATCTGCAACTGCGTCGTCGTGGCATCAAAAGCATCGTGCTGGCCGGTATCTCCACTAACATCGGCGTGGAATCCACTGCGCGTAACGCCTGGGAACACGGCTATGAACTGGTCATTGCTGAAGACGCCTGCAGCGCGCACAACAATGACCATCATCAGTCCAGCGTGCAATTTATCTTCCCGCGTATCAGTCGCGTACGTTCAACTGCCGAAGTGCTTGCCGCTCTGCCGGAGTAACGTTACCCTGAATTTCTTGCCTGAACGCCGCCCGCTGAGGCGGCGTTTTATTTGGGAATTCCGGCTCAGAAAACAGGGAGCATGATTATGTATATTGGTTTACCGCAATGGCACCACAACGCCTGGGCAAAAATCGGTTTGCGTGATCTGGCCGATTACGCGCGGTATTTCAATTGCGTCGAAGGCAATACCACCTTTTACGCCCTGCCCAAACAGGAAGTGGTGATGCGCTGGCGCGACATGACGCCGGAATCTTTCCGTTTTTGTTTCAAATTCCCATCGGACATCAGCCATAAAGCGGCACTGACGAATTGTCAGGAAAACGTCGATTTGTTTTACCGCACGCTCGAACCGCTCGGTGAACGCATTGGTCAGCTCTGGCTGCAACTTCCTGCCACGTTTGCCCCCGTTCACCTCGACCGACTGTGGCAATTTCTGGATGCCCTTCCCGCGGGTTTCGATTACGGCGTTGAAGTGCGCCATCAAGATTTTTTCAACAAAGGCGGGGAAGAACGTGCGCTGAATCAGGGCTTACATCAGCGTGGAATTAACCGCGCCATTCTCGACAGCCGTCCGGTTCACAGTTCGAAATCCACAACTGAAGCAGTGCTCGAAGCTAAACGCAAAAAACCGATTCTGCCGCTGCACGCGCTGGCGACATCATCCCGGCCCATTGTGCGTTTTATCGGCGGCGACAGTCTGGACGCTAACCGTCCGCTGTTCGGGCAGTGGATTAAAAAACTCGACGACTGGCAATCTCAGGGATTATCACCGTATCTGTTTATTCATACGCCTGACTGCACAGATGCTCCGCAGCAGGCGCGCAGCCTGTGGCAGGATTTGCACCGGCAGATGCCCTCTGTTCAGCCCGCACCTGACTGGCCAGAACAGGACACCTTGTTCTGAGAATATTCAGGATTTTCTGACGACAGTCTTACGGCAGCCCGTTATCATAGCGGCGAAGCGGAAGGCATTAGTTCCGCCAGAAAACAGGGATTAACCAAGGAAGTCATCATGATTAGCGCGTTATATGTCGTGCTTGCTGCCATACTTTTGATCAAACTCTCTTTCGATGTTGTCCGCCTGCGGATGCAATACCACATTGCCACCGGCGACGGCGGTTCCTATGAATTACAAACCGCCATCCGTGTCCACGGTAACGCCGTAGAATATCTGCCCATCGGCTGTTTACTGCTGCTGTATATGGAAATGAACGGTTCGCCCATCTGGACAGTCCACGCCTGCGGTTTGTTGTTGATTCTGGGCCGGTTATTCCATTATTACGGGCTGAAGAACCGCGAATTTGCCTGGCGCCGCAACGGCATGGGTGCGACGTATATCTCGCTGGTGCTGATGGTCGTGGTGAATATTATCTATCTGCCATGGTCACAATTTCTGAACTTCGACTGATCGCCCCGCTTTTCCCAGGCTGTTTTGATGCAGTTTTGAAACAACTCCCGAGCGCGCAGGTATCTGCCTGCGCCAGTATCTGCTAAAATCTGCCCTCAACTTTTTACCCACACTCTTTTTGGCCTGACTCACCGCTATGGCAAACCACGATACGCTGTTTTCTGCACCAATAGATAAGCTGGGCGACTGGACGTTCGACGAACGCGTTGCTGAAGTTTTCCCTGACATGATCCAACGCTCAGTTCCGGGCTATTCCAACATTATTTCGATGATTGGTATGCTCGCCGAGCGCTTCGTTCAGCCCGACTCGAATGTCTACGATCTGGGCTGTTCGCTGGGTGCTGCCACGCTGTCGATGCGTCGCAACATCAAGGTTCCGGGCTGCGAAATCATTGCTGTCGATAACTCTCCCGCCATGGTGGAACGCTGCCGCCGCCACATTGATGCTTTCCGTGCCGATACGCCGGTTAACGTGATTGAATCCGACATTCTGGATATCGAGCTGAAAAATGCCTCGATGGTGGTGCTTAACTTTACGCTGCAATTCCTTGAACCGGCTGACCGTCAGCGCTTGCTGAATCAGGTGTATCAGGGCATGCGTCCGGGTGCTGCGCTGGTACTGTCTGAAAAATTCAGCTTTGAAGATAAAGACGTCGGCGAACTGCTGTTCAATATGCATCACGATTTCAAACGTGCGAACGGCTACAGCGAGCTGGAAATCAGCCAGAAACGCAGCATGCTCGAAAATGTAATGCTGACCGATTCGGTTGAAACTCACAAAGCCCGCCTGCACCAGGCCGGTTTCCAGCACACAGAAGTCTGGTTCCAGTGCTTTAACTTCGGCTCACTGATTGCGCTGAAAGCCGGAGAAGCAGAATGATTGATTTCGGTGATTTTTATCGCGTTATCGCCAAAGGGCCGCTGAGCCCGTGGCTTAATACCCTGCCATCGCAACTGACTGCATGGCAGAAAGAATCGCTGCACGGCAAGTTCAAACTGTGGTTTAACTCCGTCGATCGTTTGCCACTGTTGCAGCCAGAACGTCTGGATTTGCTGCATAGCGTCAGCGCAAATATGGAAGTGCCTTTGCCAGCCGGTCAGCGCGAAGGGATTGAAAATCTGCTGCGCAATATGATGCCATGGCGTAAAGGGCCATTTTCGCTGTACGACGTTGAAATCAATACCGAATGGCGTTCTGACTGGAAATGGGATCGCGTACTGCCGCATATCTCTTCGCTGGCAGGCCGCACTATTCTTGATGTCGGCTGCGGCAGCGGATACCACATGTGGCGCATGATTGGCGCAGGCGCGCATCTGGCCGTGGGTATCGACCCGATGCAGCTGTTCCTGTGCCAGTTCGAGGCCGTACGTAAATTACTGGGCGGCGATCAACGCGCGCACCTTTTGCCGCTGGGTATCGAACAATTACCTGAGCTGAACGCGTTCGATACGGTGTTCTCGATGGGCGTTTTGTATCACCGTCGTTCGCCGCTGGATCACCTTCTGCAGCTGAAAAATCAGCTGGTCAGCGGAGGCGAACTGGTGCTGGAAACCTTAGTGATTGAAGGCGACAGCGAGCAGGTACTGGTACCGGGCGACCGTTACGCGCAGATGGGGAATATCTATTTCATCCCTTCTGCAGCAGCACTGAAAAACTGGCTGATCAAATGCGGCTTTGTTGATGTACGCATTGCGGATGTCAGCGTCACCACGCTGGAAGAACAACGCCGTACTGACTGGATGACCAGTGAGTCACTGGCTGAATTCCTCGATCCGAATGACCCGACCAAAACCATCGAAGGTTATCCGGCACCGCGTCGCGCCCTGCTTATCGCCCGCAAGCCTTAACTCCCTCTTCCTCCGCCAGACATCCTCCGGTCTGGCGGAATTTATTGCTCACACTTTACCCTCACTTTCAGCCACATGGCTCTGTACATCGCGCCGTAAAAAGGTCTAACCTTTATTGAAGCTATCTGTTTGTTCTGACAGAGATCGTCGTTAACGTATTGGGAGGAAGTATGAAATTCCCTAAAGGCAGCATCGTTAAACACAGATCCGGAGATATCAAAGGTCGCATTATGAATACCTTCGAATCACAGACAGGCACCGTGTCCTATTTCGTTTCCTGGGAAGATGGCAGCAGCAGTCTGCATAAAGAGGACGAATTACACTGGGCCAATATTGACGTCGCGATCAGGATTAAAAACTTCTACGAAAAGTAGCGGTTCCCCTCTTCTGTCAAAGCCCTTTGTAAAGCTTCGCGTTTTGACGTTATAACATTGGATTGATTGATAGTTTTTCGTGTATAAATTCGGCCAACCAATTTATCCGTACGCGATTATTTCGCGGAGAAATCAATGCGCAGAAGAATTCGTTTCCTCATGGACCGCGCCGTTATTGTTTTAGGTCTTTTTGTCATGTGTCTGGTCGTTAAAGCAGGGATGTTTGGCGTGGCATTGCTGACCTGGGGCTGAGAAGTCATTCCGGTTAATGACGACTGTAATCTCCCGCAGTTATCCCGCACTTATAAAGAACGAAGAATAAAAAAAGCCCCGCCAAAGTGACGGGGCCTGGTACTTGCGCAGGGCGACGCAATAAGGGTCGTGTGACCCGGTTAAACTTTAGAGTTATTACGCCGAGCGGGATACTTCATCGTCGAACTGCAATGTTCTTTTCATTGCGGCAACAATATCGCCGTCCACGCAATAACGACTGAATTCATCAAAATCGGTGTCAGAACTCATCGTGACACCGGCTTTGCGGTAACGCATAGAAGAAGGCACCTGACGTCCAGCCGAGCTGTGCAATTCAGTCAGCCCGATATCCACAAACTTTTGCAGATTGGTCAGTCGCACGCCCGCGCCAGCCATAATGATTGGACCACGCGTCAGCTGGTTGAGTTCCCGAAGCATCGGTAAACCTACTTCTGCATTTTGTTGCTGTCCGGAAGTCAGAATGCGCGCCACCCCTAACTGAGTCAACTGCTCTAACGCAATCTTCGGATTGAGACACATATCGAACGCGCGATGGAATGTCACGGCCATATCGCCGCACAGCGCCATGACTTCCCACATTCTCGGCATATCGATATGCCCTTCCGCATCCAGCATACCGACGACCAGTCCCGGAAAACCGAGATCACGAATGCAGGCGATGTCACTTTTCAGCACATCAAATTCGCTCTGGCTATAGCAAAAGTCACCCCCCCTTGGACGTACAATCGGATGTACCGGGATTGTCACTTTTTCCCTCGCCAGTTTAAGGGTACCGTAACTCGGCGTAATCCCGCCGTCAGCCTGACTCGCACATAATTCGACGCGATCGGCTCCGGCTTGTTCTGCTGTCAACGCACAGTCTACGCTGTAACAACACACTTCTAATTTAGTCATGTGATCTCTCCTGATTACGGCATTATGCTACAACACTTGTCTGTAACCGGCCATGTCGCGTAGGCTTTGAGATGAGCATCCCCGCCCAACCTGCTTGCTTAGGAAAGCTAACTATGACACTCAATTTTGATTTATGGGTAGACCGCAGTCACAGTGATAGCGTTAAGTGGAATAAATACAATAATCAGGATGTCATTCCACTTTGGGTAGCCGATACCGACTTCACTTCTCCGCCTCAGGTTATCAAAGAGTTGCAGCAACGCGTGGCAGAAGGCGTGTTCGGTTATGGTTTTACGCCGCCGGAACTGATTGATTTAGTGGTAAAACGTCTGGCAGAACGTTATGGCTGGGCTATTGAGCCCGAATGGATTGTCTGGTTACCAGGGCTGGTGTGCGGATTAAACGTCGCCGTGCGCGCCAACGTGAGTCAGCATGAGACCAGCCTGATGCCCACGCCGATTTACCCGCCGTTTATGCAGGCAGCGCAATCCGAAGGGCGTCAGTTTAAATCGGTTAATGTAATTGAGCAGAATCAGCGTTGGGTGGCCGATGTCGCCGCTGCCGAAAATCAAATGGATGGCAGCGAAAAGTTGTTGATGTTATGTAACCCGTATAATCCGGGCGGAACGGTATATCGCCGCGAAGAGTTGCTGGAACAACAGGAGTTCGCCCGACGCCACAACTTAGTGGTGTGCTGCGATGAAATTCACTGCGACCTGATCCTCGAACCGGGGCTGAAACATATCCCGTTTGCCTCGCTCAATGCCGATGCAGAACAGCGTTCCATTACCCTGCTGTCGCCGTCGAAAACCTTCAATCTGGCCGGTCTCGGCGCCTCAATGGCCATCATCCCTAATCCTCAGTTACGGAAAAACTTTCTCGATACCAGCGAAGGCATCGTTCCGCACGTCAATATTCTGGCCTATGTCGCTGCGACCGCCGCTTACCGTGATGGAGAAGAATGGCTCAGCGCACAACTCGACTATTTGCGCGTAAACCGGGAATTAGTGACAGCCAGAATCAACGCCATGCCGGGATTACGCATGCTGCCACCGGAAGGCACGTATCTCGGCTGGATTGATGCCAGCGCATTGCCGGTTCAGGATCCGTACCGGTTCTTTGTAGAAGCTGGCGTCGGATTTTCCGGCGGCGCAGCATTTGGTGCTCCCGGTTTTGTGCGCATCAATTTCGGTTGCCAGCGGGCATTGCTGGAAAAGGCAATGGACCGCATGGAGGCCGCCTTGCAGTCGCTCGAACGTTAGCCTTCAGCCTTCTCGCTGGCAACAATATCGCGCAAGCTGTGGGGATGGAATTTGATGGTCACTGACCCGTCGGTGATCGCCAGCGTCGGGTTAGGCAACCGCTCATTCTCGCCCTTTGGCGCACTTTGTTTCAGTTTTATACCGGGCGTCATCAGCGCTTCGTCGGCAATCAGTGCCAGCGCCCGCGTATACAAATCGTCCTCGTCACCTTCCAGGACAATCTCAATGTGCTCCCAGCCTTCATGCGGATAGCGCTTATCTCCCGGATATGGCAATTCCACCAGATCGATACTCAGCGGCCCGACAACCAGCGGCTCGTTGAGAGTAAACAGGCAAATCGGCCTGCCGTTAATCATCGTTTCATTAAGCAGTTGCCCGCATTTTTCCAGCCCGGCGCGCCACCGGTCCGCTGTCGTATTCTGGTGACAGCGCACTGAAATATGATCTGCATGAAACTCGCCCAGATTGATCTGCAATTTTGCGGCAAACGCCGTCAAAACGCTGACAAACGGCGGCATATCGTCGGCTAAATCCTGTAACTCAGGCACTTGGTTCATGGCAGGTATCCTATCTCATTTCAGTTTGCTTATCTTCAGGGTCGGGTAATTTACACAGCCTTTCATCCGGTTGCCAGAGACGCGCCGCAGAATCGCGTTTTCATTGCCGTCAGGCGTGCGGCGATACTGACGTCGCAGGGCTAATATGATATAAACACGCATCATTTTAGGTTCATCCGCATTGGGATGAACAGCAAACAACTCCATTCCTAAATAAAGGTACTTCGGTGAATATTCAGTCACTTCTTTCAGAAAAAGTCAGCCAGGCGCTGATCGCAGCAGGCGCCTCCGCCGACAGCGAAGCGCAAGTCCGTCAGTCCGCCAAAGCGCAGTTCGGCGACTATCAGGCAAATGGCGTAATGTCCGTGGCAAAAAAACTGGGTATGCCACCACGACAACTGGCAGAGAAAGTGGTTGAGCTGTTAGATCTGAACGGTATCGCATATAAAGTCGAAATCGCCGGTCCGGGATTCATCAACATTTTCCTCGATCCTGCGTTTGTTGGCGCGCACGTTGACAGCGCTCTGAACGACGAAAAGCTGGGCATCACGCCGGTTGAACCGCAAACCATCGTTATCGACTATTCCGCGCCAAACGTGGCGAAGGAAATGCACGTCGGCCACATCCGTTCCACCATCATCGGTGACGCCGCCGTGCGCACCAATGAATTCCTCGGCCATAAAGTGATCCGCGCTAACCACGTCGGCGACTGGGGCACGCAGTTCGGGATGCTGATTGCTTATCTGGAAAAAGTGCAGAACGAAAATGCCGGTGACATGAATCTGGCGGATCTGGAAGAGTTCTATCGCGCAGCCAAGAAAAACTACGACGAAGACGAAGCCTTCGCCGAGCGCGCACGTGGTTACGTGGTTAAATTGCAAGGCGGCGACGAATACTGCCTGCAAATGTGGCGCAAACTGGTTGACGTGACCATGAAGCAAAACCAGCTGACGTATAACCGCCTGAACGTGACCCTGACAGAAGATGATGTGATGGGTGAAAGCCTGTACAACAGCATGCTGCCTGGCATTGTCTCCGACCTGCAGGCCAAAGGGCTGGCAGTCGACAGTGAAGGCGCCGTGGTCGTTTATCTGGATGAATACAAAAACAAAGACGGCGACCCGATGGGCGTTATCATCCGTAAAAAAGATGGCGGCTACCTGTACACCACCACCGACATCGCCTGCGCGAAATACCGCTACGAAACACTCGGTGCCGACCGCGTTCTGTATTACATCGATTCCCGTCAGCACCAGCATCTGATGCAGGCGTGGACCATTGCGCGTAAAGCCGGTTACGTGCCGGATTCTGTGGCGCTGGAACACCATATGTTCGGCATGATGCTGGGCAAAGACGGCAAGCCGTTCAAAACCCGCTCCGGCGGCACAGTGAAACTGTCTGATCTGCTGGATGAAGCAATTGATCGCGCGCGTAAGCTTATCACCGAAAAAAATCCGGAAATGAAAGACGCTGCTGAACTGGAAAAACTGGTGAATGCCGTCGGTATCGGCGCAATCAAATACGCTGACCTGTCAAAAAGCCGTACCACCGATTACGTCTTCGACTGGGATAACATGCTGGCGTTCGAAGGTAACACTGCGCCCTACATGCAATATGCTTATACCCGCGTGGCTTCCATCTTCAAACGTGCAGAAATCGACGTGAACAGCCTGACCCAGCCAGTTGTGCTGAGTGAAGAGCGCGAAGCCGCGCTGGCAACCCGCCTGTTGCAGTTCGAAGAAGTGCTGACTGTCGTCGCCCGTGAAGGCACGCCACACACCATGTGTGCGTACCTGTACGACGTGGCAGGCCTGTTCTCCAGCTTCTACGAGCATTGCCCTATCCTCAACGCAGAAGACGAAACCAGCCGCAACAGCCGTCTGAAACTGGCATTGCTGACACAACGCACGCTGAAAACCGGTCTGGATACACTGGGTATCGAAACTGTAGAACGTATGTAATTCGCAGTATTTCGATATTAAAAAAGGGCGCTCAAGCGCCCTTTTGTGTTTCCAGAGTTTCCAACAAAAATACTATTCCTCAAATTCTGTTTATACCGTAATATTCTCAACGCATTTAATCGCTTAGGAAAGCGATCTTCAAACTGAAAAATAGATTTTCATTTAAAGGAATAGTAATGAACAATTTTCAAAACAAACCCTCTACGGCTTTTATCTTTGCATCCTGGATCGCATTATTAGGCGGCTTTATCATTTTTCTGATTGGACTCAACAACGCTCAGATGCAGCTTAATGAAAAAGGCTATTATTTCGCTGTACTGATACTCGGATTATTCTCTTCTGTTTCCCTGCAAAAACATGTTCGTGACAAGCTGGAAGGCCTGCCAACCACGACATTGTATGCAAACTTATGCTGGGCCGCATTTGCTATCGCCGTTGCCTTAATGTGCATAGGCTTATGGAATGCAGAACTAGCGATGAGCGAAAAAGGATTTTACGGCGTGACATTTTTTATGTGCTTATTTGGGGCTACTGCTGTGCAGAAAAACACACGAGATATGGCCGCGATAAATCCTAAAAATACGCAGGAATATTCCGATAGAGAAAGTAATACCAGCGAAGAATAAAGTTATCTTGATCGCATAAAGAAAAACCCGCCGAGATATAGCGGGTTTTTTCTTATTTATTTGCTGAATAAGAAAGTCATCAATCCAGACGTCTCGCAAATTCTTTCACGCGGAAGCCCAGCAGTCCGAGTACGGCAAAATATGCCACCACGCCCACCAGAACCACCGCCACCAGACGCGCCAGACGATATGCCATACCGCCCACGTCCCACGCTGGCATCACATACATCATGCCCAGCAGTGCCGCGGACATCGCTATCACTGCCACAAACAGTTTGATCAGGAACGTTCTCCAGCCAGGTTGAGGCTGAAAGATATCCTGCTTGCGCAGTTGCCAGTACAGCAGCGAAGCATTCAGGCAAGCTGCCAGACCAATCGACAGGGAAAGTCCCGCGTGTTTCAGCGGTCCGATAAAGGCCAGGTTCATCACCTGCGTCATCAGCAAGGTAATGATGGCAATTTTCACCGGCGTTTTGATGTCCTGACGGGAATAGAAGCCCGGTGCCAGCACTTTCACGACGATAAGACCCATCAGGCCGACGGAATACGCCACCAGCGCACGTTGCGTCATCGAGGCATCAAACGCACTGAATTTGCCGTACTGGAACAACGCGACTGTCAGTGGTTTCGCCAGAATGCCCAGTGCGACAGAGCTTGGCAGCGCCAGCAGGAAGCACAGACGCAAGCCCCAGTCCATCAGGCGGTTGTATTCGCCATGATTACCGCTGGAGAAACTGCGTGCCAGTGACGGCAGCAGTATGGTGCCCAGCGCCACGCCCAGCACGCCGGAAGGAAACTCCATCAGGCGGTCAGCGTAATACATCCATGAAACGGAACCGGACACCAGAAATGACGCGAAGATCGTGTTGATGATCAGGGAAATCTGGCTGACGGAAACCCCCAAAATCGCGGGTCCCATCTGGCGCATCACGCGCCACACACCGGCGTCTTTCAGATTCAAACGTGGCAGCACCAGCATGCCGATTTTCTTCAGATGCGGCAGCTGATAACCGAGTTGCAGCAAACCACCAGCCACCACCGCCCAGGCCAGCGCCAGCACCGGCGGATGGAAGTACGGAGCAGCAAACAACGCAAAACCGATCATGCTGACGTTCAGGAACGTCGGCGCAAACGCCGGTATAGAGAAACGGTTCCAGGTATTGAGTATCGCACCGACCAGCGATGCCAGTGAAATCAGCAGGATATACGGGAAAGTAATACGCAGCAGCGAACTGGTTAGCGCAAATTTATCCGGTGAATCAACAAAGCCCGGCGCCGTAATATAAATTACCCACGGTGCGGCAATCATGCCCAGAACGGTGACAATCGCCAGAACCAGCGTCAGTAAGCCGGAAACGTAAGCGATAAAGGTGCGGGTGGCTTCTTCGCCCTGCTGGGTTTTGTACTCAGCCAGGATCGGCACGAAAGCCTGAGAAAATGCGCCTTCGGCAAAAATACGGCGCAGCAAGTTGGGAAGTTTAAACGCCACAAAAAAGGCGTCTGTGACCATTCCGGCGCCAAATACACGTGCCACAATGGCATCGCGGGCAAAACCTAATACACGTGAAAACATCGTCATGGAACTGACGGCTGCCAAAGATTTAAGTAGATTCATGTCACTTTTCTTGTTTACCGGTTAGCTGATAAATGAGTCAGTTAAACAACCACGCCTGCATCAGCAGGCGTGAAAGATGAACCGGCATGGCTCAAAGATGCGCTTAGTCTACGCATCCGCCATGCAATAGCCACCGGCAGTTGTTTTATGTTGTTATAGAGTGTTAACCGCGCCATCCCGCACGGCTTTTCCGTTAAGCACTCAGGTTAAGAATTCAGAATTTTCTCGATCATCGCCTGCGCATAAATCGCCTGCTCACCGCTGGTTTCCGGCGCAGTTTGATTGTTCACACAATCGACAAAGTGTTCAATGGCCCCGACAAATCCGCGCTGCGCCAGCGTACTTTGCCAGCCCGGCACCGGCAGTTGCGTCAGAATATCCTGCTGTTCTTCGCGCCAGATTTGCATATTGTCCAGCTGATACACCGCGCCTTCCGTTACCGCCTGAATACTCTCACGGGCAGTTCCCGCACGGCGATGCATGGATGTTGTCACCAGCGTTTCGCCACACAGGAAATGGTGTTCGCCGTAGAGCATCTGGTCTGCTTCGTTAATCTGAAGCAGACCGCTTTCCAGAGTGGCATTTCCGCCCGCCAGCCATAGCGCGGTATCAACCACGTGCAGATAATCGTCCAGCAAGGTAAAACGCAGATCGTTTGGTCCGACGCTGTTGGTCCGGTGTTTATCCATGCGTAATGATGCCGCATCCTGCATGTTCTCTTTAAGCTGGCGATACAACGGCGCGAAACGGCGGTTAAACCCGACCATCAGCGCTTTGCCTGCCTTTTGCGCCTGTTCTACCAGCTGTTCAGCCTGACCAAGTTCTGCCGCCAGTGGTTTATCGACATACACATGCACGCCCTGCGCCAGCAACTGCCCGACCACCTCGTAATGGCTGGCGGTGCTGCTGTGAACGAAAACCGCATCACACTGACTGGCCAGCTCATCTATACGGGAAAAACAGGCCATGCGGTAACTGTCACAAACGGCCTGTGCTTTTTGCTGATTCGGAGAAAATCCGCCTGCCAGCGTCCAGTTTTCAGCGTGGCTCAGCACTGGCAGATACGCTTTCTGCGCAATCCCGCCCAGTCCGATAACACCAATTCGTAATTTACTCACAACCCGCTCCTTTTAATCAGCCAGGTGTTGCAACAAATTTTCCAGACGCTGTTTCAGCTCAGCGACTTCTGCTTCCAGCGTTTCTACTCGCGCAGCCAGATCTGCACTTTCGGGCGCTGAACTGAATAATGGCTCTTCAGCGGCACCGGCCACGTTGCTGACTTCTCCGCTGAAAAGATGCATAAACCGGCTCTCGCGCTTACCCGGTTCGCGGGCCAGACGCACACAGAACGGGCCGTCTTCACGGTTCGTCAGTTCAGTCAGGGTTTGTTCTACTTCGGCAACATCGGAGAAATCATGCAAACGGTTGGTGCGGGTTCGCAGTTCACCGGGCGTCTGTGCGCCGCGCAGCAACAGCGTGGTGACCACCGCCACTTCCTGCGGGGAAAATTTGAGATTACCGAACTCGGAATTACAGAAACGATGCTCGTACTTCATGGTGCGCGAGCCGCTCAGGGTGCGGATGATGTGCTTGCGCAGCAGTAAATCCAGCGTCTGCTGCACCTCACTCTCGCTCAGTTCCATCACCGGTTCGCGGTTGGTTTTCTGATTGCAGGCCGTGGTCAGGCCGTTGAGGGTCATCGGATATTGTTCTGGCGTGGTGAGTTGTTTTTCAAGCAAACAGCCCACGACACGGGCCTCCCGGGCGCTGAGTTCGTGTTTCATACTGCTCTCCTTATCGGGACGGGGGTGTCCATTCTTGCCAGGTTAGTGCTGTCAGCACGTGATCCTGCCACTTGCCGTCGATCAGCAAATAGTCTTTCGCGTAGCCTTCACGTTCAAAACCGAGACGCTCCAGCAACTGACCACTGCGTTTATTGTGAGGCATGTAATTCGCCATGATGCGGTGCATCTTTTGCTGGCGCTGCATATAGCGGATAAGCGTCTGCAACGCTTCCTGCATCAGGCCTTTGCCCTGCCATTCCTGACCGAGCGAATACCCGAGGAAACAGGCATGAAAAGAGCCACGCAGTACGTTGCTGAAATTCGCCACACCCATCACCCGGTTTTCATCGGGATCGAGCAAAATAAAGTAATAGGCGCTGCCCTGCTTTTGCATCTCGGTAATCAGCCCGAGGCGAGCCTGCCATCCGGAGGGATAACAATGGCTTTCATCCCTGACCGGCTCCCAGGGTTTCAGAAACGCACGATTCTCGGCGTAGTATTCAGCCAGCCGGTGCGCATCACGGTCATGAACCAGGCGCAGAACCATCCGGTCTGTGGTAAGCCGCACCTTTGGCACGGCAGATTTGTAGCCAAACATCCCTTCCCTCCACATCCCGCATGGGTCGATAAATAGAATTTATAGGAAACGACAGATCATCGCTAATTCTGCCAGTCAGAACGCGGCTTGACGATAAAAAAATATTATCAATAGCGCCCTATCTAAATGCCTGTTTCCGGTTCAGACTGGGGGCGTCTTTTCTCCTTTCTGTATCTGCCGGACAGGATACAAATAATCGCTCATGGTGAAGCATGTCTCTGGTATCACAAGCTCGGAGCTTGGGTAAGTATTTTCTGTTATTAGACAACGCGCTGGTTATTTTAGGCTTTTTCGTGGTTTTTCCGTTGATCTCGATCCGATTTGTCGATCAGCTTGGCTGGGCAGCGATGGCCGTCGGTCTGGCGCTTGGCGTTCGTCAGCTTACACAACAGGGATTAGGCATTTTTGGCGGAGCGATTGCTGACCGGTTCGGCGCAAAACCGATGATTATCACTGGCATGTTATTACGTGCGGCGGGCTTCGCCACCATGGCGATGGCCGATCAGCCGTGGATCCTGGTCGGCTCCTGTATTCTCTCCGGCCTCGGCGGCACGTTGTTTGATCCGCCACGTACCGCGCTGGTGATCAAACTGACCCGTCCCCACGAGCGCAGCCGTTTCTTCTCCCTGATGATGATGCAGGACAGTGCCGGTGCTGTGATTGGCGCACTGATCGGCAGCTGGCTGTTGCAGTACGACTTTCATTACGTCTGCTGGGTCGGCGCAGCCATTTTCTGTCTTGCCGCAGCCTGTAACGCCTGGCTGTTACCTGCATACCGTATTTCCACCATGCGTACCCCGATGCGCGAAGGCATGATGCGCGTGTTGCGCGACCGCCGTTTTCTGGCTTATGTCCTGACGCTCACCGGCTATTACATGCTGACCGTGCAGGTGATGCTGATGCTGCCTATCGCGGTCAATGATGTCGCGGGCAGTCCGTCGGCGGTGAAATGGATGTACGCCATCGAAGCCGTGCTGTCACTGGCATTTTTATATCCGATTGCCCGCTGGAGCGAAAAACGCTTCCGCCTCGAGCAGCGCCTGATGTTTGGATTGCTGATCATGACACTCAGCCTGTTACCGGTCGGTCTGGTTACCTCAATCAATCCGTTATTACTGCTGATTGGCTTCTTCTATATCGGTTCCATCATTGCCGAACCGGCGCGTGAAACCCTCAGCGCATCACTGGCGGATTCCCGCGCACGCGGCAGTTATATGGGCTTCAGCCGTCTCGGTCTGGCACTCGGCGGTGTGATTGGTTACACCGGCGGCGGCTGGATGTACGACACAGGCCGGGCACTGCAACTGCCTCAGTTACCGTGGTTTCTGCTCGCCGTTGTCGGCTTTATCACCCTCACCGGTTTGTACTGGCAATTCAATCTGCGCCGTATCGAACCGGCCATGCTCAGCGGGGGCTGATCTCTTACTCATTTTTTTAATACCCAAAATGATTGGCGTTGTAACAAGGCGGCAAGCGAGTGAACCCCGATGAGCTGACAAAGGTCAGTGATTCGGGTAAACGAGCGTAGCCAACACAGTGACAGCGACAAGCATGACGGGCAGGTTTGATCTCACCCGCATCTATACCCATACTGAATCATAGCGTTAGATAAAATCCGAACCTACATCCGGCAGTTTTCATGCACCCTACAGGTCACCGCCGGCGACAACAGGAGCTACGAACTATGAGACTTTACGTTTACGAACATTGCCCTTTCTGCGTGAAAGCACGCATGATTTTCGGTTTGAAGAACCTCCCGGTTGAAATCAAAGTGCTGCTCAATGACGACGAAAAGACGCCGGTTTCGATGGTGGGCAAAAAGATGGTGCCTGTCCTGCAAAAAGCCGATGGCGGCTTCATGCCTGAGAGCATGGATATCGTGCATTACATCGACAAAAGCGACGGCAAGCCGCTGCTGACCGGTCCGCTGAATGCGTCAATTGCCGCGTGGTTGCGTCAGGTTTCTGAATATACCGGACGTCTGCTGCTGCCGCGTTTTGCTGCCGCACCATTGGAAGAATTTTCCACGCCGGAAGCGCGTAAATACTTCTCCGATAAAAAACAGGCCGCCAGCGGCAGTTTCGCAGAGCATCTGCAACATTCCGAAGGGCTGGTGAAGAAGATCAGTCAGGATTTGCGAGCGCTCGACAAGCTGATCGTCGAGCCGAATGCGGTGAACGGCGAGCTTTCTGAAGATGACATTAATCTGTGGCCGCTCCTGCGTTCGCTGACAATTGTACAGGGCATTGACTGGCCTTCGCGCGTGCAGGACTATCGCGACAATATGGCGAAGCAAACGCAGGTCAATCTGCTAACTCGCCTCGCGAGCTAAGCACATCTTACTTAGCTGCCGGAAGTGCGCTTCCGGCAATTTTCCCTTTTCTTCCCTGCCTCCGGCACTTAGGCTAATCAGCGTTGTCTGATTGGAGCCATGACGCTTTCGGGTCATGCTGACAAAATAGCATTTACGTAATGAGGGAAGAATGACAAAGCGATTTCTGGGTGCCGCAGTCCTGATATGTGCCAGTTTACTGGCCGGTTGCAATCAGCTGACGCAGTACACCATCAGCGAGCAGCAGGTGAATGATTACCTGCAAAAGAACAACAACTTCGAGAAACAGTTGGGTGTTCCCGGACTGGTAGATGCAAAACTGATCCTGACCAATCTCAGCAGCCAGATTGGCCGCGCAGAACCCGGCATCGTGACCCTGACCGGCGACGCGCATGTTGATATCTCTTCATTGTTCGGTCCGCAAAAAGCCGATATGCGCCTGACCCTGAAAGCGCATCCGACGTATGACCGTGAGAAAGGTGCCATTTTCCTGCGTGATATGCAGGTGGTGGATTACACCATCAAGCCGGAAAAAATGGATAACGTGATGAAAGGCCTGATGCCTTATCTGAACAACTCACTGAACACCTATTTCAACCAGCGTCCGGCTTATGTGCTCAATGGCGATCACAGCAAAGGCGAAGCGATGGCGAAGAAACTGGCCAAAGGCATTGAAGTGAAACCGGGGCAGTTAGTGATACCTTTTACTGATTAGTCTTAGTCAACCGATAATAAAAAGCCCGGCGTGATTGCTCACCGCCGGGCTTTTTACGTTCTGTCGTCCGGATTACTGGTCGTCTTCTTCAGCATCATCCAGCTCTGGCGGCAGCTGCTCTTCAAGTTCGTCACGCATCGCCTGCAAAGCTTCACGACTGATTTCAGACAGTGTGCGGTAGAAACCGCTGGTGGCATGGGCCTCAACTTTACCAAGGAATTTGCCGCACCACGGGAACAGGAATTCATCAAACAGGGTGATCTGCGCGCTGACTTCATCTTCCTTCGATTGATCTTCCAGCCAGGAAGCTGCCAGCAGCATACCGCCAAAATGATCGGCAGGCGTTTCACCCAAAGGCATTCCGCGCTGTTGCAGGAATGTACGCACATCCATTTCATTTGCACCGTCAACATAATCACTGCGGAACGGCGAAACCGCGCATTCTGAGCCGACAAAAAGACGGTTAAATTCAGCGGCCAGTGCTTCGGGATTGGCGCTTTCCTGCAAACGGACCAGTAACGCATCCTGTTCCAGCGGCCAGTGTTCACGCAGCTTGCCGTCCTGAATCAGACCAAACAGCGGAACCAGTAACGGATCCTGCGGCTGACGGTAAAACAAGGTGCCCAGCACGCGGCAGACAATCGAAAATTCATTCATAACAGTAACCTGATAAGACAATGAAAAGGGTTAATCACCCGCAATTTGGTCGCGACAATGTCACAGTTCGCTTAATTCAGCAATGGGCGCGCGGCCACGTGTTTCAAGAAAATCGAGAAAACGACGCGGGCTGACGTTAAGAATACGATCTTCCGGGAAATCAATTTCACGCAGGATACGTTCGCAATGTTCAAAGCCGCCGAGCGAGTAAGCAATGTGCGAATCTGATCCCAGCGCCAGCCAGCCACCGGCTTCTTTGACTGCCAGCGCAATGGCGCGGCAGTTAGGCTCGCTGCCCACGCGGGAATGAATAAACGAGGAGTTATTCAGCTCCAGCGCGACGTTATATTTCGCGGCAGCGGCCGCCACAGCAGGAATATCAATCGGGTATTTCGGGTTACCGGGATGCGAAATAATATGCACTTCACCGCCCGCCATTGCCGCAATGACCGCCGCAGTATGGGTTTCTTTATCAACCGGTTGCATCACCGGTTCATGGAAACCAGCAATAATGACGTCAATTTCTTTAAGCATCGGGCCGGTACAGTCGATATCACCGTTAATGTTTTTGATATTCGATTCAATGCCGCGCAGAATGCCGATTCCGTTCACCAGACGCGGCCAGACCCGCATATTCATAAAGTGCCAGTAGTGCGGTGCATCGGCCATATCAGGGCCATGATCGGTGATGGCAAACAGCTTAATGCCCTTTTCCGCTGCCTCATCAATGTAATCATGTAACGTGCTGTAGGCGTGTGTGCTGGCAACAGTATGCATATGTAAATCAACCGGGTACGGCATGTGCTCTCCTTGAAGTCTTCCGCTGCGGCGAAATAACCGCAGCATTTATAATGTTAGCAGATGAATGTCAGTAACCCCGACCGAGATCGACGCGTCCTTTCGGCTCACGCCCCGCTTCTATCGCCAGAATATTGCTGACGATGCTGTCCATGGCTTCTTCCGGCAGCGTATCAGCAGCGACGTGCGGCGTAATACTCACGCGCGGATGCGACCAGAACGGGTGCATACCCGGCAGCGGCTCTTCGACGAAAACGTCAAGCGCGGCAGCCGCTATTTGTCCGCTGTCGAGCGCTCGCAGCAAATCGCCTTCCACCAGATGTCCGCCCCGGCCAAGGTTAATCAGATACGCATTATGCGAAAGATTTGTGAACAGTTGATGATTGAGAATACCGGCGGTGTGTGGCGTATTTGGCAACAGATTAATCAGCACCTTGCAGTCACTGGCAAAAGCCGCCAGTTGATCGTCGCCATAGAAACTCTGTACGCCTTCCTGCGACTTGACGCTGCGGCTCCAGCTGCGCACGGTAAACTGCATATCCACCAGCGCCTGCGCCACGCTGCTGCCGAGTACGCCAGCACCGAGAATACCGATGGTGAATTCACTGCGGGAATGCGGCGAAAGCGGACGCCACTGTTTTTGTTGCTGGAACAGCTGATACTCGTCCATCCGCCGGAAATAACGCAGTACGCTGACGAGCGCATATTCCTGCATCTGTAATGCCATGCCGGTATCTTCCAGGCGCAGTAATGGCACACCGGCAGGCAATGTGCCCGGCTGACGCTGTTCCTGCGTGAGAATGGCATCGACGCCCGCCCCCAGCGCGAAAATGCCTTTCAGCGCAGTGCGCGGCGCGAGCATGGCGTACGGCGGCCGCCAGACCAGGGCGTAATCTGCCGGTTCATGATCATTAGCATTCCACGCGCGCACGTTGGCCTGCGGTAATCTTTTTGTTATTCCGTCAATCCAGGGTTTTGCATCAGATGTAGGGTGGTAGAAAATAATGTTCATCGGGAAAGCCTCCTGTGAGCGGATAGATTTCCCTGAATATCATCGGGATGCAACCCTGTGACGCAAAAAAGAACAAGCCCCGAAGAACGGGGCTTGTTAAATGATGTGCTGTGATGACAAAAATCAGGCCACAGAAGGCTCGCGGTGGATCATCCGGCGCAGCAGCGGAATAAGAATGAGCAGCACAACACCCGTCGCAACAGAACCCCAGCCCAGTGCGTTAAACACCTGACTGTATCCCGGATTGGTCAGCAACGGCGTACTGCCGGCATTTTGCGGCATCAGTCCGGAAATGTAGCTTGCCAGCACCGACGCCACGCCGGTCACCATCATCCAGCAGCCCATCATCACGCCCTGGTAACGCGGCGGCGCCAGTTTGCCGATCATCGCGTAACCGATAGGTGAAATCAGCAGTTCACCGATACTTTGCAATACATAGCTGATGGCAATCCATTTAAACGCCACCAGCCCGTCACCGCCCGCGAGATGAATACCCAACGGCAGCACCAGCATGCCTCACCCCATGCAGAAAAGAGAGGCCGAGAACTGCGCCGGAATATCAATGTTCCAGCCGCGCTGACGCAGACGGTTAAACCACAGCGCCATCAGCGGCCCGCCGATGACGATCACCACGGTATTAATGTTCTGGATCCACTGCGGTGCGACGCGAATACCGTACACATTCAGGTTGATGTTATTTTCGGAGAACAGCATCAGCCCCATCGGCGCGAGCTGATACAACATCCAGAACACCAGTGAGCCCAGCGCCAGCAGCAGATAGGCTTTCATGCGGCGACGCTCATCGGCATTACGATGGCGGAACGTCACCACCGTCATTAGCGCGAAAATCACAATACCCAGTGCTACCACGAAGTAACTGCTGAATTCTGCGTGGGTCAGCAACATGCGGATCACCGGCACCAGCACGATCAGAATGGCAATACCCACCGCCAGCCGGCGCAACCACTGACTGCGGCTGACCTCTTTGAGCGGTGTACTGATGTCAGCCAGAATTGACCAGCGGGAAAGCGTCACGACAATGGCAGCCACATTACCCAGCGTGGCGAACAGGAACAGCGCGCGATAGTTTTCACTCAGCTGGAAATAACCGGCCACTGCGAAACCAATAAAGAAGCCGAGGTTCATCCCGGCGTAGTTCCACAGGAAGGCCGATTCGCGACGGTCATCATCTGGTGCAAAGCGCTGTGTCAGCATCATGTTCAGGCAGGTAACGTTCAGCCCGCTGCCGGTCAGGAACATCGCCAGCCCCCAGTACAGCCCCGTCACGCCTTCCATCGCAATCAGCGCGCAGCCAAACACCTGCAACACCATGCCGAGCACGAACAGATTACGGTTGCTGAGATAACGTCCGCCAAGATAGCCGCCGAACATATGCAACCCGTAGTTGAATGCGCCGAATACGCCCATGATGGCGTTGGCGTTATCTTCACTGAAGCCGAGTTTTTTGGTGGCGTATAAAACCAGCGTGGAATACAGCACCGCAAAACCGAGCGTCGCGAATGTCTGAACGAAGAATAATGTGCCCGCCCCGGCAGGTATTGCCGTCCGGTGTTGCGACGTCGTCGCGTTATTTGACTGACTCAAGAATAACCCCTGCCCTTATGTGATAAACAAACTCTGCTTCAATCGGTGACTTGTACAGTTCTTATGCGAAGCATTTTTTAACAGTGCATTGTTATACCGCTACCACCCGCGATTACCACAACATATCTTGCTATTTCGCCGTAACAAAAAGTGTTTGCCGGATAATTGTGCTTTTATGCAAAATCCCTAATTACTTATGCATTCTGATAAGCAATTTTAATCACGTCCGGCAACCAGATAACCGTTGTTCATCCTTCACGCGCTTTTTGTTCTGTAAATCATCAGATTGCTCTAAGTTTGTCTAATCGGCACGGATCCTGCAAAAGAGGGTTGACGCTGAGCTCACTTTTCCCTACATTAGCGCCGGTCAGCAGCACTGCGGTGCAGCCGACGACTGGAGAGGTGTCTGAGTGGCTGAAGGAGCACGCCTGGAAAGTGTGTATATGAGCAATCGTATCGAGGGTTCGAACCCCTCTCTCTCCACCACATTAAAGAAAAAAGGTTCTGATGAAAATCAGGACCTTTTTTTTTGCTTCAGACAATCGGCACAGGCAACTCAGATAATCGTATAGCCGCCGTCGACGATAAGATTTTCGCCGGTGATCATCCCGGCCTTTTCGCTGACCAGATAGGCTACTGCGCCGGCAATTTCATCCGGCATCGCAAATCGACCTGCGGGAATTTTTGCCGTCATGGCCACCGCTCTTTCACCCTGCCAGTAGCGTTTACCTAATTCCGTTTCCACCACCGTCGGTGAAATCGTATTAACGGTAATGCCAAATTGCCCCCACTCCGCCGCCAGCACTTTTGACGCGATCACCAGACCGGCCTTGCTGGTGCAATACGCCGCATGATTCTCCAGCGCAATAACACTCGCCTGCGAGGCGATATTCACAATGCGCCCGTATTGCTGAGCAATCATGTACTTTCCGGCAGCCTGCGAAAGAAAATAAGGTGCGGTCAGATTCACTAACAATGTGGCATCCCAGCTCTCTTTTTTCACCTCAGAAGCCGCTTCGAGAATGCCTATTCCGGCGTTGTTCACCAGAATATCAATCCGTCCGTAACGGCCGATAACCTGCTCAATCAGCGCGGGAATGGCGGCGATGTCTGACAAGTCAGCCGCGATACCGAACCCGTCACCGGTCAGTTTCTCTGCCTGGGCAACAACCTGTGGATCCTTATCCACCATCACGACGGTTGCGCCGAGCTGGATCATCAGCTCAGTGATTGCCAGTCCGATCCCTGCCGATGCGCCTGTCACGACGGCAATTTTACCTTTAATGCCAAAAAATTCGTTGATGTTCATTTTTCTTCCTTTAATGAGAGAGAGGTCAGGTCCGTTTCTGTCTTTGCCGGAACCCGTGCGGGCTGTGGATTGCGGATAAACCAGGTCAGAACACCGCCGATGAAATAGAGCGCCGAGTAGCAGATCACCACCGTTTTGATATCAAACGAGGCACTGAACAGTACCGTAGCGATAGCCGGACCAATAAAATTGCCGATACCACCGCCGAGATTCTGCACAGAGATCGCCGCGCCTTTATGCTCAGGTGCCAGCATCGGGAAAATCGCGCCCATCGGCACAAAAGAGGTAATCGTGAAGGCCAGCAGCAGCCCGAAGAAAATGGCCATACCAAGATTTGCCGGGAAATATAAAGGCATGAAATAAAAAAGCAATGTGGTGATGGTGCAACCGAAGAAGCCAACCCAGCGCATCTGGAACAGCCAGCCAATACGGTCACCGATAATCCCCCACAGCACATTAGTCACCGGCTGAACCAGGAAAAATATGCCCCAGATACGCATCCATTGCTCAGGGGTAAAACCGACGTTTTGTGAGGTGTAGTGCAGCGGCATAAAGATAGGAAATCCAAACAACGCGAGGTTACAGAGAATGCGGATAATCAGCGCCAGACAAATATCTCTGTTGGCAAATATCAGGGTAATACCACGGCTGATTTCCAGCAGTTTCGCCGCGCCCGGCATCGCCGTTTTATTTTGCGAGGGCAGCTCTTTCAGCGTTAACAACGCTATTGCACCCCCGACGATCACCCACGCCAGTGACATCCACAATGTGGTGAGGAACCCCCACAGAGGAATAGTCACGCTCGGCAGAAACGACGCAATGATGCCGTAACCGATGGTGAACATCGACCAGATCCAGCCCGTCGCCGACGCCAGCCTGTGTGAAGGTGTTCTTTGTACTACCAGCACATAGAATGCGTAGAAGAACAGCGGATAAGCGAAACCGCGCAGCGCATAGAACACCAGAATCAGGGGATAGTTTTTGGCAGCGAGTCCAAAGTGGATAAACAGCACATGGAACACGACCCACCAGACTACGCCCAGCGCCATGATTTTGCGCGGGCCGTAAATCTCGCTGATGCCACCGGACAGCCAGCTGGCAATGGCGGCAGTGATGGCATAAACGGTGAATACCATTGCGCTTTGCGAAACGTTAAATCCGATATCAATGATGTATTTCGATAAAAAGGCCAGTTCGACGCCATCGCCGGTCATAAATATAGCAATGGCGATATAGCCCCAGAAAAGTTTGACGGGCATACCAAAGACAACTTTCGACATTTCTGACGGGTTTTCAAAGGCAGGTGATGAGGTTGAAGTCATTTCCGCTGTATCCTGATTTAAAATTATTGTTAGGAAGGGACGCGGATTGAGTATAAAAAACAGGCAAAAGGAAACCTTTCCCTGTCTGCCAGCAGTTCCCGATAATGGCACTGAGGGATAATGACTATTGAGGTGCTTCACAGAGTGGAGATTCAGCAGGCTGATGCTGCATAGAGTCTGAGCGGCTGGCACAAAACGCCGAAAATTTTCTTGACCCTTCGCGGCTGTCTCCCTATAGTAGCGCCCCGTTGCAACGCATGCGCTGTAACGAACACGGTGAGGTGTCTGAGTGGCTGAAGGAGCACGCCTGGAAAGTGTGTATACGAGAAATCGTATCGAGGGTTCGAACCCCTCTCTCACCGCCAAATTAAAGAAAAAGGGTCCTGATGAAAATCAGGACCCTTTTTCTTTTGGTGAAGATCATGTACTCAGCGGATAAACCGGCTTCTTTTGGCACTCAGTGGCTGATTTATCCATCGCCCGGCGAGCCATTCAAATTCCTGATAAGTATTATCCGATTTCAATTCTTCCCGCAGAGCTTTAATTAAAGGCTCAGCAATGTTCCAGGTGTCGATCACGGTCGAATAAGAAGTGCGTTTAATCATATCTTCATCATAAATACCGCTCTGAATGGTCACCGCAACACGCTCATAAAAATTAAGAATGTATTGGAACTTACTACACTCACGGATTTCCTCTTCAGTAAGCGGTGAAGCTTCCGGTGGAAATACAAATGAGCGGAAAGACTTTCCTGAACTATGTACCTTTTTCAGTACTTTCAATGACTGGGCATAGCGGGTATCTGTTCGACTTTCAAAAAGAAAAACAGCTGTCTGAGTTCTTTTTGCAATACGGACGTTATAAACAATCGTGCCTATAGCGACAAAGACGCTGATAAGCAGAATGATATTGCTGATGAGTTGCAGTTCTAACGCGTCAAATTTCATGATTTTCATCCATGAAAAAGGCGGGATTCCCCGCCTTATTGAGATCAGTCTCTTTTAAAACCAATCGTATTCGTCATACATCATGTTCATATGATCCTCCCTGAGCCGTTTTTATAACGTTTTCACGTTACAAAAACATGCAATGAATTCAACATCATGCCGAATCCGATGAGCATAAAGTACGCACAAGGTCGCTAACTTGCAATACTGTATGAAC
Organism: Rahnella sp. PAMC25617; assembly: GCF_050606005.1. Classification (NCBI taxonomy): domain Bacteria; kingdom Pseudomonadati; phylum Pseudomonadota; class Gammaproteobacteria; order Enterobacterales; family Yersiniaceae; genus Rahnella; species Rahnella sp. PAMC25617. Next base: position 132,954 of record NZ_JBOCUM010000006.1, read on the forward strand.
AATTCAGGAAGACATCTCGCAAAAAATCACATCTTCACCAGCATCAGCCCTGCCCTTAATCCTAACGCGACATTAGGATTGGGAAACAACACAACCTCCTCGTCTGCTTCGACCTGGTAGGTTTTGCCGCTTTCCCGCGCGATAACAAAACCTTTGCTGAACGCCGTAAAATTCAGGGCATCGGGCGGGACATACAGCTCAAAATCTTCCTGTGAGCGGATCACATCCTGCACCACGCGGTAATGCACCAGCGGCGCGGCGGCTTCACGGACGGGCAACGGTTCACCGCTTACCAGCGTTTCCAGTGCGCGGCGGATACCGGTGAATTGCGTATGATCGTTACTGCCAAACGGCAGCGCCTTGCCCAATTCCAGTGTGCAACTGTCAGCCTTAAACACATCGCTGCTGAAATGCGTAAAAGTACCGCCCGGCGACCGGTGATGCACCAGCGCATCCAGCCCGGCGGCATCCAGCCACGCCAACATCGCTTCGCTTTTCGGACGCGCCTGAAGTGGCAATAAACCAAAACGGACATGTTGTGATCCGCGGATCGCCGTGTGCAAATCATAATGGTATCGCTGCATGGCTCCCGCAGCCGCAGCACTGCGGTAAAACAGCGCCATCACCTGTTCGAGTTCCTGCGCCCGTCGGGTTTCATCATTCGGCGTATAACGCGCATGACGCCCGCCGAACATGCGGTTCATGTCCGCATCGACAAACCGCTTATTGATGCGCATGGAAGGCGGATTGCCCAGCAAAACCAGCAACCTGACGCGCAGCTGCCGTTCGCCTGAAAGCAACTCGCTGACCAGCTGATTCAGCAACTCAACCGGCGCGGTTTCATTGCCGTGGATACCGGCGGAAATGACCACAGCCGCTTCGCAGGGCTGACGCGGTGACAGCTCGAGAATGCCCTCACCGCGCCACTGCCAGTCCAGCGTTTCGGTTTGTCCGGCAGGCTCTGTCAGAGCATCGCCGGAAAGCGTCGTCGCCAGTAAATCAAACATATCTCACTCCTTTGAGGTTCAGCGCTGGAACGGATAAATCGCACCCAGCCCCAGAATATTGGTCAGTTCGTCAAGCGCAGTACGCACTTCGGTCAGAAGCTGCGGATCGGCCAGATCTTTCGCCTGCATCCGGTCACGGTAATGCGTATCCACCCAGGTATTGAGCCGGGTAAACTGACTGTCGCTCATCAGCGAGGCCACGTTCACGGCGTTCAGTTCGTTGCGGTTGAGCGCCACCCGCAGGCGCAGACACGCCGGACCACCGCCGTTACGCATACTTTCCCGCAGATCAAACACTTCAATCTGGTCGACGGGCCCGCCGCTGTCTTTCAGCGCCGACAAATAGGCCCACACACCCGCGTGCTGGCGAGACTCTTCCGGCACCACCAGCATCATTTTCCCGTCCGTTTTGCTCAGTAACTGGCTGTTAAACAGATAGGTCGCCACCGCATCATCGAGCGACACTTTCGACTGCGGCACTTCAATCGGCTGAAAATCCAGCTCAAGCGCCGCCATTTTTTTGCGGATTTCGGCCAGTGCTTTATCTGAATTCACAAACGCCTGTTCATGATGGAAAAGCACGTTGCTGTTGCTGACAGAAATCACGTCGTTATGAAAAACGCCGCTGTCGATGGCGTGCGGATTTTGCTGGATAAACACCGTTCGCTTTTCATCAAGCTGATGTAAACGCGCCACGGCGTCACTGGCTAAACGGGTCTGACGTGCCGGATAACGTAGCGGTTCATTCCCGTCGTTCACCAGCCCGTCACGGCCATAAACAAACACCTGCACGCCGGGTTTATCGTATGCGCCGCATAAACGGTTGTGATTGGCGGCGCCCTCGTCTCCCAGCGCCGCCACCTGAGGCAATGCGTCGTGATGGGCAAAATATTTATCCGCGTGGAATGTGGCACGCAAAATCGCAGATGTGGTTTCAGCCTCGATTGCACGATGGAATTTATTGTTCAGGTTCGCGACGGTGAAATGCACGCGCCCGTCGGCGCTGTCCGCCGAAGGCGAAACGGTTGCCGCATTCGCGACCCACATGGCAGACGCCGAACTCAGCGATGACAGCAAACGTGGCGAATACGCCTGAGCTTTGGTCAGCACCTCACGGTCGCTGCCACCAAAACCCATTTTACGCAATGTGCTCAGATGCGGACGCTCATGCGGAGGCAAAATCCCTTGCGCAAAACCCAGGTCAGCCAGAGCTTTCATTTTAAGCAGGCCCTGTTTCGCCGCCAGACGCGGATTGGCGACTGCATTCTGATTTTTGGTCGAGGCTTCGTTGCCAAACGACAGCCCCGCATAATGGTGCGTTGGCCCGACTAATCCGTCGAAATTTGCTTCACATCCAGACATTCCTGTCTCCTCAGGTTGTACGGAAATCAATACCAGGCGACAACGTCGCAGGGAGTTCCAGCTTGTCTGTTTCCAGCGAGGCCATCGGCCAGGCGCAATAATCCGCCGCATAATAAGCACTTGGACGGTGGTTGCCTGAAGCGCCGATGCCACCGAAAGGCGCGTTGCTAGATGCGCCGGTCAGCGGTTTGTTCCAGTTAACAATGCCTGCCCTTGCTTCCAATAATAGCTGCTCAAACTGATCCCGCTCAGCAGAGATCAGTCCTGTTGCCAGGCCGAAGCGTGTCTGATTGGCGAGGGCGATGGCATGATCGAAATCGCTGTAGCGATAAATGCCCAGCAACGGACCAAAATATTCTTCATCAGGAATGCCCGCCACGCCGGTCAGATCGATGATCCCCGGCGTCAGCACGGTATTGAGCGGATCCGGACGAGTCAGCAACAGCAAGGGCTTTCCGCCCAGCGCCAGCAGTTCGTCCTGCGCTTTCAGCATATTGCGAGCCGCAGCGTCAGAAATAACGCCCCCCATAAATGGCTGCGGATCGTCATTCCAGCCGCCCACACGCAACTGCATGGTCACGTCCAGCAAACGGGCGATAAACGCATCACCCGCCGCGCCCTCTTTCACCAGCAGGCGGCGCGCACAGGTACAACGCTGTCCGGCAGAAATAAAGGCAGACTGAATGGTCAGGTTAACCGCCGCATCAATGTCTTCTGCCGGCTCGACAATCAGCGCATTGTTACCGCCCATTTCCAGCGCCAGAATTTTTTCAGGCTGCCCGGCCAGTTGTCGATGCAACTGATAACCAGTGCCCGCACTGCCGGTAAACAGCAACCCGTCGATATTGCCGCAGGCCGCCAGCGCTTCGCCGGTGGAACGACCGCCCTGCACCAGATTCAGCACACCTTCCGGCAGCCCTGCCTGTTGCCACAACTTCACGGTTTCTTCGGCGGTTTTCGGCGTCAGTTCACTCGGTTTGAAGACCAGCGTATTGCCCGCCAGCAAGGCAGAAACAATATGTCCGTTCGGCAGATGGCCGGGGAAGTTATACGGGCCGAAAACGGCCAGCACGCCGTGGGGCCGGTGGCGCAGAACCGCTTCGCCGTCGGGCATAGCGGTGTGTTTTTCGCCAGTACGGTGCTGATTAGCTTCCAGTGAAATCGCCACTTTGCCAATCATTGCCTGAATTTCGGTCAGCGTTTCCCAGCGTGGTTTACTGGTTTCCTGGCTGATGATCTCTGCCAGCCGGGTTTTGTGTTCAGTCAGTAAATCCGCGAAACGTTGAATCACTTCCGCGCGTTCGGCCAGGGTTTTACGCGCCCATGCCGGGAATGCCGTGCGCGCTGCCGCACAGGCGGCGTCGACATCTTCTGCATTGGCGCTCAGCGCAGACCATAACAACGTGTTATCCGCCGGATTGGTTTTGTTGAGCTGCGCGCCTTGTCCGCTGCGCCACTGGCCCTGAATAAAAAGTGCAGGTTGCATCATGCGAGACTTTCCTTTTTGAGATTTTGGGTTGCGGGAGTAACGGAGTTGCCGGGAAAAAGTGCCACGGCACGCAACGAATCGCCTTCGCGCAGGCCGAGTATTTCGGCTTCGGCGGCGTTAAGTGACAGGTTTTCCGGGGTGTCACCTCCCGGAACCAGCAGGGCACGGAAGTTCTGATACTGCTCATTAGCGACCAGATACAGCGGCTCATCGTCACCGCTGCGTTCTTCCGCCAGCCGCACCGGCAGCAGGCGGCTTTCTTTCACCGCGCGTAACTGATCTATTTCGCCCTCGAGCGTCGGACCGGCATCGAAAATATCCACATAACCTTCGTAGCGCAGCCCTTCGCCTTCAAGCACAGCACGCGCCGGTGCAGTTTGCGGATGCACTTCGCCGATCACTTCACGGGCTTCATGACTGAGCAGTTCGGTATATAAAGGATGTTTCGGCATCAGTTCGGCGATAAAGGATTTCTGCCCCATGCCGGTCAGACGATCGGCTTCGGCGAATTCCATACCAAAGAAGTGCCGCCCGACGCTGTCCCAGAATGGAGAATGCCCATTGTCGTCGGAGACTCCGCGCATTTCAGCGATCACCTTGCGCGAGAAGTATTCGCGGAACGCCGCGAGAAACAGGAAACGCACTTTTGCCAGCAGCTGACCGTTTTTACCGTTGCGGTAATCCGCATCAAGAAACAGCGTGCAAAGCTCGGTATAACCGGTGTGATCGTTGCTGAGAAACAACGTCGGCACCGGTTTGTAAATGTTCAAGCTTTTGGAGGCATGGACCAGTGTACCGAGGCGAAAGTTGTACCACGGCTCACTCAATCCGACCGCCACTTCAATGGCACTCACGCCGACTACTTTTTGCTTTTCGGTGTCTTCGAGCACGAACAGATAGCCCTGCTCGCCTTTATCCAGACGACCTTCCCAGGTCGCTACCGATCGCTCAATCCGCCCGCGTAAATGCGCTTCATCCTTGGGCAAAGACGTTAAACCGATGCCGGTTTTGCCTGATAACTGCAGAATATCGGCGAGATCGCCGGGCCGCACAGGTCTAATCAACATCATGATGCTCTACCTCATTTTACCCAATTAATCACACGCACAGGCGCGCGACAGCTCGCTCAAGGCGGTTCAGCCCTTCTTCAATATCCGCACCCGGAATAATCAGCGATGGCGCAAAGCGCAGCACGTTAGGTCCGGCAATCAGCGCAATCAGCCCTTCTTCCGCCGCCAGCGTATTCAGCTGTTTGGCCTGATCTTTATAACGCTCGCTCATCACAGCGCCGATCAGCAAACCCTGGCCGCGCACTTCGCTGAACACCTGATATCGGTCGTTAATGCGTTTAAGCCCGGCGATAAACCAGTCATGTCGTTTAGTGACTCCGGCTAACACTTCCGGCGTGTTAATCAGCTCAAACACCTTACCCGCCACCGCCGTCGCCAGCGGATTACCGCCATAAGTAGTGCCGTGGGTGCCCGGCTGGAATAGCGCGGCATAACGGTCAGTGGTCAGCATCGCGCCAATCGGGAAACCACCGCCCAGCGCCTTGGCACTGGTCAGAATGTCCGGCACCACGCCGTAATGCTGATAGGCATACAACTCGCCGGTACGCCCGACGCCGGTCTGCACTTCATCGAAAATCAGCACTGCCTGATGCCTGTCACACAGCTCACGCAGTCCTTGCAGGAATTCAGCGTCAGCCGGCACCACCCCGCCTTCGCCCTGAATAGGCTCAACAATCACTGCGCAAGTGCGGGAAGAAATATGGCTGGCGACAGCGGCCAGATCGTTAAACGGCAGATGGGTAATCGCTTGCGGTAATGGCGCAAAATCTTCGGAATATTTCGGCTGACCGCCGGTCGTCACGGTAAACAGCGTGCGGCCATGGAAGGCATTTTTGAAAGCGACGATTTCATTCTTTTCACCACCAGCTTTATTGCCGTACAGCCTGGCCAGTTTGAGCGCCGCCTCGTTAGCTTCCGCGCCGGAGTTACAGAAAAAGACTTTGTCAGCAAAGGTAGCGTCGATCAGTTGCCTGGCCAGACGCAGCACCGGTTCGTTGGTGTAACCGTTACCCAGATGCCAGACTTTATCCGCCTGTTCGTGCAGCGTTTTACGGATTTCCGGGTGCGCATGACCCAGCGCATTCACGGCAATGCCGCCCGCAAAATCGACATAATCTTTGCCCGCCTGATCCCACAGCCAGGATCCTTCACCACGCACGGGAATAAACGCCGCAGGGGCATATACCGGCACCATCCAGTCATCAAAATTCTGGCGGCTGACGTTTTGTGGCTGCTGTTGGTGTTCCATATAAACCTCTTAATGTAAGGCCAGTGACTGGCTGAATTCAGGGTGCAGGAGCCCGCCCCCCATACCGGCAGGAAACTTGGTTATTGGTTTGTTATTTAAAAGTTAATAAATAATCTCACTCAGTCACATAATAGAGTGCAGTCTTCATGCCAGCAAAGGGAAAAGTGAATAGAAAAAGTGACATCGTGAAAAAACAACCACTTAATACCGTCCGTTATTCACTTTAATTGCATAATAAATGAATAAAAGAAAAAATCCCCTTTTGCAGCAACGGGTGATGAAGAATGACTATGCAGGGAAATAATTTCATTTCAGCCACAATGTTTTATGCAGGATTGTGATCCGGCGCGTATCGCTCCTGGCTGTTTCAGGTGCAGCGCCCGATGAAGGTGCAATGTCGCACCGCTCTGGCGCACCTGTGCCCCGTGACACTGTTCACACTCTGCGCAAATAAAAAACAGTGCCCCGCCTTTCTTTCTGAAAAATCCGCGTATAGATTTTCCAATATGTCTTATATGTTAATTATTTGATCTAAATTTGTTTCATTGTTATCGGTAACGTCTGCCCCCCAACCGGACTCCGGTATAATCGCCGGATTTAATTAACCTTAATTTAACATTTAAAATCACAAATATTAACAATTAAGGGCTTTGATCACATTCCGTTCACGACCACGCGAAAAGCGCTTTCCCGTTAAGTTAATCTCTGAATGTGGAATAAATGACCACTGCCCGTTCCCCTACACAAGAACAGAACATCATAAGAAAGGTACCGACATGAAATTTAACCTCGCATTAGTCAGTGCATGTGTGGTTTCAGCATGCATGTTATTCACAACACCGTCATTCGCCGCCAAGCCTTACGACATCGCTGTCGTCGCCAAAGTCACCGGCATTCCCTGGTTCACCCGCATGGAAGTCGGCGTAAAAGAAGCCGCGCAAAAACTCGACGTTAACGCCTATCAGGTGGGCGCTTCCACGCCGGATCCTGCCCAGCAGGTCAAAGTGATTGAAGATCTGATTGCCAAAAAAGTCGACGCCATTATCGTTGTGCCGAACGACGCTAAGGTACTGGAGCCGGTGCTGAAAAAAGCGCGCGACCAGGGCATCGTGGTGTTAACGCATGAATCACCCGATCAGCAGATTGGTCAGTGGGATATTGAAACCATCGACAGCCAGAAATATGCGCAAGCGAATATGGATGAGCTGGCGAAAGATATGGGCGGCAAAGGCGGTTATGCCATTTATGTCGGTTCCCTGACCGTGCCATTGCATAACGCCTGGGCAGATGCGGCGATTAAATATCAGAAAGAAAAATACCCGGATATGCATGAAGTGACTTCACGTCTGCCGGTTGCAGAAAACATCGATAAGTCTTACTCCACCACGCTCGATTTAATGAAAACCTATCCTGATCTGAAAGGGATTATCGGTTTCGGTTCCCTCGGCCCGATTGGTGCCGGTCAGGCCGTTCAGCAGAAACGAGCGAAAAACAAAATCGCCGTTGTCGGTATCGCTATGCCTGCACAGGCTGCGCCATACCTGATGCGCGGTGATGTGAAGAAAGTGCTGCTGTGGGATCCGAAAGATGCCGGTTACGCCTTAGTCACCGTCGCCGACCAGCTGTTGCAGGGTAAAGAAGTGACCAAAGACCTGAGCATCGAAGGTTTAGGCAAAGCCGATGTGGATATGGATAAACACGTGATTCGTTTTAATAAAATTCTGGAAGTGACACCAGAGAATGCGAAATCACTCGGCTTCTGATTTAGCTTTTTAATTCTTTTATTTATTGGATATTTACCGGAGATACATTTATCTCCAGCGCCACACCAGGCAAATAGAAACAGATACGGCGATGTTTGCTGTGCCGTATCTGAATTTCTAATCAGACATTGAAACTTATACCCTAAATAATTCGGATTGTGGGAAGGCGGCAAATGAGTAAATCCCGATGAGCTTACATAAGTCAGTGATTCGGGTGAGCGAGTGCAGCCAACGCATCCACAGCACGAAGTAGGAAGGGTATGTTGTAAGGATTGCGATGAATACTCTCAGCACGTCCCCTGCCCCTGCTGAGGCCTTTATCAGCCTCGAAAAAATCAGTAAGAAATTCCCCGGTGTATTAGCGCTGGATAATGTCAGCCTGACGCTAAATAAAGGCGAAGTACATTGTCTTGCCGGTCAGAATGGTTGCGGGAAAAGCACCATCATTAAAGTGATTTCCGGCGTGTATCAGCCGGAAAAAGGCGCGGCGATTACGCTCGACGGAAAACTCTTTCATACCCTGACGCCGCAACTTTCATCTTATTACGGTATTCAGGTTATTTATCAGGACTTGTCTTTATTCCCGAATTTATCGGTGGCCGAAAATATTGCCATTCACCGTTATTTACCAGGCGGTGATTTTTGGGTACATCGCGAGGCAATGCGCAAAAAAGCTGTCGCAGCGATGCAACGGGTCGGAGTTTCTCTCGATCCGGACCGTAAAGTCGAAAAACTCTCGATCGCCGACCGTCAGTTAGTGGCAATATGCCGCGCAATCGCCGCTGACGCCAGCCTGGTTATCATGGATGAACCGACCGCATCGCTGACCCGCACCGAAGTAAACGGCCTGCTGCGGGTGGTGAATGAGCTGAAAGCTGCGGGCATCTGCGTGGTTTTTGTCAGCCACCGCCTCGATGAGGTGATGGAAGTCGCCGACCGCATCAGCGTGATGCGCGACGGCAAACTGGTCGGCACCTATCCGGCCAGTGAACTCGACAGCAATGAGCTGGCATTCCTGATGACCGGACAACGTTTTACCTACAGTCATCTGCCTCACCGCGCGCCCGCCGACGTGACGCCGCTGCTGGAAGTCAGCCATCTGAGCCGCAAAGGCCAGTATCAGGATATTTCGCTGTCACTGCGCCAGGGCGAAATTACGTCAATTATCGGCCTGCTCGGTTCGGGGCGCACCGAGCTATGTCTGAGCCTGTTTGGTATGAGCCAGCCGGACAGCGGTGAAATCCGCGTTAACGGCAATGCGGTTAAATTTCACAGCAACCGCGACGCCATCCGCCACGGTATCGCTTATGTGTCAGAAGACCGTCTGACGCAGGGGCTGATCATGGAGCAATCCATTTACGACAACACGCTGGTGTCGATTTTCGACAAGCTGCACACCGGCACCGGGCTGATGGATCACCGCAAAGCGGCGTCCGTGGTGAAAGACCTGATCCGTGACCTGAACATTAAAGTTTCTGACAGCGGCTTACCCGTGAAGACGCTTTCCGGCGGTAATGCGCAACGTATCGCCATCGCCAAATGGGTCGCGACGCAGCCACATATCCTGATCCTCGATTCTCCAACCGTCGGCGTGGATATTGCCAACAAAGAAGGGATTTACCGCATCGCCCGAGATCTGGCGGAGTCCGGCATGGCAGTGTTGATGATTTGCGATGAAATTCCGGAAGCTTATTACAACAGTCACCGCGTGCTGGTGATGCGCAAAGGCCAGCTGGTGGCGGAATTCGCGCCGCACCAGAGCAGCGAAGCGCAGATTGCGGAGGCGATCAATGGATAACAAATCTCTCTCGAAACTGTTTTCTCAGCACGAATTCTGGCTGGGATTACTGGTACTGCTTTTGGTCATCGGCCTGAGCATCAGCACCAATGAATTTATGACGCTCGGCAACCTGACCGACGTCGCCACCAGTTACGCCATTCTCGGTATTCTGGCCTGCGGCCTGTTTGTGGTGCTGATCGCCGGTGGTATCGACATCTCCTTCCCGGCGGTGACCTCCATCGGTCAGTACGTGATGGCAAGCTACATCATCCACCACGGCGGCAGTTTCCCGCTGGCGTTTGCCATGTCGATGGGCACCGGTTTGCTGCTCGGGCTGGTCAACGGTTTCCTGGTGTACTGGCTGCGCGTTCCGGCCATCATTATTACCATCGCCACGCTGAACCTGTTCTACGGGTTGCTGGTGTATCTGACCAACGGCACCTGGCTGTACGGCTTCCCCGACTGGTTTATGAACGGCATTAACTGGTTCTCCTTTACCGCTGCTGACGGTTATGACTATGGCCTGACATTGCCGTTACTCAGCCTGCTGGGCGTCATCATCGCCACCGGCGTGCTGATGAACCGCACCCGCGTGGGGCGTCAGATTTACGCCATGGGCAGCAACCGTGACGCCGCGTCGCGCCTTGGTCTGAACATCCTGCGGCTGCATTTTTACGTCTACGGATTTATGGGATTACTGGCGGGTATCGCTGCCGTGGTTCAGGCGCAAATCACTCAGTCTGTCGCACCGAATTCCCTGCTCGGTTATGAGCTGACGGTGCTGGCAGCGGTGGTGTTAGGCGGCACCAGCATGACCGGCGGTCGCGGCTCGCTTACCGGCACCATTCTCGGTGTGATGCTGCTGGCCTTCCTGCAAAACGGTCTGACCCTGCTGAGTATTTCTTCTTACTGGCATCAGGTTTTCAGCGGCGTGATCATTCTGGTCAGCATCAGCAGCACCGCGTGGAATGAAAAACGCAAACTGGCAAAGGGGATGTGACATGACAACCTTAAACCGATTCTTCCCCGGCGACCGCATCATCCGTTTGCAGTTGCTGATCATCGTTGCCGTGGCCGTGTTGTTCTCTTTCACGCTGGGCGGCAGTTTTTACAGCATCGGCAATTTCCAGTCGATTTCCTCGCAGTTGCCGATTCTGGGCATGCTGGCGCTGGGCATGGGCATCACCATGCTCACCGGCGGCATCAACCTTTCAGTGATTGCCGGAGCTAACGCCTGTTCGCTGGCAATGGCGGCGATTCTGGTAGCGCATCCGGATCAGCCACAATATTTCGTGCTGGCGATGCTTGCCGGTCTCGCTGTGGCGGTGGTGACTGGCGTGCTAAACGGCGCGCTGATTGCGTACATCGGTGTCTCGCCGATTCTGGCAACGCTCGGCACCATGACGCTGATTGCCGGACTGAACATTCTGCTGACCAACGGCGCGGTGATTTCCGGCTTCCCGGCGGCGATTCAGTATCTCAGTAACGGCAGTCTGCTGGGCATTCCGGTCGCCCTGCTGTTATTCCTGCTGGTGGCGCTGCTGTTATGGGTTTTGCTGGAACACACCACGCTCGGCCGCAGCCTGTATCTGATGGGGTCCAATGAACAGGCCACAAGGTTCAGCGGCGTCAACACCCACAAAGTGACTATCGCGGTTTACGTGCTTTCCGCCCTGCTGGGCTGGGGCGCGGCACTGCTGATGATGTCTAAATTTAACTCGGCGAAAGCAGGCTACGGCGATTCGTATTTACTGGTGACCATTCTGGCCTCGGTGCTCGGCGGGATTAACCCCGACGGCGGTTTCGGTCGGGTCATCGGGCTGGTACTGGCACTGATCGTCCTGCAAATGCTGGAAAGCGGCCTGAACCTGATGGGCGTCAGCAGTTACCTGACAATGGCGCTTTGGGGCGGCGTCCTGATCCTGTTTATCGCTCTGCAAAACAGAAAATCTTAAGCGAAAGCTTTTTACCGAAGGGAAAGAACATGGCGAGTTATTTTATTGGAGTTGACGTAGGAACCGGCAGCGCCCGCGCGGGCGTCTTCGACATGACCGGCCGCATGGTCGGCCAGGCCAGCCGTGAAATCACGTTGTACCGCCCGAAAGCCGATTTCGTCGAACAGTCTTCCGATGAAATCTGGCAGTCCGTTTGCAACGCCGTGAAAGACGCGGTGAATCAGGCAGACATCAACCCGATTCAGGTGAAAGGTATCGGGTTCGACGCCACCTGTTCGCTGGTGGTGCTGGATAAAGAAGGCAAACCGCTGACCGTCAGTCCGTCCGGGCGCAGCGAGCAGAACATTATTGTGTGGATGGATCACCGCGCCATCACTCAGGCCGAGCGTATCAATGCCACCGGTCACCGCGTGCTGGAATTCGTCGGCGGGATTATTTCACCGGAAATGCAGACACCGAAATTGCTGTGGCTGAAACAACACATGCCAACTACCTGGAACAACGTTGGTCACCTGTTTGATCTGCCTGATTTCCTGACCTGGCGCGCCACGCAGGACACCACCCGCTCGCTGTGTTCCACCGTCTGCAAATGGACCTATATCGGCCATGAAGACCGCTGGGATCCAAGCTATTTCCGCCAGATCGGGCTGGAAGATTTGCTGGAAAACAACGCGGCGAAAATTGGCAGTGAAGTGAAAACCATGGGTGAACCGCTCGGACACGGTCTGACCCAGCGCGCCGCCGCCGAAATGGGGCTGATGGCTGGCACGGCAGTCAGCGTTTCGATTATTGATGCCCACGCCGGCAGCCTCGGTATTCTCGGTGCCAGCGGCGCCTCCGGTGAATCAGCGGATTTCGACAACCGCATCGCGCTGATTGGCGGCACGTCTACGGCGCATATGGCGATGTCGCGCAGCGCACGTTATATCGGCGGCATCTGGGGGCCTTATTACTCAGCCATTCTGCCGGACTACTGGCTGAATGAAGGCGGGCAATCTACCACAGGCGCGCTGATAGACCACGTGATCCAGTCGCATCCCTGTTATCAGGATTTGCTGAAACAGGGCAAAGACAGCGGCAAAACCATTTACGAAGTGCTCAACGGCATTCTGCGAAAAATGGCCGGTGAACCGGAGAATATCGCCTTCCTGACCAAAGACATTCATATGCTGCCGTATTTCCACGGCAACCGCTCGCCGCGTGCCAATCCTACGCTGACCGGTACGCTGACCGGCCTGAAACTGTCGCGCACACCGGAAGACATGGCCCTGCATTATCTGGCGACCATTCAGGCACTGGCGCTCGGCACCCGTCACATTATCGAGACCATGAACCAGAGCGGTTACCGCATTGATACCATGATGGCCAGCGGCGGCGGCACCAAAAACCCGGTATTTGTGCAGGAACATTCCAACGCCACCGGCTGCGCGATGTTATTGCCGGAAGAAAGCGAAGCGATGTTGCTTGGCAGCGCCATGATGGGCACCGTCGCGGCAGGCGCATACGATTCTTTGCCGGAAGCGATGGCCGCCATGAGCCGTATCGGCAAAACCGTTACGCCGCAAACCAATAAAATCAAAGAGTATTACGACCGTAAATATCGCGTATTCCATGAGATGTACCACGACAGCATGAAATACCGCCGCCTGATGCAGGGGGAAACTGAATGAATGCACAGGAAGAATTCTCGCTGGCATGTCAGGGCTGGCAGACCTACAGCCAGGAACTGCTGGCATTGCAGCACAATCTCGATGCGGATGTCTGGCAGCAGTTGCTGACGCTGGTGACCGGCTGTAAGGGCAAGATTGCCGTCACCGGCGTGGGCACATCGGGCATTGCAGCGCGGAAAATCGCGCATATGCTGGCGTGCGTCGAACAGCCTGCGGTGTATTTAAGTGCCACCGATGCGGCTCACGGCGACTTAGGTTTTATGCGCAGCAATGACCTGATGATTTTGATTTCCCGCGGCGGCAACTCTGAAGAGCTGACGCGCCTGCTGCCGACACTGAAAGCTAAAGGCGTGGCAATCATCAGCGTGACAGAGAATCTGGATTCGGCGATTGCCCGCGCCGCCACGCTGGTGGTGAAAACGCACATTCAGCGCGAAATCGACCCCCTCAATATGCTGGCCACGACGTCTATCGTGCTGGTTTTGGCGGTGTTCGATGCGTTGTGCGGCAACATTATGCTGCGCAACGGTTTCGACCAGCAGCGTTTGCTGAAAGTCCATCCGGGCGGAAATGTCGGCAAGACGTTGCGGGAGAAGGATGTTTGAAATCGTGATAATAGGGATTCCGCTAATGAATATTTATCCATAATAACTTTCTGAAAATCTCGTTAAATAACCATCGATAATTGTTTATTATAGTTCAAAGGCATAACGTAACTCCTCATTCATAAAGGGAGTTTTTTACGATGGATACGGTTGAAGAACTAAATGGAACTTATTTCTACGATGGAACCTCCAATCTTACTGCCTGCGAACTATTTTTCTGGATTATGGTTGATGAAACACTTGATCATTTCGGTGTAAATGATGTAGTGGGTGTTTCACTCCTATATTCAGGAAAAAATAATATCGATGTGCCAGGTAAACCCTCCGATGCCACTCCGGGGACATCAAGGGCTTCGAAAACTATCAGAAAATATCTTCGTGGAAAAATGATGCCCATAAAGTTACCTACGATAATAGGTTACTTCCCACCTAAGATGAAAATTGTGATGGTTAAAAAATTATCAACCTTTGTTGGCCGCACAATTCCAGTGCTGGGAGCAATCCTGATTGCTTACGATGTCTCAAGTATTGCCTGTAAATCTGTTAATAAATACAACATCATTGCCCATCCCCAAGACCGGATATTTTAAGGTGATATTATGAGTATTGAGGAGAGGGTGGTGGCTTTTTTTAAGCGAGAAATACCGGACCAAAAGGTTCTGTTCAGTTCTAAAAGAATTCCTATCGAGATCGACTCAGCACTACAGGATTTCGAAGATGAACCTTACTATCTGGTTGAAATAATTGAGCGATTTGGCGATGAATTCAGTATTGATATGAGCACTCTTGATTGGAATGCCTATTTTCCCTATTTAGAAATCGGCATTTTGGACTGGATTCTCAGAAAAAAAGATAAATGGATAAAGAAGCCAGATTTAACAGTTCAGATGTTCATTAACTCTGCTGAGGCGGGACGATGGCTTTATGATTAGTGAAAAGAGGGGATAATCCCCTCTCATCTTCAGGCTGTTACACGTTCATTCCATGCATCGGTGAACTGTACGTTTCCGTCACAATATTTCCATGTAATCCTTTCATATCGCAGTTCAATATTTTCCATATGATTGGTTTTCTCACAAGTTTTAACATTATACATCACCGGACTTATAGCGACGACTTTCACGTTCTCCAGCAACATATTGAAATATTCCACTTCTTGTCCAGCATCGTTTATCCGATACCACTTATATTCTGCCGATTTTAAAGTCTGGCCTTGAGCTACAGCTTTATAAAAGTATGGGGACGAACTATCGAACTCTTTTTCAAATGTCAGCGGTGCATGGATCCTCGTGCCGGTTATTTTTCCGGTATTGTTATCTGTCGGAATATGAAGCCCGTGATTAAATGAAACGACTTCAATACTTCCTTCGCGATCACGTACATCCACAGAACCTTTAATGTCTGCACCTCCGTCATCCTTGAGCCATAAGTAAACGGGTATTGCCATGGTTATAAACCCCTTATTAGAGTGAGGGATTACAATATTCCTTTACCTGGCATCAGACAATTAGCGAACCCGCTACTCCCCGGAAGGTTAACTCCCCTTTTCGATTTCTTCCGCCACCAGCGCCGCCAGAATTGAGACAGCGCGTGCGGTGTGCGGCCCCCATTCGAATGAGGTATTCAGACGCAAACAGTGGCGGAATCGTTCATCGGCCGAGAACATGGTGCCGGGCGCGACGCTGACGCCTTTTGCCAGCGCGCGCTGATAGACCCGTGCCGCATCCACGTTATCGCCCAAATCCAGCCACAGGAAATAGCCTCCCGCAGGTTGCGAGACTGAAACCTGCGGCGGGAATTCCCGGATAATGGCGTGGCGCATCGCCATTTGCCGCTGTTCGAGCTGGCGCCGTAAACGTCGTAAATGCGTGTCGTAGCCGCCCTGCTGCGCGCCCTGCAAATAATCCGCTAACGCCAGCTGAACCGGCACGCTGGCCGATAATGTACTCATCAGTTGCAGACGCTGGATACGTTCGGCATAAGCCCCCGCTGCCACCCAGCCGACACGAAATCCCGGCGCCAGACATTTTGAAAAAGACGAACAGTGCAGAATTTCACTGCGGTAATCTGACGCTTTAAGCGGCACCGTCCGTTCACTGCCGAAATAGAGTTCGCTGTATACGTCATCCTCAATCAGCGCCACCTTATGCGCCTGCAGAATTCCCACCAGCCGTGCCTTATTTTCTGGTGGCAGGCTGCATCCGAGCGGGTTCTGAAAACTCGACATCAGCCAGCAGGCTTTTACCGGGTAGATCTCCAGCGCCTTCTCCAGTGCATCGGGATCCATGCCGTAACGCACATCCGTCGGAATAGCGACGGCTTTTAATTTGCGGCGCTCAATGGCCTGCAATACGCCATAAAAAGCGGGCGATTCGATGGCGACCCAGTCACCCGGTTCTGTCACCACCTGCAAACTTAATCCGAGCGATTCCATTGCCCCAGAGGTAATCACAATTTCATCAGGAGCCACTTCAATCCCGTTTTGTGCGTAACGCTGCGCAATACTGCGGCGCAGCTCTTCATTACCTGGCGGCAGATTAGCAATCGCGCTGTGTGGCGACATCCGGCGGACGGCGCTGGCCAGCGAACGCGCCAGCCGTGGCTGCGGAAAAAGCGTCGGATCAGGAAACGCGGAACCCAGCGGCACCACGGCGGGATCTTGCCCGGCTTTGAGAATATCGAAAATAGCGTCGTTGACGTCCACCTGCTCGGCGGCGTGCAGGCGTTCATCCGGCGAATGACGTACCGGGCGCTGTGTGCCTGCCGCCACGTAATAACCGGATTGCGGGCGGGAAACAATTACACCCTGACTTTCCAGCAGCTGATAAGCCTGCAATACCGTCATCAGGCTCAGGCCCGACTGTTTACAGGTATCGCGCAACGAAGGCAGACGGTCGCCGGGCAGCCAGACCTGCGTATCTATTTGTCGGCGTAAGGTACGCGCCAGCGTTTCATAACGGGATTCGGCCATAATTCATCTGCACTGTTATAGGAAGTGTTAATCAAATGATAACTATTATGCCTGTTTTTAGCTTTTATCTGTGAAGTAAACTGCTCATCAACCGTCATCAATGTTTACCAGTGAGGTCTGGCGGCGAAACATTCACCATGTTAATGTGTGAACACACCGCATTACTCAGATTTATCTGACCTCCTGTTCATGCCTGTTCGCGCAACCTTACGCTTTCTAAACATTTTCTCCACGATTGCCGGATAAATGACATTTTGGCTTTCACTCTTTTACATCTTCCTCGCATTACTATTCATTGGAATGAGTAGACTTGTTTACGTCGAAACAAAACGGGCGACGTGCCTGAATATTCAATGAGGAATTTAATTATGCGTAAACTTACCGCAATGATTGTGGCTTCAACTCTGGCTCTGAGCTCTGCTTCTTTCGCGTTTGCTGCTGAAACGACCGCTGCTCCTGCAACTGATGCAACCACCGCGCCACACGGTAAAATGATGCACCATAAAGGCCCGCATCATATGAACCCGTTTGCCGGTCTGAACCTGACTGAGCAGCAGAAAACTCAGATGAAAGAGATCATGAAAGACAGCGGCCCGCGTCCTGACCGCGCAGCAATGAAAGCGCAGATGGATCAGATGCACAGCCTGGTGGCGTCCGACAGCTTCGATGAATCAAAAGTGAAATCGCAGATTGATACCATCACCAAAGCACAGTCCGACCGTATGCTGGAACGCGCACGTGCTGAGAACAAAATGTATAACCTGCTGACGCCAGAGCAGAAAAAACAGTTCAACGAGAACTACCAGAAACGCGCTGCCAAAATGGAGCAGATGCGTGACCACAAACCAGGTGAAGCAAAACCCGCTGCCGCTGAATAATAGCGTCTGATAACCTGCCTGACCGGCCCCTCACGGGCCGGTTTTTTTTTGCATTCTTTCTTCTGCGCCACAACTTTGATGTCATCCGACCAGCCTTCTCTGCCTAAAGCGTCAACCCCATCACAATTTCATCTTTAACTTCAAACTTTTCCGTTTAAAAACACTATTTTTAAACGGAATTTTCACAATATTGCAACCTGATGCGCCTCTGCGCATCGTACCTCTACATCACACTCTCTGAATAAAAATAGTGGCCTGCCTGAGCAGGACCATTCATAAGGAGTTGTACATCATGAAAAGCGTCAAGTCCGGGATTACCTGGCTGGTGGTGGCGTTAATCGGGGCTTTTGCCTTTGGGATGCTGGCACTGAGCCGCGGCGAACACGTTAACGCCCTGTGGCTGGTGGTCGCCGCTATTGCCTGTTACAGCATTGCCTACCGATTTTACAGCCTGTTTATCGCTGAAAAAGTCTTTGAACTGGATGACAAACGCATGACTCCGGCTGAGCGTCACAATGACGGGCTGGATTACGTGCCGACCAACAAATGGGTACTGTTCGGCCACCATTTCGCGGCCATCGCCGGAGCCGGTCCGCTGGTCGGCCCGATCCTTGCCGCACAAATGGGCTTCCTGCCGGGCACTATCTGGATTTTAGTGGGCGTGATGCTGGCGGGTGCAGTGCAGGATTTCCTGATCCTGTTCATCTCCACCCGCCGCGACGGGCGTTCATTAGGTGAAATGGCTAAACAGGAACTGGGCGATTTTGCCGGAGTGATCACTATGCTCGGCGCGCTTGGCGTGATGATCATCATTCTTTCCGCACTGGCGCTGGTGGTGGTTAAAGCACTCGCCGACAGTCCGTGGGGACTGTTCACCATCGCCGCCACCATCCCAATCGCCCTGTTTATGGGCATCTACATGCGTTTTCTACGTCCGGGAAAAATCGCTGAAGTGTCGGTGATTGGTTTCGTGCTGATGATGCTGGCGATTGTGTACGGCGGCAACGTAGCGGCAGATCCTTACTGGGGCCCGTTCTTTACGCTGCACGGCACCACGCTAACCTGGGTGCTGGTGATTTACGGTTTTATTGCCTCGGTATTGCCGGTCTGGCTGCTGCTGGCGCCGCGCGATTATCTCTCGACGTTTCTCAAAATCGGCGTGATTGCCGGTCTGGCGGTGGGTATCGTCTTCGCCATGCCGGAAATGAAAATGCCTGCCGTCTCACGCTTTATTGACGGCAGCGGTCCGGTATTCTCCGGCAGCCTGTTCCCGTTCCTGTTTATCACCATTGCCTGCGGGTCGATTTCCGGTTTCCATGCGCTGGTTTCCAGCGGCACGACGCCGAAACTGATTGAGCGCGAAAGCCATATCCGTTTTATCGGTTACGGCGCAATGCTGATGGAGTCGTTCGTGGCGATCATGGCACTGATCTGTGCGTCTGTTATCGATCCGGGCGTGTATTTTGCGATGAACTCACCGGCGGCGCTGATTGGCACCACAGTGGAAAGCGCTTCACAGGTGATTAACGGCTGGGGCTTTGTCATCACGCCGGACGTTCTGACGCAAATCGCCAAAGACGTCGGCGAGCAGTCGATTCTTTCCCGTGCCGGTGGCGCACCAACCTTTGCGGTCGGTATGGCGCACATCATCACCGAGGTGTTCAACAGCCGGGCGATGATGGCTTTCTGGTATCACTTCGCCATTCTGTTTGAAGCCTTATTTATCCTGACTGCCGTAGATGCCGGTACCCGCGCCTGCCGTTTTATGGTGCAGGATCTGGTGGGCGTCGCCGTTCCGTCGCTGGCGAATAACCGTTCCTGGATCGGCACATTTGCCGGTACTACGGTCGCGGTCGCGGGCTGGGGTTTCTTCGTGTATCAGGGCGTGGTGGATCCGCTTGGCGGCATCAATACGCTGTGGCCGCTGTTTGGTATCGGTAACCAGATGCTGGCCTCAATGGCGCTGATCCTGGGTACGGTGGTGCTGTTCAAAATGAAGAAACAGCGTTACGCGTGGGTGACGATTTTACCGACTATCTGGCTGTTCATTACCTCGATGACCGCTGGCTGGCAGAAGATTTTCCATGAAAAACCGTCGATTGGTTTTCTGGCGCAGGCGAAGAAATTTAACGCGGGCATCGACACTGGTGAAATCATCAAACCGGCGAAAACGCTGGCAGATATGCACACTATCGTGCTGAACAATCAGATTAACGCCATGCTGTGTGGTTTCTTCATGCTGGTGGCGGTGACCATGCTGATTTCCGCCTTCTTTGTTATCCGCCGCGCGCTTAAATCCGCTACGCCAACCGTGCATGAAACTGCCGTGGTTAACCGTCGCGAGGCCCGCCATGTCTGAATCACGCGCATTATTTAAGACGCCACGGTTAGGCGCATTTAAGGTGACGCACTGCCAGCCGTTATTTGTGCCACAACCGAAACCACACGACGTCGCCGGGTGGCTGAAACTGGCCATAAAGCGTACCGCCCAGAGTTTCCGGCTAATGGTCGGCGTGCAGGATTATCAGAATTATGTCCGGCATATGCAGGTAAGGCATCCGGGCAGCACGCCGATGACGGAGCGTGAATTCCACCGCCGTTGTCTGGAGGCGAGATTCCCGAGCGAGGGCGGGAAAATGGGCAAATGCCCTTGCTGACCCCCCGGTTTATCCTCCCCGGTTAACTGACGGTTTTAGTGTTTTGCTCCTTCCTCTCGCCTGAGGAAGGAGTTGCTTATGCGTTCTTGCCTTGCAGTCAGTATGGCCTGAGGCATGTCAGGCCCAGAGCAGTCGCTTACAATGACTTAAAATACAACGTCTTTTAATTTTTTTATGTCCCTGTGATGGCAGCCTGACACCTCACAGTGAAATGTGTTGCCTTGTGATTTTCGCTCCACAGCCTCTGGTGATAATTTGACCGCATCAGTTTTATATCGGTTTAATTTTAACTTATGAGGACAACTTCATGATTGGTGCAGCACAAGCCAGAGATATCGTGTTAATGGAGCACGGTATCATACTTGCAATTGTAGGGATGTCGGCGTGGGGCGGGCTTGTCCGCTATATCATGCTGAGAAAAAGTAAGCCGTTCATAGAAGAGCTGAAAGCCTGTTTTCTGCAGATTGTCGTTTCTTGTTTCACCGGGATGTTGGTGAGTATTTTCGTTCTTTCGCGGGATGCAAGCGATGACCGGTTAATGATCGTCGCCGGTTTGGGCGGGGTATTTGCCGGCCCCCTCCTCACCTTAGTGGGCAGGAAAATCGCTGGCTTTATTGATAACTACACCCCGACGTCCAAATAAGCACATTCATCTCTTCCCCGGCGAACTCTATACGCCGGGGATTTTTTTTGCCAGGGTCAACGGAAAGCTAACGCCCCGTCTGACTCACCCTGACTTCAACGCCGTAGTCTGGAGGCGGGATTCCCGCAGCCAGTGTCCCTCTTCCAGCGGCGGAACAGCCACAGAAACAGTAAAAGCTTCCATCAGTAACTCCTTGTTTATGGCGGGATCTCAGGGACATCAGCTCAGCAATTTCGTACTGATTATTTTGAATTTACGTTGCGCTATTGAAACAGGCAAGATTTCCTATTAAAGCTATTCATATCAATTATGAACGAGCAGGAATTGCCAAAGGAAGCATCAACATGATTTTTCACCGCTATCACGGGCTGGGTAATGATTATCTGGTCTGTCATCAGAGCGTAGCCTCCCTGCTCAGTAATGAGCAAATTCAGCGACTCTGCGACCGCCATTATGGTATCGGGTCTGACGGTTTGCTGATTGACCATGACGACGCCGACATTCCTTCCCTGCGCATTATCAATCCCGACGGTTCAGAGGCCGAAAAAAGCGGCAACGGCCTGCGGATTTACGCCCGCTATCTGTTTGATATTGGCCGCGTAGCGCACGAACCGTTTCTGGTGAATACCCCCGGCGGGCAGGTGCGTTGCGAAGTGACCGAAGGTGCGCATCAGGTGATTGTCGATATGGGTCAGGCAAAGTTTTCTCCGGCGGCGTTACCTGCCAGCGTTGAAGGTGACGAAGCCCTTGCATTGCCATTGGTCGCGGGCGGACACAGCCTCAGTGCGACGCTGGTGTCGATGGGCAATCCGCACTGCGTGATCCGGGTGGATGAACTGGATTTAGGGCTGGTGAAACAACTGGGTTCTGAAATCGAAACACTGGCAATTTTCCCGAAGCGTACCAACGTGCAGTTCGCGCAGGTGCTGGACAGAAACAACATCAATATCGGCATCTGGGAACGTGGCGCAGGCTATACGCTGGCCTCCGGTAGCAGCAGTTGTGCGGCCGCCAGCGCGATGCGCAAACTGGGGCTGGTGGATGAAAATGTTACGGTGCATATGCCGGGTGGGAAACTTGCCATCAGTTTCAGCGGTGATTTTCAGGTCAACATGCGCGGTCCGGTGCAGAAAATCGCCACCATCACCCTCGATAACGACTGTTTCTGGGATATGACGGCGTAACTTATTCGCCTGATGAATGCTTAATCCCCTTCTCTTCCAGCGTCCTCTTTTAATTACGGCAGCACGACTGCCGTAATTTTAAACACCCCATCATAAATAAAACTCATACCTGCATAATGATTTTATGGCAGACAGCGCGCTTTACAGCCCCTAAGTTGGTTATCAGGAAGCACAACAATAAATAACCAACGCATTGTTTAATAAATAAAATAATCTTAATAGAAACCCTTCGCGACCGTTCTTCGTGCTAAGCCGGTCCGTGAAATTTTGTCCAAAGTTTTAATCCGATCACATATTAATAAAAAAAACAGAGAGCGTACCCTATGAGCAACAACACCATCGTGGACGTGAAAGCGTGGATAGACGAACGCCCGATATCGAAATATCAATGGGTGGTTTTATCCCTGTGTTTCATCATCATCATGTTCGACGGTTATGACGCCGCAGTGATGGGCTTCATCGCCCCGGCGCTGATCGAAGACTGGGGTATCAGCCGCGCGGAAATGGGCCCGATCCTGGGTGCTGCGATGTTTGGCGTGGCTATTGGCGCGCTGATTGCCGGACCGAACGCGGATCGCTTTGGTCGCAAACGGGTGCTGATGTGGTCGATTCTGTGCTTCGCACTGTTCAGCCTGCTGAGCACCTTTGCCCGCACGCCGATGGAAATGGCGATCCTGCGTTTTCTCACCGGCCTCGGTTTAGGCGCGGTGATGCCCAATACCGTGACGCTGGTGTCGGAATACATGCCCGAACGCCGCCGCAGCCTGATGATTACAGTGATGTACAGCGGCTTTAACGTCGGTTCCGGCGCAGGAGGTTTTGTCGCCGCAGGTTTACTGCCGCACTACGGCTGGAAATCGGTCATTTTCGCGGGCGGGATTGTGCCCCTGCTGATGCTGCCCTTGCTGCTGTGGATCCTGCCGGAATCCGCCATGTATATGGTGGTGCGCGAAGTGGCGAAAGAGAAAATCGCCAAAGTGCTCACCCGCGCCGGTGGCGTATTCAGCGAAGGTACCAAGTTTGTGCTGAAAGCGCCGGTGATTCAGAAAAAAGCCAAGGTCTTCCAGCTTTTCACCAACGGTTACGCCAAAGGCACGATTGTGCTGTGGGTCACTTATTTCATGGGACTGTTCGTGATCTATCTGCTGAATGGCTGGCTGCCAACCATTATGCGTAACGGCGGTTTCTCACTGGAACGTGCGGCCATCGTCGCCGGTTTGTTCCAGTTAGGCGGCACTTTCGGCGGGCTGATGGTCGGCGGCCTGATGGACCGATTCATCGCCAAACGAGTGATTGCCGGTTTCTACATGATGGGCGTGGTCAGCCTGTTATCACAGGGTATCGGTAACTTCGGCCCGGATATTCTTGCCCTGCTGGTGTTCATCAGCGGCGTGTGTATTAACGGCGCACAAACCGGTTTGCAGGCGTTTTCCCCGGCCTTTTATCCGACGGAAATGCGTGCCACCGGCGTCTGCTGGATGCACGGAATCGGCCGCAGCGGCGCGATTATCAGCTCTTCAATGGGCGGCGTCCTGCTGGGCGTTTTCTCCGGCCAAAACATGATCTTTATTATTCTGGCGTTGCCTGCATTGCTGGCGGGGCTGAGCATTCTTTTACACCGTGCGGCGCACCCGGCCGAGATGATCAAAGGCGTTGATATTACTGACATCCCGGAGTTGTCGCGCACCATGAATATCCGCTAGTCTCTGGATTAGCCACCTTATAATTAGAAACCTGTTGAGCAATATATTCATCAACCTATTCATCTACCTGTTCATCTACCTGTTCATATATAGAAATAGAACGCGGCACGACCTTCGCGCCGCGATTACCCTACAAAAGCACTGAGGATTTAAGATGGCGAAAATCATAGGCGGTTTAGCAGTTTCACATACCCCTACCATCGGTTTTGCGGTTGACCATAACAAGCAGGAAGAAAGCGCCTGGGCGCCGATTTTCGAAAGCTTTGCACCGATGCAAAAATGGCTGGATGAGAAAAAACCGGACGTGCTGGTTTACATTTTCAACGACCATGTGACCTCGTTTTTCTTCGATCACTATTCCGCCTTTACGCTGGGTATCGACGAGCAGTATGAAGTAGCCGATGAAGGCGGCGGCCCGCGTGACCTGCCTGCGGTCAAAGGCCATGCGGCACTGTCGCAGCATATCGGTGCCAGCCTGATGGCGGATGAATTCGATATGTCGTTCTTCCAGGATAAGCCTTTGGATCACGGGTTGTTCTCGCCGCTTTCCGCCCTGCTCCCGCATGAAGGCGGCTGGCCGACACAAATCGTTCCGCTGCAAATCGGCGTTTTACAGTTCCCTATTCCGACTGCCCGCCGCTGCTACAAACTCGGTCAGGCACTGCGCCGTGCGATTGAAAGTTTCCCGGAAGATTTAAACGTGGCGATTGTCGCCACCGGCGGCGTGTCGCATCAGGTTCACGGCGAACGTTGCGGGTTTAACAATCCGGACTGGGATGAGCAGTTTGTCGATATGATTGTCAACGACCCGGAACGTCTGACCGAAATGACGCTGGCTGAATTTGCCACGCAGGGCGGCATGGAAGGTGCGGAAGTCATTATGTGGCTGGTGATGCGCGGCGCGCTGTCGGCCAATGTGAAGAAACTGCATCAGGCCTATTACCTGCCGTCGATGACCGGCATCGCCACGCTGATCCTCGAAAATCAGTCACGTGAAGCGCCGTACGACGTGCAGCAGCGCCAGCGTGACAAAATCGCGCAGCAAATGGCGGGCGTCGAAAAACTGCCGGGCACCTACCCGTTCACTCAGGCGCGCAGCCTGAAAGCGCTGCGTATTAACCGGTTCCTGCACCGTCTGATCCAACCTGCATGGCGCGAGCGTTTCCTTACCGATCAGAAGGCTATGTTTGCTGAAAACAAACTGACGGACGAGGAACAAAAGCTGCTGCGTGAACTCGACTGGCGCGGCATGATCCATTACGGCGTCAGCTTCTTCCTGCTGGAAAAACTCGGCGCAGTAGTCGGTGTCTCCAATTTACATATTTATTCCGCGATGCGTGGCGAAACGCTGGAAGAATTCCAGAAAACCCGCAATCAACAAGTTCTCTATTCAGTAGCAGGTAAAGCGAAAGCATGACGATTTTTGAGCAACCCAAGATCGACACACATCACCACGTGTTTGATCCGGCGCGCTTCCCGTACCTTCCGGACACGCCTTATCGTCCGGAAGGACACGAGATTGGCACCACCGATTATTACCGCGCCGTGATGCAGGCGTACAACATCCGCCACTCGCTGATTGTCGGCCCGACGTCGGGTTACAACACTGACAGTACGTGTTTGCTGGATGCGCTGGAAAAGGGCAACGGCCGCTTCAAAGGTATCGCCGTCGTCCCGTTTGATATCAGCACTGAGCGGCTTGCCAGCCTGAAACAGGCCGGTGTGGTCGGCATTGCGATGAATGTTGCGATGCTCGGCACAGAGCCTTTTTTGCACCTCGGCAGCCTGATGGGGCGTCTTGCCGAACTGGATATGTTCGCCGCCATTCAGGTGCAGAACGATCAGCTTCTGGCATTGTTGCCGCTGATCAACCGCAGCAAAACGCGGCTGCTGATTGATCACTCCGGACGCCCTGACGTCACGCAGGGCCTGCAACAACCGGCGTTTCAGGCTTTGCTCAGTCTCGCTGACCAGCAAAGAACCTGGGTAAAACTGTCGGGTCTGGCGAAATTCAGCCGCCAGCCTTTTCCTTATCAGGACGGGCACGCTTATCAGCATGCGCTGCTCAATGCGTTCGGCGCAGAGCATTGCATGTGGGGTTCCGACTGGCCGTTCCTGCGGGCGGAGCACCGGATGGATCTCGGCACGTTGCTGATGCTGGTCGAACAATTATTCCCTGACGAAAAAATCCGTCAGCAGATTTTATGGCAGACGCCGAAAGATTTGTTTGGATTTACGGATTACTAAAGAAAGGAAAGACCATGAATTACAAAATTGCCGTCTTTAACGGCCCGAATCTCAATCTGCTGGGCACCCGTGAACCGGAAACCTACGGCCACGACACGCTGGCGACCATCGAAAAGTTATGTCATCAGACCGGCGAAAGCTGCGGCGCAACCATCGAATTCTTCCAGACCAATCACGAAGGCGATCTGATCGACCGTATTCAGGCCTGCCGGGGAACGGTGGACGCGATTGTGCTGAACGCCGCCGCATGGACACACACCTCCGTCGCCATCCGCGACGCCGTGACCGCCGTCAGCCTGCCGCTGTACGAAGTCCACATCACCAACGTGCATAAACGCGACGCCTTTCGCCATCACTCATTTCTTTCCGACGTTTCCGTCGGTGTGATCTGCGGGTTCGGTATTCAGGGCTACGAGTACGCGATCAGACAGGCAGTGGTGAATTTGAATAAGTGATTTAGCTGCAAACCTTCCGGATCTCTGCCACCAGTGCTTGTGCCGCCGGTGACAGCAAACTCCCGGCGCGGAATGTCAGGCCGATAGCACGGTGCGTATCGGCCAGATCCAGCGGCAGTTTGACCAGTTCACCGGACTCAAGCTCGTGCTCCAGCTGGCGGGCTGATACTGCTGCCAGCATGTCAGAACCCAGCAACAGCCCGCGTACAATTCCCAGATCACCGCTTTCAACCACCGGATCGGGTGGCGGCATGTTCATTGCGGCAAAACTGTTGTCCAGCAACCGTCGGGCGGGCGTTTCGGCGCGGGGCAATACCCAGCGGGCCTCGCGCAACTGCGCCTGCGTCACTGCGCCGCTCAGCAACGGATGCCCTTTTCTCGCCAGTATTACCATGCTTTCGGTAAACAGCGTTTCAGTTGTCATATCCGCCGCGTAATCACTGGAACGCAGCGCGCCAAAAATAAAATCCACTTCGCCGGAACGCAGTTCCGATGCCAGTGCGCTGAACGCACTTTCGTTGGTCACCACTTTTACGCCACTGTAGCGCTGCGTCAGACCGATAATCGCCTGTGGCAGTAACCGCGTGCGCCCGAGTGGCAACGCGCCGACCTGCACTGTGCCTTCCAGCACGCCACGGCGGGCGGCAATATCAGCGGGAATGTGCCGCAGTTCGTTGAGCGCGCGGCGCAGGTTCGGCACGATCTCCTGCCCGGCCAGCGACGGCATCATGCCGTGCGGCGTGCGTTCGAGCAGCGCCAGACCGGCGCCGTTTTCCAGCACTTTCAGGGCGGCACTGACCGCGGGCTGGCTGAGGCCGAGCAACGTGGCGACCGTCTGCATATGCCGCGTCTTGCACAGCGAGATAAAAATTTGTAAACGCCGGACGTTGAACAGATACAGCGGTTCGGTATCACCGCGCCTTTGCCCGCTTTTGCCCTGTAATTTCGCCAGCTGCGAGGGGATCTGATGCAGCTCGCCAATCGCTCTCCGCGCACGTGGCAGCACGCATTTACCGAAATCGGTCAGCAACATGCCGTTGGCGTGACGTTCAAACAGCGGGACATCGAGCGCCTGTTCCAGATCGCGGATCGCCCGCGTGACCGCCGACTGCGTGCGGTAAAGCTCATCGGCCGCACGGGATACGCTTCCCTGATCGACAACCTGACAAAATGCCCGTATTTGCATCAGGTTACTCAGCATCTCAGACTCTGCCATCCCCTTCTCCTGTCAGTTTCTTTCAGTGACATCCCTCAGCACTATAACCTAAATAATTCACGTTACGGGAAGGCGGCAAGCGAGAGCACCCGATGAGCTTACATAAGTAAGTGATTCGGGAGATTGAGCGCAGCCAACGCATCCGCAATGTGAAGTATGACGGTTATATAAATAAAATGCATACCTCCTGCGCTCAAATGAATTACCCGTCACGTGCGCAGGCTGACAGCATGGAACTCAGACATTTTGAGAACAATAAAACCAAGGACACCCTCATGACTCAGCCAAAAAAAGATGATTCTAAAAGTGCATTAGTCGTCAGCGCCCACTCCGCCGATTTCGTCTGGCGTGCGGGCGGTGCCATCGCCAAACATACCCAGGCCGGTTATGCCGTCCACATCGTTTGTCTGTCTTTCGGCGAGCGCGGTGAATCCGCCAAACTGTGGCGTAAAGGCAGCATGACCGAAGAAATCGTGAAGGCGTCGCGTCGCGAAGAAGCCATGGCGGCCGCTGAAATTCTCGGTGCCACCGTTGAGTTTTTCGATATGGGCGATTATCCGCTGCGTGCCGATAAAGAATCGCTGTTCCGCCTGGCCGATGTTTACCGCCGCGTGCAGCCGCATTTCGTGCTGACCCATTCGCTGAAAGACCCGTACAACTACGATCATCCGATGGCGACACATCTGGCGCAGGAAGCGCGGATTATCGCGCAGGCCGAAGGCTATAAACCGGGCGAAACCATCGTCGGCGCCCCGCCGGTTTACTGTTTTGAACCACATCAGCCGGAACAGTGCGACTGGAAACCCGATGTTCTGCTCGACATCACCGACGTCTGGGACAAGAAATATCAGGCCATTCAGTGCATGGCCGGCCAGGAACATTTGTGGGAATACTACACCCGCGTCGCCCAGCAGCGCGGCGTGCAGGCCAAACGAAATGTCGGGATCACCAGCGCCAAAAACATCGTTTACGGCGAAGGCTATCAGAGCATCTTCCCGCGCGTAACGGAGGATTTAGCATGAGTCTGGTCGGCAAAAAAGGCGTCGTGGTTCGCCATATTCCACGGGCAAATAAAGCGGACGTGACTGCTCTCGCAGCCTTTGGCGTCGCCACCGTACATGAAGCGCAGGGGCGCAAGGGGTTGCTGGAGGCAGGAATTCGTCCGATTCAACAGGATTGTGCGATTTCAGGCAGCGCGGTCACTGTGCTGACCGCACCGGGCGATAACTGGATGTTCCACGTCGCCGTCGAACAATGTCAGCCGGGCGATATTCTGGTTGTGGCGCCAACTTCCCCCTGTTCCGACGGCTTCTTCGGCGATTTACTGGCAACATCGCTTAAAGCGCGCGGCGTGGTGGGACTGGTTGCCGATCTCGGCGTGCGTGATACCAAAACTTTGCGCGATATGGGATTCCGCGTCTGGTCGCGGGCGGTTCATGCGCAGGGCACCATCAAGGAAACGCTCGGCTCCGTGAACGTGCCGGTGGTTTGCGCCGGACAGCTGGTGTATCCGGGCGATGCCATCGTGGCCGATGATGACGGTGTGGTGGTCGTTCGCCGCGAAGAGGTCGCGCAAGTGGCGCAGGCCAGCCGTGAACGTGAAACGCTGGAAGAAAGTAAACGCGCAAGAATGGCAGACGGCGAGCTCGGGCTGGATATCTACAATATGCGTCCGCGACTGGCTGAAAAAGGCCTGAAGTATTTCGATTCCACCGAAGAATTAGAGCAAGCCGAAAAGCGCTGAGGAGCCAATATGCCGCAGACCCGAATTCCCTGCCTGCTGATGCGCGGCGGCACGTCCAAAGGCGCATTCTTTCTGGCGGATGATTTGCCGGCAGACCAGACCTTACGCGATAACGTGCTGCTGGCGGTGATGGGCTCACCCGATCCTCGCCAGATTGACGGCCTCGGCGGCGCCGATCCGCTGACCAGCAAAGTGGCAATTGTCCGCCCCTCTGCGCGCCCTGATGCCGACGTCGATTACCTTTTTGCGCAGGTGAATGTCGATAAAGCGGTGGTGGATTACGGGCAAAACTGCGGCAATATCCTGGCCGCCGTCGGCCCGTTCGCCCTCGAGCGCCAGCTGGTCAGCGCGATCGAAGGGATGACACCGGTGCGGATCTTCATGGAAAACACAGGCCAGATTGCGACCGCTCATGTGCCCGTAGAAGACGGTCAGGTTTGCTATCAGGGCGATTTGCGCATTGACGGCGTACCCGGCACTGCGGCCAAAATCAGCGTGGAATTTGCCGATATCGCCGGTTCCAGTTGCGGCGCACTGC
Source organism: Rahnella sp. PAMC25617 (assembly GCF_050606005.1). Lineage (NCBI taxonomy): Bacteria > Pseudomonadati > Pseudomonadota > Gammaproteobacteria > Enterobacterales > Yersiniaceae > Rahnella > Rahnella sp. PAMC25617. Next base: position 163,140 of record NZ_JBOCUM010000006.1, read on the forward strand.
TGCCGACGGGCAACGCCCGCGACACGTTCGACGGTATTGACGTCACCTGTATCGACAACGGCATGCCGGTGATTCTGCTGCGGGCTGCGGATTTCGGGCGCAGTGGTTATGAGACCCGCGAACAGCTGGATGCGGATACAGAACTGAAAAAACGCCTCGAGTCGATCCGTTTACAGGCGGGCCCGAAAATGAATCTCGGCGATGTCTCGCAGCGTACCGTGCCGAAAATGACCCTGATTGCCGAGCCGCGAAACGGCGGTGCTATCTCAAGCCGGACGTTTATCCCACACCGCTGTCACGCATCGATTGGCGTGCTCGGCGCGGTCAGCGTCGCCAGCGCCTGCCTGATCCCCGGCAGCATCACCGAAGGGCTGGCACATGCGCCAACGGGCAACACGTCGTTAATCAGCGTGGAACATCCGACCGGCGAATTCAGCGTGGAATTACAACTCGATCCGACAAAAACCGGTGCAGATCGCCTGAAAGGCTGCGCACTGTTACGCACCGCCCGCCTGATTTTTGAAGGCCGCGTCGCGATCCCCGCCAGCATCTGGGACGGCAATCAGGACGATCACCAGGAACCCCATCATGAATAACGTGACCCGCATTACCTTAATTGGCCTCGGCGAAGTCGGCACCATTCTGGCAACGGATCTGAAAAAGCAACATCCGGCGCTGGACGTTGCAGCATTTGATAAGCAGACCGATTCCCCTGTTATCCGTCAGCGCGCCCGTGACGCGGGAGTGAGCTTTGCGCTGTCGGTCGAAGACGCCGTGAAAAACAGTCAGATCATATTCTCAGCCGTGACCGCCGCTGAATCGCTGAAAGTGGCCGATGCCGTCGCCCGGCACCTCGCCCCCGGACAGTTCTTTCTCGATCTGAATTCCGTTTCACCCCATACCAAACGCGAAGCGATGGCGTTAATTGAACAGGCAGGCGGCAATTATATCGACGTCGCGGTGATGGCGCCCTATCCGCCCGCACGCCTGAAAACCCCGCTGCTGCTTGGCGGCACGCATGTTTACGCCATCAGCGAATGGCTGAATGAACACGGATTTAACAGCAACGTTCACAGCAACACCGTTGGAGAAGCCTCGGCGATCAAAATGTGCCGCAGCGTGATGATCAAAGGTCTGGAGGCGCTGACCGCCGAATGCCTGAGTGCCGCACGCCAGTACGGTGTCGAAAAAGAAGTACTGGCTTCGCTGCACGCCAGTTTCCCCTCACTCGGCTGGAACGCGCAGTTTCCGCACTATCTCATCAGCCGGATTGCGGAACATGGCAAACGCCGCGCCGAGGAAATGCGTGAAGTTGTGAAAACGCTCGAAGATGTCGGCGTCGCGCCGAATATGAGCTCCGGTACGGTGATCGCCCAGCAGGGGCTGGTGGATGCGCTGGCGGCGAAGGGGATCAGGTATACGGATCTGGAACCGTTTGACTGGGGGAAAACAGTGGATCTGTTGATGTCGGGTCGGACATCGTGACGACTTAACATTAAAATCAAGACCTTGGGTTGCCACCCATACTGGCCTTAAGGTCAACGTCGTGGGTTGCCACCCATGCTGGCCTTAAGGTCAACGTCGTGGGTTGCCACCCACACTGGCCTTAAGAGGCGCCTATCGCCGCGCCTCTTAAGAATCTCCGGCTCTTTTACTGCGCGCTATCGCTCGCTGACTATGTTTCATCAACCACAGCGATAGCCGCAAAATCCCGCCGCTACGCGGTTCCCTCCGTTCGGGTTACAACCCGCGCAAAAAGACGCGCGGTTTTCCACCTCTCCTCCGGCGGAATTTTGGAACCGGCCTCAGGCTTATACTTCACAACCTCACTATCTTAATTTTTTAAAAAAGCTGCGGGCGATTCAGAAATCTTGCTGAACGGAGCGGCCTGAAGACCGAAGGCTTCAGGACCGAGAGAAGGCACCGCGCAGCGGCAAGATTTCCAGCCTGTCGCTGCGGCAACTGAAACATAGCCAGCGAGCGATAGCGCGCAGTGAAAAAAGCGCGGAGTCCAGAGGCCCGCGCGTTACCGGGTCTCTGGTCGGTGTGGGCCGACGCCCACGACCTTGACCTTGAGCTTGAAATTAAAAAAAAGCGACTTTATGCCCGCTCCGGCATAACCCGATGACACCTCGCTACCACCCCACCTGCCCCGCAGACAAGCTCCTGTGGCATCTGACAGCCGTCACCGGCCAGCGGACAGCGTTCGCGAAAATAACAGCCCATAGGCAGATTACGGTTACTGGGAAGCTCGCCCTTTTTATCAACGATCCCCTCATCCAGAGCGCGTCCGGCGCGGGGAACGGAATCGAGCAGCAAACGGGTATACGGATGCTGCGGCTCGGACAGCACTTTTTCCGCCGCGCCCAGTTCAACGATTTGCCCCAGATACATCACCGCCACGCGGTCACTCATGTGGCGCACAACGGACACGTTATGGGAAATCAGCACGTAGGTCAGATTACGCTGGCGCTGCAGTTCAACCAGCAGATTGAGAATTTGCGCCTGCACTGAAATATCCAGCGCTGAGGTCGGTTCATCCAGCACGATGATGTCTGGTTCGGAAGACAGTGCGCGGGCAATGGAAATACGCTGACGCTGGCCGCCGGAAAATTCATGCGGGAGACGGTCGAGGTATTCTTTGCGAATACCCACCTGTTCCGCCAGTGTGGCAGCCAGTTCACGGCGTTCGCGGCTGCTGTTGTGTTTCTGCACATATACCGGCTCAGTGATGATTCGCCAGACCGGCAGGCGCGGATCAAGCGACGATTGTGGGTCCTGAAATACCATCTGCATACCGGAACCAAACCAGGAATTATCATGGCGGGCACGGTGGATTTCTCCGCTGCTCGGTTTTTGTAATCCCATCAGCAATTGTGCCAGCGTGCTTTTCCCACAACCGGATTCGCCAACAATCCCTAACGTCTCGCCGCGGATAATATTGAGATCAAGCCCGTTCAGCGCATGGACATAACCGGTAGGTTTACCGCGCCAGTTATAACTGGCCGGGAACCGCACGCGCACATCCTGCAACTCGACCAATGCTTCAGCAATCATCAGGAATGCTCCTCAATGTCTTGAATGTGGATTTCAGCAGCATGACGCTGCGGATGCCAGCAGGCGACGGACTGTAGCGGAAACTGAGTCAGCGGTGACAACACAGGGGTGATCAGACAACGCTCGTCGGCGTGATTGCAGCGCCCGCGAAATGCACAGCCTTGCGGCAGTTTTGCCAGATTCGGCACCGTACCGGGAATGGCTTTCAGCAGGCTACGTGGCTCACCATTCTCCGGCGCGGCCTGCAATAAGCCGATGGAATACGGATGCGACGGCGTGTCGATCACGTCAGCCGTGTTGCCGCTTTCAATCACATGCCCGGCGTACATCACATAAACACGGTCGCAAAGCTGCGACACCACCGCCATATCATGGGTGATGAATAACACGGCGGTGCCGCTGGCGCGGGCTTTACGCTGTAGCAAGCGTAATACCTGACGCTGCACGGTAACGTCCAGTGCGGTCGTCGGTTCGTCGGCGATGATCAGTTCCGGCTCGCAGGAAAAAGCCATTGCGATTAATACCCGCTGGCGCATCCCGCCGGAAAGCTCAAACGGATAGCGCGACATCACCTGTTCTGCATCGGCAATCTGCATATCATCAAGCAGCCCGATGGCTTTTTGCCACGCCTGCGCCTTACTGAGCTTCTGATGCAGACAAATGACTTCGCACATCTGACGGCCAATTTTGCGTGTCGGGTTCAGGGCATTCATTGGCTCCTGAAAAATCATCGCCACGCGAGCGCCACGTAAGGCGCGCATCTGTTCTTCACTGGCATGAACCACATCGGTGCCGAGCATGTGTAACGCGCCGCCCGTGACAGTGAAACCATCGGGTGGCAGCAGGCGCATCGCCATCATCGCCGTGACCGATTTGCCTGAGCCGGATTCGCCCACCACGCCGACGATTTCACCGGCGTTCACAGACAGGGACACCTGATTCAGTGCGCTGACTTCGCCGCCGTACACCGGAAAGACCAGTTGCAGATTGTCGATTTTCAGTACCGGCGCCTGGGTTAGTTCAGTCATTTCAGCGCCCTCTGCTTTTAGGATCCAGCAGGTCGCGCAGACCGTCGCCGAACAGGTTAAAACCGGTGGCCGTGATCAGTATCGCCACGCCCGGAAACGCCGAATACCACCACTGGTCGAGAATATAATTGCGGCCATTAGACACCATCGCGCCCCATTCTGCGGTCGGTTGTTGCGCGCCAAGGCCGATGAAGCCGAGCGTCGCGGCCATCAGAATCGAGGTGCCGATATCCAGAGAAGCCTGCACCACTAACGGCGGCATTACGTTTCGTAAAACGTGCCAGGTAATCAGATGCCAGCGCGATGCGCCGAACGTCCGCGTGGCCTGCATATACGCCTGATGCCGTAACATCAGCGTCTGCCCGCGCGCCAGCCGCACATAAAAAGGAATACGCACCACGGCGATTGCCAGCATGGCGTTAAATAAACTCGGCCCGAGCGCGGCAGCCAGTGCCATCGTTAAGACCAGTGACGGTACCGACAGCATGATGTCCATGCAGCGCATGATCAGCGCGTCAACCACGCCGCCGACCACGCCGGAGAAACAACCGAGCAGCGAGCCAGTCGTGCCCGCGATAATGACCACCGCCAGCCCTGCGGCCACCGACTGCTGGCTGCCAATAAGAACGCGGCTGAACAGATCCCTTCCGACTTCATCAGTACCAAACCAGTGCAGCGCGGAAGGCGCCTGCAACCGGTCGGTGAGGCTGATGGCATTCGGGTCATGCGGCACCAGCCACGGCGAAAAAATCATGATAAACAACACGATCAACATGATCGCCAGCCCAAGCATGGTCAGCGGACTGCGGCTCAGTAAATGGAATGTGCGCCGCCAGCTGGCGAAACGCGGTTTGATGTCCGGTGCCACAATCTCGGCCCGGTGGTTATTGACGCCCGGTTCAATCACTGACATGCCTCACCCCTCACGGCCAATGCGCGGATCGATCCACACATACAGTAAATCCACACATAAATTGACGATGACGTACGCGAACGACACCACCACCGCAAAGCCCATCACCGCCGGGAAATCCAGCGCCTGAATCGAGTTCACCACGTACGCGCCCATGCCCGGCCAGGCAAATACGGTTTCGGTCAGCACCGCCCCGTAGAGTAAATCACCCATCGCCAGCCCGAGCACGGTGACCGACGGGATCAGCGCATTCGGCAACGCGTGGCTCAGGATCACCCGCCAGCGGGAAAGCCCGTTAGCGCGCGCCGTGCGGATGTAGTCTTCGCTCAGTTGCTCAAGCATCGCCGAGCGAATTTGCCGCGCCACGATACCCATGTGGACAAACGCCAGCGTCAGCGCAGGCATCGCCAGATGTTGCAGACTGTTCCAGAAGGCGTCCCAGTTACCAGTCAGCAGGGAATCGAGGACATAAAAACCGGTGATATTGGCCGGCGGATCCATCCAGTCATCCAGCCTTCCGCCACCCGGCAGCAGGTTCAGATGACCGTAGAACAGGATGATAACGCCCAGCCCCAGCCAGAATGCAGGCGTGGATATCCCCAGCACGGAAAGCAAACGCACCAGATGATCCGGGAATTTATTGCGATACACCGCCGACAGCACGCCAAGCGGAATGCCGAGCACAATCGCCAGAAACAGCGCACTGACCGCCAGTTCAAGCGTCGCCGGGAAGAACGCTTTCAGGTCTTCCAGCACCGGACGGCCGGTACGGATCGACGTGCCTAAATCGCCGTGCAGCAAATCACTGACGTAGCGGAAAAACTGCACGTACAGTGGCTGATTCAGCCCCAGTTGCTCACGGATATGTTCGACCATTTCATTACTGGCACGGTCGCCCGCCAGCAGGCGCGCCGGGTCACCCGGGATCATATGCGAGATGATAAAAGTGATTACGCAAACGCCTGCCATCACCAAAATCAAACCCCAGCATCTTTGTCGAATCAGAGTCCAAAAAGTCATCCTACCCCCCAGCCAATCCCCTAAATAATCCGGGCTGCAGGAAGGCGGCAAGCTCACAAGTCCCCGGGAGCATGGATATACCATGTGACCGGGGCGAATGAGTGCAGCCAACGCATCTGCAGTTCGAAGTATGACGGGGATTTATTTTTTACTCATTTGTGAAACGTTAAACACCTGCTCCAGCATCGGGTTGAAAACAAAGCCTTTAACGTCTTTGTTCATCGCCACCTGATAGTTTTTCTGGAACAGGTAAACGTACGCCGCTTCATCAATGACTATTTTCTGCGCCTGCTGGTAGTAGTCAGTGCGCTGTTTCTGATCGGTGACTGAAACGGCCTTTTTCAGCAACGCATCCACGTCAGGATTTGAGTAGAAGGAACGGTTACCCGGCAGGCCTTTTTTATCGGACTCGAACCAGTAATTCATGAACATGTACGGATCGGCGAAATCCGGGCTCCAGTTACCAATCGAGATGTCGTAATCGCCCTGCCCGATACGGTCGCGCATGGTGGCGTTAGCCAGTTTTTCCAGCTTCACGTTGATACCGGCCTGACCAAGGCTGGCCTGCACGGCAAGCGCGATGGATTCCCAGTTCGGATCGTTGTCGGAATACAGGAAGTCCAGCGTTTGCGGCTTGTCTTTGACTTTCCCGAGGTCAGCTTTGGCCTGCGTGAGATCTAAAGTGTATTGTTTCGCCCCCGGGTCGAAACCCCACATCCCCTCAGGGATTGGCCCGCGCATTTGCTTAGCATTACCGCCAAGAATGCCTTTCACCATGCCCTGATAATCCACGGCAGAAGAAATCGCGCGACGTAAATCCACCTGATTCAGCGGCGCTTTGGCGTTATTGAGATACAGATAGGTCACGCGCAATGAAGGGAATTCTTCAACCGCAACTTTGTCCTCTTTCTTGAGCGCAGCCAGCTGATCCATCGGCAGGGAATCGGCGATATCCAGATCCCCGCGCGACAGTTGCAGGCGGCGGGTAGCACTTTCACCGATAATTTTCACGGTCACACGTTTAAACGCCGGTTTCGTGCCGTTGTAATGCGGATTCGGCACCAGCACCAGTTGCTGACCTTTCTGCCAGCGATCCAGTTTATAAGGGCCGGAACCGGCAGTATGACCCGCCAGCCACGCCTTGCCTTCATCAGCAGGATTGGCTTTGGCAATTGCCGGATTGACGATGCCAGCGCCGTCATTTGCCAGCGTGTAGAGGAATGGCGCGAACGGCGTTTTCAGCGTAAAGGTCACCGTCATCGGATCGACCACCGTGACCGTCATGTCTTTCGGGAAAGCTTCCGACGGCCCCTGACCGATCTTCATCAGACGCCCAAACGACCATTTCACCGCGTCGGCATTGACGTCGGAACCGTCATCAAATTTAGCGCCCGGTTTGAGTTTGAACGTCCAGACCAGTTGGTCCGGTGACGCCGTCCAGCTCGCCGCCAGATCCCCTTCCACCTGCGTCGAACCTTTGCCGTCTTCGGTTTTGTACTGCACCAGACGCTGATACGCCGGATACGTGACCGTCCAGTCGTTGTTGTCGATAGTCACCGCAGGATCCAGCGTTTGCGGATCCGCCGCTTTACCAATCACCAGCATGTCTTTTGGCACGGCAGCCTGCGCGGCAAAGCTTAAGCCTGACAAGGCGAGAAAAATGGCACCGGCGACCTGGGTTTTCGTATTTTTGCGGAACGTGTTGATTGCTGTGTTGCTCATCGGAGAACTCCTGGCTCTGTCAAAAAGTGATAAGAGACGTGCAATAATTACGCGGCATTCACCGGCGGATAACAGCCGAACCGCTCTTCCAACAACGGATACGTTTTGGCATCCGGTAATTCAAAGTGCCACCACTCGCTGGTGATCCCCTTAAAGCCGCCCGCTGCCATCACGGCATTGAGCAACAAGCGGTTACGCTGGATTTGTGGCGGTAAATCGGGATAAAACGGATGCGAAACTTCGGTCATTTCATCAAAGCCCGCGCCCATATCCACCACATCACCCTGCTCATCCAGCAAGGTCAGATCCACCGCCACACCGCGGCTGTGGTGCGAACCGAGTTTGATATCCACGACGTAATCCGGATTAGGAAACGCCGCCCACAAACAGGCCTGCGCCGCCTGTGGCCGGTAAGCGTCATAGATTTTCAACGTGAATCCGGCCAGCTTCGCTACGTCGTTACAACGCCTCAGCGCGGCGGCCGCATCAGGATGTAACAGGCAGCGGGATTCGCGATAAATCGGCTGACCGGTCAGGTTATCGGCGGTGGCATATTTCAGGTCGATCACTGCATCGGGCAGAATTTCAGCCAGATCGACCAGGACAACATCAGGTGTTTTCGTATTCATCAATAAATCTTTCCGCTGGGTTAGAAGTTCAGGATTCAAATTGTCCAAGCTGTTTTTGCAGGATCCGGTTGCTGGCCAGACGCTGTTCCACCTCATTGCCGCGCAGTTCGAGCACCGCGGAACACAGCAGATTGAACAGGCAGCTTAGCGGCGCCATTGAATCCCAGAACTGGCCGGTGTCAGTTTTCACCTGCAACAAATCCACCGGATAATCGCGCGCCCACGGACAATAAATGTCGGTGATCAGTGCGACGTTCAGCCCGCGTTCGCAGGCCGCTTCGCAATAGGTTTGCGCCATCTTCGAATACGCGCGGGTGTCGGTCACCACCAGATACGGCTGTGCAAATTCTGAATTCAGGGATTCGACGTAGGTGCCTGAAAGTCCGTCAGCGAAATACACTTTTGGCCGTAAATACTCGAGATAGCTGGAAAAGTTATTCGCGATACCCCGCAGCGACTGAATGCCGAGAATAAACACCGCCTCCGCATCGGCCAGACGACGGCTGACCAGGGCAAAACTGTCCGTCTGCGCCAGCTGGTACACGTGATTAATGGCTTCCAGCTCGAGCGCCAATGACTGTTGCAGCTTTTCCTGTTGAGGCTGTTTACTGCGTTCGCGATACGCGCCAAGACGATCAGTGACCATCCACGGCTGATAAGAGGTGCCGCTTTGCAGCCGTAACGTTTGTTTGAAATGATCCAGATTGCGATAGCCGAGACTGCGCAGATAACGCCCGACAGAAATCCCGCTGGTCGCCGCACTGCGAGCAATGCTGTCCGCAGTTTCAAAAGGGATCTGCGACAGATTGGCCAGCAAATAACTGGCAATGCGTTTACCGGTTGGTGTCTGTCCGGCGAACGAGGCTTCGAGTTGCTCGATCACATCCTGCGCTGGCTGCATCGGTTAATCCTTTGTTGCTTCATTGTCAAAAAACTAGCTGCTGTTAGTGAAATAACAATGCACGGGGTGTGCCAGTTGCTGTAAATGAGTGAAATTTGTGCAGCAGATCTGCATTTATGACGTTTTTATGGCAGGTTCCTGGCAAAAAACGTGCAGAAGCTCGGCCAGAATCAAACTTGTCGATAACGGCTGCACAACAATCAGGCAACTTGTGTTTGCTTTTAGTGCAATCCGTCAGTGAAATGGCGCGAAGAGGGGAATAACTGGCAGAGGTTTTAATCACTTTGCCTTAATACTCAACAAGTTGAATATTAAGGCAGCAGTTGGGCAACTTTTTGCGTTAACCCTTTGACATGCTTCGGGGCAGTCGCTATTATTCGCCCCGTTCAAACGATTCCTCTGTAGTTCAGTCGGTAGAACGGCGGACTGTTAATCCGTATGTCACTGGTTCGAGTCCAGTCAGAGGAGCCAAATTAGAAAAGCCCGCTTAAGGAAACTTAAGCGGGCTTTTTGCTTTCTGATTGCATGACCGGAACGGTTAGCGTAATACCCCGCCCTTACATAGCAAATCCGAAATGGCTGCCGTCCGGCAGATCGATTTCCAAACGTAGCTTGCCACCGGCCGCTTCTACATACCGCTTCAACGTCGATAATTTCAGGTCACGGCCCGGCTTTTCTATACCCGCAACCGTCGGCTGTTTAATGCCCAACGTTTCAGCCATCTCACATTGTGTTTTGTTCATTCTTTCACGCAGTTCGGCCAGCTCAATGGTAATCAAAATATCGGCGGCCATTGCCTGTGCCTGCGCGGCGACCTCAGGTTTTACCGATGCCAGTAACTGTTCAAGGGTTCTGCTCATTAAGGTAATTCCTTTTCTATTATCGTATTCAGGTGCCGGGAAAATTCATTATCGGCAACCGGTATCATGACATCATAAAATCGTTTTTCATTTCCGGCTTTGTGTCCAGCGCAAAGCAATATACCTCTGCGTAAAGGGTCAAAAGCAAAAAACGCCCGGATGGGTTCGCCTTTACTCTGTATACGCAGTTCTTTCATATTACGATGACAGGAGTTATTCACTGTATCCGCGTAAGGCCTGGATAATGCAGGGCCTTTGTCTTTTAAGACGATCGCCAAAGCCAGTACACTCGCCTGCTCAACATCATCGAGACCATCAAACCAGCCATCAAATCTTTCTGTCGTACTAATTATCCACACAGCTACTCCTTGTCGATTATAGGTTAAAAGCTATATAGGTCAAATACTATAATCGAAAGGTACTGCCCGGAGGGTATCGTCACAAGGTGGAAGGTATAAATACGGAAGACGTCTTCCAGAAATTCGGGCGATGAAGACAAAATTCGGACGGAGCAGATAATAAGAATGGGTGCCTGAGGCCAACATGCTTCGTCAACAACCAAAAAGGTGGGGCGAACCCCACCTTACGGTTAGCTCTTAATTTCGTAGCTTAAGACTGCCGCAATCTCTGTCATACCCTGTTTGATATGTAACTCGCAGAGCGAGTCACGCACCATCCAGGTCCAGGCCAGCAATGTGAAACAAACCACGATGAGTCCGTGTAACACAAGCTTTCGCGACATCTTGCCCTCCGTTGCATTTCTGCTTTTAAGAGGCTATCCTGCTGTTGCTTAGACAAGTAGTGATAGCCTCGGGTTGATTTAAAAATCTCCTCGGGGCTTTCGTCTTATTATGCCTTGAACAACTATTATGTCTTTCTGCTCAAGCCGAATAAGCCTCAAGCACCCGCACGCATTCTAGCAGCTCCCGCTGTACAAAATCCCGTCAACCTGGCTGCACTCTGTCCTAATTTTCATCGGAATCCCCACCCCTGCGCTTTATGCAATATATCCTTATCATCAATCCGCATTAGACATCTAAACGGCTATCCCTTAGGATCGAACCACCTGGGATAACGACCTTACATAACGATGAAAATTAAACATTTACCTCTTGATCAAAATATTAATGGCTGGGCGGCACTGCGCGGGAACATACCCCGTCATCCTGCTTTACGTGGCGCAGTGACGGCTGACTGGCTGGTGATCGGCGCCGGTTTCGCCGGGCTGGCGTTTGCACGTCGCATTGCCGAGCTTCGTCCGCATGAGCATGTCGTGGTGCTTGAGGCGCTGGACGTCGCCGATAACGCCTCGGCGCGCAATTCAGGCTTTGTGATTGATTTACCGCATACCGTCGGCAGCACATCGGCTGAGCTGGAACACGCCAATGCGTACAGGCGTCTGTTGCAGTACGGTCTGCATCATCTGAAAGAGACCGTCGATAAGCATGACATTGCGTGCGACTGGCTGAATTCGGGGAAATACCATTGCGCCGTGAGCGAGCAGTTTGACGGTGAAATCGCGCATTATCAGCAGGAACTCACTACGCTCGGCGAAAGCTTTGAGCTGCTGGACAGAGCCGCACTGCGCCAGCGTCTGGGCACAGATTTCTACCGCAGCGCGGTGTATACGCCCAACTGTATTCTGGTGAATCCGGCGGCGCTGATCAGTGGTCTGGTAGCAACGTTGCCCCCGAACGTCACGGTTTATGCTAACTCGCCCGCGTTGCAGATTGACACTCAGGGCAGTATCCGCGCAGAAACGCCGCATGGCGAAGTGCGCGCGGGTAAACTGATGCTGGCGATCAACGGTGCGGCACGCGGGTTACCCTTGTTCAAAGGCAACGTTTTTGCCATGTCGACCTTTGCCACATTGACCGAACCGCTCACGCCGGAACAACGCGCACGTATTGGCGATATAGCGCCGTGGGGCTCGACGCCGGTGAATGCGCTGGCGGGCGCAACGTTGCGTTATACCGCTGACCACCGTTTCCTGATCCGCGAACACGTTAACTTTACGCCGGGTCTGGTGACCAGTGCGGTCGAAACTGGCCGTCATGCACGCCGCCATCAGGAATTATTTGCCCGCATTTATCCGCAGTTGCAGGACGTCAATATGGCCTACACCTGGTCGGGGTTGATCAGTATTACGCGCAACGGCGCGCCGGTATGGGGGAATATTGGGCCGAACGTGTATTCGTCGGCGGGCTGCAATGGCTCGGGTAGTTCCAAGCAAAGCGCGTTCGGGCGATTGCTGGCAGAGTATGCGCTGGGAGAGGATAATCCGCTGCTGGCCGATATGCAGGGCATCGGGCGCGCCAGTTATTTGCCGCCGCGCCCGTTCCTGGATGCCGGAGTGAAAGGCTTTATGGCTCGTGAACGCTGGCGCTCACGCACTGAAATGTAAACCCTGAACCTGCCGGTCGCCATACGCTGACGACCGGCTTTGTTAATGACGCTTATCGACGCGCGCCACAACACGATCTCCCAGCCACTGAATGCCACACACCATCACAATCAGTACGACGATCACTTCAATCATCACCACCGTTTCAAAACGCTGATAGCCGTAACGGATTGCCAGGTCGCCCAGTCCGCCAGCGCCGATAGCACCCGCCATCGCCGAAGCACCAATCAGCGCCACCAGCGTAACGACAAATCCGGACAATATCCCCGGCAACGCTTCAGGGATCAGCACATCCCAGACAATGCGCAATTTGCTGGCTCCCATGGCGCGAACGGCGTCAATCAGGCCGCGATCGACATCCCGCAACGAAACTTCAGCCACACGGGCGAAATACGGCGTTGCCGTGATCGACAACGGCACAATCGCTGCCCAGGTTCCGAGAGACGTGCCGACCAGAAAACGGGTAACCGGGATCAGTGCTACCAGCAAAATGATAAATGGCAGCGAACGGAATCCGTTAATGACCAGACCGAGCGAGCGGTTAACCCAGCGATTCTCGGCAATTCCGCCGGGGCTGCTCATCACCAGAATCAGACCCAGCGGCAAACCGGCTATCAGTGAAAACAGCCCGGAAATTGCGGTCATCAATAACGTTTCTTCGATGGCGTTAATCAGCAAATCAATCATTACCGGAGACATAACCTGTCAGCTCCACAGTGGCCTGGTGCTGTTGCAGCCAGTCTAAAACAACCTGCTCAGACGCCGAATCGTTCGCCGGCACTGAGAAGAAGAAACGCACGACGGCGTAATGCTGGATATGATCGACACCGCCCTGAATCAGGCGAAATTTGCCCGGTAAAGCGGTCGCCATCTGCGTAAGAATTTCGCCCTGCCTGCCCTGTTCGGCATACTGAACGCTGTAAATCGCCTCGCCCTGGCGTACCGCTGACAAGCGTTCGGCCAGCGCTTCCGGCAGTTGTGGCAGCAAACCCTGCAACAACGTTCGGGTCAGCGGGGATTGCGGATGCGCAAACACCTGCCACACCGGCCCTTCCTCGATAATTTCGCCGACATTAATCACTGCCACGCGATGCGCGATTTTTTTGATCACTTCCATCTCATGCGTGATCAGCAAAATGGTGATACCGAGTTTCTGATTAAGCGATTGCAGCAGTGCCAGAATCGAACGCGTCGTTTCAGGATCCAGCGCCGACGTCGCTTCATCGCAGAGCAAAAGCGCCGGATTGGCCGCCAGCGCACGGGCTATACCGACACGCTGTTTCTGCCCGCCGGATAAAGCCGCCGGATAGTTTTTAGCTTTGTCCTCCAGCCCCACCAGCGCCAGCAATTCGGCGACGCGCGCCTGACGCCGTGCCTTATCGTATCCGGCAATTTTCAGCGGCAGCGCGACGTTTTGCTCAACGGTTTTGGCTGAGAGCAAATTGAAGTGCTGAAATACCATTCCGACGCGACTGCGCACAGCCTGCAAGGCTTTTTCGCTGAGGCCGGTAATCGGACGCCCTTCGATTTCAATCACGCCTTCATCAGGCTGCTCGAGGCCGTTAAGGCAGCGGATCAGCGTCGATTTACCCGCTCCGCTTCGTCCGATAATGCCGAGGATTTCGCCCCGCCGGACCGTCAGCGAAACCTCTTTCAGCGCCTGCGTCGTACCAAACTGGCGGCTGACGCGGTGCAGACGCACGACATTCTCCGTGCCTGTGTGCGCCACGTCCCTGCCGGTATCTGTGAACAGCCCGGCGTTCACCGGGCGGGCATCGTCGTTATCTGAAGGCGTCGCGGTAAATTGCGCGCCGGTTTCAGAGAGGATCGTCATGCTTTACATCCTTACCAGGCCGTCACGCCGGTGCCTTTATAAACCTTATCAAACTCCTGTTTGACGGCATCATTCTGGTAAGCACTGACCAGCGTTTTCACCCATGGCTCGTTAACATTTTCTGTTTTCACCGCGATGAAGTTATTGTAAGGGTTACCTTTTACCGGCTCCTGCGCGATACGGTCCGCAGGCGTCAGGCCACTTTTCAGTGCCCAGTCGGTGTTGACAATTGCCGCGTCTAAATCAGGTACGGAACGGCCAATAATGCCGGAATCCAGCTCTTTGATGACCACATGGCGCGGGTTCTCAGTGATGTCCGCGGTTGTCGCGAAAATACCGGCACCGGGTTTGAGCTTAATGACGCCAGATTGCTGGAGCAGGATCAGGCCGCGTGCTTCGTTCGACGGATCGTTCGGCACACCAATCACCGAGCCTTCTTTCAGTTCGTCGGCTGATTTTACTTTTTTAGAATACAAACCGATTGGCCACACGGCGGTATCGCCCACGCGCACGATATTGTAGTGATTTACTTTGATCTGATTGTCGAGGAAAGGCTGATGCTGGAAGGCGTTGGCATCCACTTCCCCGTTTTGCAGCGCTTCGTTCGGCTGATTGTAATCATTGAAAATAACCGGTTTGACGGTCAGCCCTTTCGCGGCCGCCTGTTTAACCACTTCGCGCCAGACATCTTCATCTTCTCCACTGATAATACCGACTTTAATGGTCGTTTTGTCGGCGGCATGTGCTGCGCTCAGCGGCGCCAGAACGCTGGCGGAAAGAATGGCGGCTGAAGTCGCGGCCAGCAAAAATGCACGGTTAATACGGGTCTTAGAGTTGGTAAATGTCTTACGCATAGAGTATCCCCAAAAGTGTGATGAGAGGCCTGCACACGGCTGTGTTTCAGTGCAGGAATTTGGCGAGTATACCCATCGGCTTATTTCTTTATAATATTGTTTTAGCGATGGTTATTCTGAAAATGAATAACTGAAATGGGATAGTAAATCGATAAAAAAGCTTTAGACGCAAGGACAGAACATTGGCAATAAAAAACCCGCCGAGGCGGGTTTTCATGTTCAGCAGAAAGGCATCACAGGCGCGTTTTAAGATTGCGGCTCTTCAACCGGCTGGACTTCCAGAGACACCATCCCGATGCCCAGTTTACGTGGCTGGAAGCCGCCGCTGGTGCCTTCGGTGGGCTCGGTCGGTGCCGGTGGCGTGATGACAATACTCTGCGCCGCTTCAGGGTTAGTGAATTGCACTTTCACGATGCCGTCCTGATCGCCGAAGGTGACAAACTGTTCCTGATCGCCCACGCGCACGGAGACCGGTTTATCAATGTTATTGCCGTAAGCACGTGCGCGGATCACTACGTCAAATGTGGTTGGCAGCGGTTTGACGTAATCAATTTTCACCGAAGGTGCCAGATTAGCATCCGACCAGCGTCCCCAGTTTTCTACTGTCGAAACACCGGTAATCGCTTTCACCTGCTCTGGTAAACCCGGCACCATAAAGGCGATGGCAGGAGACTGATATCGCGTCGCTTCATCATCAATATTCAGGGTTTTCAGCGTTTGCTGATAAATGGCATTGCTGCCCGACGTGTCTTTTGCGAAATCGACTTTCCCTTTGAAGGTAGCACCGGTGACCTGCACGATAGACGGCTTCGCTCCGAGGTTACCTGACGCCACGCACAGACCGGTGTTCAGCGACAACTCCGGTGCCCAGACGCGCCCCATTTCGTAGCATTTATCCACCCAGACAAAGTTGTCACTGGTCGCCAGCCCCGCCAGTTGTTTTTTCAGCGGCGTGGAAAGATAAACGTCAAACATGGGTTCAATTTTGTCGCCGGTGACCTTCAGTATAAACGGCGTTTTGATGGTCATGCCGGAGAATGTGAAGGTATTGTCTTTGGTGTTCACTGCGTAATTTTTAATGCTGTTCGGGAAGCCCCACTGTTTGATAACCGCCGGTTTCCAGGCATTCACTTTGTCATCAATGTTGAGGAACTGCGCGGTCATCGAAGTGGCCGAAATGCCGCTGCGCCCGAGACCGATAAAGTTATCACCGCCCATAATATCGAGCACGGTAGCGCCGTTATCCAGCGTGCTGCGTTTCGCCGCATTCTGATCGGCAGCTGCCGGATGACGTCCGTCCATCACGAAGAACAGGTCTTTACGATTCTGTTTGGTGAGAATGTTATACGCCGTATTGTTCATCGCCAGATGATCGGAAGACACCACAATGATGGTGTTATCGTAATAACCAGATTTTTTAATTTTATCGATAAAGGCCGCAATCAGTTCCTGACTACAGGAAACCGCGCTCAGCGACTGGTTAGCCTTACCGTTCACTTTATATTCATTGCGGGTACAACCGCGCGAAATAAAGCCGTCCGGATGGTGGGTATCGACAGTCAGCGTAAACAGCGAGAAAGGCTTGCCTTCCTTGCTCAGCGTCACGAATTTTTTGTAAACCTCTTCCAGCAACGTATCGTCATACCAGCCCCAGTCATTTTTATAAGACGGGTCAGCGACAGTCGGACGCAGTTCGTTGTAACCATATAGATGGTCGAAGCCGTGAGATTTCAGGAAGGTGCCTTTACCGGCAAACGCCAGTTCTGCGCCCTGATAGAAATAGTTAGTGTATCCCGCGCCTTTCAGCACATCACCAATACAGACGTTTTCGGGATAGAAGGTCGCCAGCGCGCTGGAGGCATTGCCATCGAAAGGCGCAAAAAGTGGGATGCCACATTGTGAAGCGACCATGCCGGCGATGGTATAACCGGTACCCGGCACCTGTTTAGTATTCGTAAAATCAATACTTTGCGCTTTATGCTGGCTTAATTCAGTCGTCAGCCCCGGGAACACTTTGTCGTCAAAATAGGTCCGTTCGAGGCTTTCGCCATAGATATAAACCAGGTTTGGTTTTTTTGCGCCTTTAACGATTTTTTCCGGCACTTTGTAATAAGTATCGAAATCGGCGCCATGACCGGAGATCTGCGTTTTCACCAGGCGGGAGATATTCTGGAATGCCTGAGTTGAACCGACTGAGAACACGGCAAGCACTACGGCCAGCACGCTGTACATGACGCTGCTGTTTTTGGCACGGCGCTGTTTGAGTCCCCATGCCAGTAATGCAAAAACAGCAATCAGTCCGGTCAGTAAGCCAATGAATGGCAGGATATATTTATTCAGGCCTGCGCCCTTCAGGCTGCTGGTGACGGTATATAACACCGCATCCGTAATGCCTTCACCCGTGAAGTAATTACTGCCAATCAGAATGACATTCAGGATGACGTAAAGGCCGAGGAAAAACAGCACCAGCGAAAACCAGACGCGGCTGGCCGACGCCCTTGTGACGTAGAGGAAAATTGAGGAAAGAAATAAAATAAATGAAATTATCTCAGAAGCCATTTCAGCACCCTGTCTGATTAAAACAATAAACTCTGCGACCCTTCTCTGCCGCTTTACGGGCAGCGCCGACGGTTCAACTCATCGAGCGAATGACTGAGTTGTCATTCACTTCATCCCTGAGACAGGAAAATGTCATGCCAAAAACGGATAGCGCTATATAGCCTGTTGCCCTGAGAGGGTCAACGCCTTAACACTGCGTCAGGTCACTGATTTGTCCTAAAAAACTGACTTTTTACAAACTATTGACGACCGGCTGCGGATGATAACTCAGAAATTTAACGGCGCCGTCACTTTTCGGTAAGAATTGCATGATAGCCGATTAGTATGAGCGAAATGTGGAGGGAGATTGAAAATGCGAAAAATAGTTGGCGGGAAAGCCCGCGATACACGGTATTGCGGGCTTTGATAATGAAAAATCAGATTCCTCCCAGATAGGCTTTACGCACTTCCTGATTATGCAAAAGTTCATCCCCCGTACCGCTGAGGCGGATCTGCCCGTTAACCATCACGTATCCGCGGTCAGAAAGCTTCAGTGCATGATGCGCATTTTGCTCCACAAGAAAGATAGTCATCCCGCTTTGCGCCAGTTCGCGCAGGGTCTGAAAAATCTGTTTTACGATGATCGGCGCCAGCCCCAGACTGGGCTCGTCGAGCAACAGCAATTTGGGACGGCTCATCAGCGCACGGGCAATCGCCAGCATTTGCTGTTCACCGCCGGACATGGTCATCGCCCGTTGCTTTCGCCGCTCTTTAAGACGCGGAAAGAGGTCAAACATGGTTTGCAGATCTTCCGCGGCATATTTGTTGCCGATGGGAATGGTGCCCATCAGCAGATTTTCCTCGACGGTCATGTCCGGAAAAACCCGCCGCCCTTCTGGCGACTGCGCAATACCCGCAGAGGCCACAAAGTGCGTCGATTTACGGCTGATATCTTCGCCACGAAATAAAATCTGTCCGCTCTGCACGCGTGGCTGGCCAAATATCGACATCAGCAAGGTGGATTTTCCGGCTCCGTTCGCGCCAATCAGCGCCACGGTTTCTCCCTGATTCACCTGCAGCGAAACCTGCTGCAACGCCTGAATCGCCCCGTAATACACATTCACATCGCGAAACTCCAGCATCGCGTCACTCATAAACTGACCTCGTCGTCTTCATCAGCACCGAGATAGGCGGCAATGACTTTCTCATCATTTTGAATGGCATGGGGCAAGCCTTCGGCAATCACATCGCCGTGATCGAGCACGATAATATGGTCGGATATTTCCATCACCATGCCCATATCGTGTTCAATCAGCAGGACGGTAATGTCGTGGTGATCGCGCAGAAAACGGATGATTTTACTCAGCGTTCGCGTCTCTACCGGATTAAGACCGGCAGCCGGTTCATCGAGGCAAATCATCTCCGGCGCGGTACACATCGCCCGCGCAATTTCCAGACGCCGTTGCTGACCGTAAGACATCTCGCCCGCCAGCCGGTTGGCGCAATCCACCAGTTCGACGACTTCCAGCCAGTAAAATGCCCGGTCCAGCGCCTGATTTTCCGCACGGCGATAGGCGGGAGTATTGAGCACACCCGCGATCAGATTGCGGTTGGTTTGCATGTGTTGCGCGACCAGCAAGTTTTCAATCACCGACATTTCACGAAACAACCGGATATTCTGGAAAGTACGCGCCAGTCCGGCGCGGTTCACCAGATGTGTTCCGCCAAACATTTTGTAGAAAATTCGTTTTCCCAGCTGTGCCGGTTTTATCCAGTCATCCGGCTGGAATTTCTGACCGAGCACCTGAATGACGTTGGTGGTGCGGCGGCGGGTATTGAGCAGAATATTGCCGCCGGACGCTTTATAGAAACCGGTCAGGCAATTAAATACTGTGGTTTTCCCTGCGCCGTTCGGGCCGATCAGCGCGGTAATCGAGCCGCGTTTTACCGCCAGATTCACATCGTTCAGCGCCTTAATTCCGCCAAAATGCATACGTAAATGTTCGACACTCAGAATATTGTTATCCGCTAACGCTTCGCTCATGGCGCGACTCCTTTACGCGCGGCAAACCCGCTGCGGCTGATGCGGATTAACCCGCGTGGTCGCCAGATCATCATCACCACCATTAACACCCCGAACAGCAGCACGCGGTATTCGGCAAAACTGCGTAACAGTTCCGGCGCGACGGTCAGCACAAATGCCGCAAGCACCACGCCGATGGTCGAGCCCATCCCACCCAGCACCACAATGGCGAGGATCAGCGCAGATTCAAAGAAGGTGAAAGACGTCGGGTTGACAAATCCCTGATAGGTAGCGAAAAACACGCCCGCGATACCGGCAGTAGAAGCGCCAAGTGTAAACGCCGAAAGCTTAACCAGTACGTGATTAAGACCCATTGCGCGGCAGGCGATTTCATCTTCGCGCAATGCTTCCCACGCGCGGCCAATCGGCATGCGGGTCAGGCGGTGTTTGATAAACAGCACCAGCAACACCACCAGAACCAGCACCGCGTAGATGAAAATAAATTTCATATTCGGGTTATAGGTGAGATGGAAAAACTCGTGGAACGGCACGCCGCCCTCTTTCGCCCGTCGGCCAAACTCCAGACCGAAAAACGTCGGAGGTGGCGCGGAAACGCCATTCGGGCCGCCGGTGAACGACAACCAGTTAGTCAGCACCAGACGGATGATTTCGCCAAAGCCGAGCGTCACAATCGCCAGATAATCGCCATGCATACGCAGCACCGGAAAGCCCAGCAAAGCCCCGGCCAGTGCGGCCATCACGGCGGCCAGCGGCAGCATCGACCAGAATCCGAGGCCGAGATACTGATATCCCAGCGCCAGTCCGTAGGCGCCGATGGCGTAAAAGGCCACGTATCCCAGATCCAGTAGCCCGGCCAGACCAACCACGATATTCAGCCCGAGGCCAAGCAGCACGTAAATCAGCCCCAGAATAGCGACGGTCAGAATGTATTTAGTGGCAACAAACGGGAAGAAAATCGCCAGCACAATCAGCAGGGGCAATATCCAGCGCAGGTTGCTTTTGTGATCCGGCGGACGGACGTATACACCCGCGCTGTCGGATTCGAAGCGCGCACGCGTTTTCTGTCCGGCTGCGGTTTCCAGAAAAGCGCTAAGCAAAAAACGTCCGAGCATGACAGCGGCGATAATCCAGATTAGCCGCTGGGAATGAAAGTTAAAGCTATAGCCGTCCAGCACCACGCCGACCACAGGTCCGAAAATAATCAACGCCACCAGTCCGGCGAAAATGGCATCCAGCAGGCAGCGTTTAAGCGAAAATCCGCCGCTCACAGCAGTTTGTGTCGTCATTTTATTTCCCTCACACTTTCGTCACGACCGGACGGCCCAGCAGGCCCTGAGGGCGGAAAATAAGGATCACCACCAGCAATCCAAAAGAGAACACGTCTTTGTAATCGGAATTCACCATGCCCGAGAACTGCGCTTCGGCGATACCCAGTATCAGGCCGCCGAGCATCGCGCCCGGTAACGATCCGATCCCACCGAGTACCGCTGCGGTAAAGGCTTTGATGCCGATGATAAATCCGGCATAGAAATCAAAAGTGCCGTAGTTCATGGTGACCAGTACGCCTGCCAGCCCCGCCATCGCCGCGCCGATCATAAAGACCAGCGAGATAATGCGATCGGTGTTGATGCCGAGAATTGAGGCCATTTTTCTGTCCTGCTGTACCGCACGACACATACGACCGAGTTTGGTGTTGCTGATAATCCACGACAAAACCAACATGCCGACAAGGGACGCCACCAGAATGAACAGTTTGGTGTAGGTCATCTGGACAAAGCTGTCTCCGATATGAAAACGCAGCGCGCCATCAAACATCGTAGGAATGCCCTGCTGTCGCGGTCCCTGACTGATTTGTGCGTAGTTCTGCAAAATCAGCGACATGCCGATAGCAGAAATCAGCGGTGCAAGGCGCGTGGAATTTCGCAGAGGTTTGTAGGCAATGCGCTCAATCGCCCAGCCGTAAACGCCGGTCACCACGATGGTGAACACCAGTGTGCCGAGGATCAGCAGCGGAAAAGAGTGCAGCCCGAAGAAGGAAAGCAGCGCCAGCGCGATAGCGCAGAGGTAAGCCGAAATCATATACACTTCGCCGTGAGCAAAGTTGATCATGCCGATAATACCGTAAACCATGGTGTAGCCGATGGCGATGAGACCGTAGACAGCACCGAGCGTAATGCCATTAAACAGTTGTTGCAGGAAGAATGAATCCATAAATACGCAGTCTCTTTTTGTGACCGCGCCTGGCTAAGAGCGCGGTCTGACACAGATTAGAACTGGCAAATCAAAATGAGTTATTCCTTAACTTCCTGATATTTGCCTTTGTCATCCCACTTATAAACCACGTAATCAGAGACTTTCAGGTCGCCTTTGCTGTCCCAGGCCTTTTTACCCATGACGGTATCGACACTGTTGGCTTTAAGCCAGGCGCTGGCTTTGGCAGAATCGCTGCCGCCGGTGGCTTTGAAGGCGGCGGCAATGGCCTGCACGGACGCGTAGGAATAGAGGGTGTAACCTTCCGGCTCGAATTTGTTGGCGCGGAATTTATCGATAACGGCTTTGCCGTCCGGGATCAGACGCGGGTCTTTGCCAAAGGTCATCAGAATGCCATTGGTGTATTGGGGACCGCCGGCAGCGGTGACCATTTCTTCGTTGACGATACAGTCACCGGAGAAGAACGTCGCCTGAACGCCCTGCTCACGCATCTGGCGAACTAACGGACCGGCTTCCGGATGGCAGCCGCCAAAGAACACCACATCTGGTTTCTGCGCACTGATTTTGGTAACCAGCGCATTAAAGTCTTTTTCGCCGCGCGACAGGCCTTCATACATCACTTCTTTCACGCCGCGTTTGTTAAGCGCTGCTTTGGTGGCATCCGCCAGCCCCTGTCCGTAGGTATCTTTGTCGTGAATGATGACCACTTTTTTGGCTTTCAGTTTGTCGATGATGTAATCGCTGGCCACCAGCCCCTGCTGGTCATCGCGCCCACACATACGGAACATATCGCTCATGCCGCGTTCAGTGATCTGCGGATTAGTTGAGCCCGGCGTGATGGCGATAATCCCGGCGTCGTTATACACCTCAGACGCAGGCATGGTAGAGGATGAACAGAAATGTCCGACCACTGCCTGCACTTTATCCTGATCTACCAGCCGGTTAGCCACCGCGACCGCTTGTTTTGGCTCGCAGGCATCATCACCCTGAACCAGTTTGATTTTCTCGCCGTTGATCCCGCCTGCGGCATTAATGTCTTCGGCGGCCTGAGTCGCCCCATGCCAGTACTGATCACCATAAGTGGCATTCGGACCGGTGAACGGACCGGCAACCCCAATCACAATATCCGCACGCGCGGAGAAGGCCGTGACCAGACAACCAGCCAGTAAAAGAGAGAGAGGACTTTTCATAAATTTCATCGACATCATCATGATCCTTAGGACTGAGTTTATGCAAACGGGTTATGGGCAACGCATGCAGCAAAAACACCAACGCAAAGTCGTAATCTGAAAATCTGAAATTTAAAGCACAAGCCAATGGAGGGGAGATCCCGTTTGTCCACCGCTGGCGGACAACATCAAAGGTAAGAAACTTAAGCAAAATATCTGCCAGTGTTACCCGACGTCTGTGATTGTTACGGTTATGTGAGTATAGATAGCGCCTGTCAGGCGTTGCGGGGAACTCGCAGAAACAACGACGGGATCACATCGCACCGCACTGGTGCTGAAAAGAATAGGAAAATAACGATACCGGAACGCCCTGCACCAAAATGTAACGTTAAGTTCCCCACGGCTAATCCGTTGATATATTTTTTCTTTGCTTCTTTCGGCGGGTTGTTTTGTAATGCGGTCAGATGATTGCAACAGGAAACGACTGAACAATGAAGAAATTATCCTGCCTGACGGCGATTGTGCTGGCCATGGGATTATCAGGCTGTGCCAGTGATTATGTGATCAACACCAAAGCGGGCGACCAGTTTTTCGCCCACGGTGAACCCGACCGTGACCGCGATACCGGCATGACCAGCTACACCGACATGAACGGCGATTATCATCTGATGAACACCAATGATATCGCGGGCATTGTGAAGAAGTAGGCGTGACCGATGGGAATTACATTTTTTCGACAGCCCGACCGATGAATTACACGGCGGGCTGAATAAAACAGTCATGCTATAGGTACCTGAACGGCCCGTAATAACACGACTGTTTTGAGGATAAAATTACTCAGTAATAAAACGCGAAACAGACGACGCCAGATTTTGTGCCTGATCCCGCAGCGCATTAGCAGCAGCAGAAGACTCTTCCACCAGGGCCGCGTTTTGCTGAGTCACGCTGTCCATCTCCACTATGGCTTGCCCTACCTGAGATATTCCCCTGTTCTGTTCATCCGATGCCTGCGTAATTTCATTAAGTATTTCGGTAACGTTAGCCACTTTAGTCACAATGTCATGCATGGTGGTTCCCGCCTGTTCTACCAGCTCTGACCCTGCATTAATTCGCTCTACCGATTCACCAATTAAACCTTCTATCTCTTTTGCAGCCTGAGCACTACGTTGCGCCAGACTTCTCACTTCACTTGCCACCACAGCAAATCCCCGCCCCTGTTCTCCTGCACGCGCCGCTTCAACGGCCGCATTGAGAGCCAGAATATTGGTCTGAAAAGCGATGCTGTTAATTACCGTTGTAATGTCAGCAATTTTTGCTGAGCTCGCCGTGATTTCATTCATCGTTTTCACCACATGAGAGACCAGTTGCCCGCCTTTGTTCGCCGTTTCCGAAGTACTGCCCGCCAGTTGGCTGGTGTGATGAATATTGTCTACGTTCTGTTTAACCGTCGCCGTTAACTGCTCCATGCTGGCCGCCGTTTCTTCAAGCGCAGCCGCCTGTTCCTCAGTACGTGCGGATAAATCATTATTTCCTGCCGCAATTTCTGCGGAGGCATGGCTTACCTGCGTCACGCCGGCACGAATATCACCGATGATACGGCGAAGATCGGTGTTCATCTCATCTACTGCTTGCATCAGTTCGCCCAGTTCATCACGACGCGTGGTATTGAGATGAGCTCTTAAATCACCGCGCGCTATCTGTCGCGCAACCTCAAGCGTGTCAGCCAGAGGCTTCACAATCTGGCGGGAAATGATCAGCGCAATGCCAATACTTAACAAGACGGCGGCCCCCAAAAGTGAAGCCATCCATATCACTGCCTTTCTAATATCGTCATGAGCCGCACTCAGTTCCGATTCAAAGATATTGTCACTCAGGGTCGTCAGCTTGCCGCCTGCTTTTGCAAGCAGCTGAGTCGCTTCCTGCTCAGCAATATAGGAACGCAGGTAATCACTGGCACTCTCCTTTTTAGCCGAGACCGAGCGTTCAACGTCTTCAAGTGCGCTGACATCCGCCGGATTTAGCTGGGATTTGACGGCATTCATTTGCTGAATCGATTCAATCATAAAACCTGTTAAAGCGTTAAGTGACTCATCAGTATTCTCAAACTGGAGAAGTTTCACACGCGTCGCCACACCGTCGATGTGACGGACAATATCAGCTAATGCTGTCGCGGTGGCTGCGCGCGTCGGATCTTGTGCGTAGGACTGCGCCAAACTTTTGATTGTTGACTCTTCACGGGTCAGCACAAAACGACTCACAACAAGATCACGTTGCTGTGTCTCGCGGACAGTTTGAGCACGTTTATCGCGATACGTCTTCATGACTTCTGACATGTCATTAAGCATCTCCAGGTGCTTTGTATCCCATTGAAGCGACCTGAGACTTTCAATTTTCTTATCAACCTGCTGCAAGTTCATCTCATTCATGGCGATGTATTTTTCATCATGCGTTTTCACATATTCCAGTCTTTCAGCTTTTGCCATAGCAAACTGGTCAGTTATTACTTTCAGCTGGCTTATTTTGTCTGCCCGGATGGAAATATCATTCAGATTTTTAATACCGCACAAAGTAACTGCAATGCTTAGCAATAAGACAAGTCCGAAACCAAATGCTAATTTTTTCCCGACTTTTAGATTTTCAAAATATTTCATAAACATTTTCATGGCTCTCCATTATTTTTATAAAAACAGTTGTATGTGAAGCACATGGAGTATCGGCAGGCTATAAAAATTAATTAATGGAAAACTCATTTTCTTAAGTTACATAAGTCGGTAATTTAACAGCAATAAAACCTTATTCTTTGTATGAAAACTTAATTGCCTAAACTTTGCGTATTAATGGTGAAGTGATTCATTTTAAGAAAGTATTATTTTAATGTGCTGCTGTTATTAAATAATGAAGATGTGGTCTGCGCATATACCGCGCAACGTCAGGTTCAGCGGCGTGGGCATAAAAAAACCGGGCGAAAGCCCGGTTTCTTATGCTTTGAACACCGTTCTCAAACCCGAAAACATTCGAGTCGCAGCAAGGTGGTTTGAAGGATGAAGGGGATTACAGCCCGTTTTCAGCAATATCCATGGCGAAATAGGTCAGGATAATATCTGCACCCGCACGTTTGATCGCGCCCAGGCTTTCACGCACCACGGCGCGCTCATCAATGGCACCGGCTTGTGCCGCGAACTTGATCATCGCGTATTCGCCGCTGACCTGATACGCCGCCAGTGGCAGACGGGAGGCTTCACGGATATCGCGGATCACATCCAGATACGCGCCAGCGGGTTTCACCATCAGCGCATCGGCGCCTTCGTGCTCATCCATCAGTGATTCGCGCACGGCTTCGCGGCGGTTCATCGGGTTCATCTGATATTGCTTACGGTTGCCTTTCAGCACGCTGCCGCCCGCTTCACGGAATGGCCCGTACATGGATGACGCAAACTTAGTGGAGTAGGCCATGATCGAGGTATCGATGAAACCGGCTTCGTCCAGCGCGCTGCGAATGGCCTGTACCTGACCGTCCTGTGCAGCGGATGGCGCAATGAAATCTGCACCTGCTGCGGCAGCAACTACGGCCTGTTTGCCGAGGTTAATCAGCGTCGCGTCGTTATCTACGCCATGGTCGTGCAGCACGCCGCAATGGCCGTGCGAGGTGTATTCGCAGAAACAGGTGTCGGACATGACGATCATTTCAGGCACGGTGTCTTTACAGATACGTGCCATACGTGCGACCAGACCGTTTTCGTTCCAGGTGTCACTGCCGGTGGCATCCATATGATGCGAAATACCAAAAGTCATGACCGAGCGGATACCGGCGCGGGCGTAACGTTCGATTTCAAACGCCAGGCGAGATTCGGGAATGCGCAGCACGCCGGGCATAGCTTCGATCGGTACGTATTCAGAGGTCTCTTCTTCTACGAAAATCGGCAGTACCAGATCGTTGACGCTAAATTCAGTTTCCTGAAAAAGAGTGCGCAGGGATTCGGACTGTCTCAGGCGGCGAAGGCGTGAGCTCGGGAACTGATTCGACATGAAAACTCCTAAAAATTAGTCTGTTGCACTGAAATTTTTTAAGAAACAGGAGTGCAGACAGTTCAGACGGCAGGAGGCATGGCAGCGCCGTCAGACGATGGAGGCAGCATTTTATAATAACTTTTAAACAAATGATGAACTTTCCGTGAGGAGATGTAACAGAGGCCGCATTTTGGAAAGGCGATCCCGGAACAGGGATCGCCTGAAGGAAGGATTTAACCGAGCTTGATCTCGCGATCTGCTGAGGCAATCGTAGACGGACGGTGGGCGATAAAAATCCGCGTTATATCCAGTTCGCTGATCGCCTGATTGATGCGCATTTCATTGTCCAGATCCAGATGGCTGGTGGCCTCATCGAGGAACAGAATTGCCGGACGGCGGTACAGCGCACGCGCAATCAGCACCCGCTGTTTCTGCCCACCGGACAAACTGCCGCCCAGTTCGCTGATCAGCGTTTCGTAACCCATCGGCATACGTTCGATATCGTCGTGGATGTTACAACGGCGGGCGCAGTCGATAATCCGCGCTTCGTCTTTCTGCTCATCAAAGCTGGCGATGTTCTCGGCAATGGAACCGGCGAACAACGTATCATCCTGTAACACACAGGCGATGCAGCTGCGGTAATTGTTCAGCCCGGCGGTGGTGATATCCATGCCGTTGATCAGAATGCGGCCTTCAGTTGGCGTCAGCAGACCGGTCATGATTTTCATCAGCGTGGTTTTGCCCTGCCCCGACGGTCCGGTGATTGCCACACTTTCTCCCGCCGCTACCGAGAGATTCAGGCCGTTGATCAGCGGCGCGGAAAGGCTGTCGTACTGAAACACCAGATCCCGGACATCCAGCGACGCCGCTTCGCCCGCCCGCAGCAATTCACGCTCCGGCAGCGATTTTTCGGTGTCGGTCAGCGCGATATCCGCGATACGGTCGCGGTGCAGGGAAAGCATCCGCAGTTGCAACACCATATTCAGCAGATTGGCCGCACGTTCGGAAAACTGCCCGCGATAGGTATTGAACGCCACGAACATCCCGAGCGTCATATGGCCGTCGATGACCTGCGTCGCGCCGAGCCACAGCAGCGCCACCTGATCGAGTGTGGCAATCAGTGTGTTACCGCCGGTAAACATCATTTCAAACTTGGTTTTACGCACTGTCGCATTGGCGTTATCAATGTTCAGATTCAGCCAAAAATTGGCGCGTGCTTTCGATAAACCGAGTGCTTTCAGCGTGCTGATGCCGTACAGCGTTTCCATAAAGTGCGAACCGGCACGGGCACCTTTGACGATTTGTTCCTCCGAAACCTGACGATAGGCGTTGTATGTGGTCAGACGGAAAACGACATAAATCGCTGTAAAACCGAGAATTACCCAAATCAGCCAGCCGCCGTACAGCACCATCATCACGATCAATCCGACCGACATAATGCCATCGATAATACTGTTCACCACATTGGTGGTCAGCGTCGTACGCAGTGTGTCGAGCGAGGTAAAACGCGACTGGATATCACCCAGTTTGCGCTTCTCAAAGTAATCGAGCGGCAGCTTCATCAGATGATCAAACAGCCGCGCTTTCCACTGCACGTCAATCAGCGTACTCATCACCAGCGATGTCCAGGCGCGCAGCATACTGACGCCGGTGCGGAAAATGATGAAGAACAGCAAACCGAGGCAAATCAGGGTCAGCAAATCGGGGTCTTTCGCCGGGATCACGTGGTCCATTACCAGCTGCATTCCGACCGGCAGCAGCAGATTCACCGATTCAATCATCAGCGACAGGCAGAAGATTTTGGTCAGCGCCGGGATCAGCCCGCTGACGTTGCCCATCATCTTGCGCAAATTGAGCCGCACGCGCGGCTTTTCAGAGGTAAAACCATTGTCCGGCCACAGCTCGAGCGCCACGCCGGTGAAATGCTCGGAGACTTCGCGCATACCCAGCGAGCGACGCCCGAAAGCCGGATCGTGAATAATCACTTTGCCCTGCTTAACGCCGACCAGTACCACGAAATGGTTGAGATCCCAGTGCAAAATGCAGGGTGTTTTCAGCGCGTTCAGCTCATCAATATCCAGCTTCAGGGCGCGGGATTTCATCTCATTCGCTGCGGCGATATCCATCAGCGTGCGCAGCGTCGCACCGCGCGAGGAAATGCCGTAATGCTGGCGCAGACTCTGCAAATCGACATGTTTACCGTGATAGCCAAAGACCATCGCCAGACTGGCCAGCCCGCATTCGGCGGCTTCGGTTTGAATAATCTGCGGCACCCGGTGGCGCCAGCTAAAGTGCAGGCGGTCAGCCAGCTCCCGTACGTTATCGAGATTCATTAATTGGCCCCACCACGCTTTTCTTCATGCTGTAATACGGAGACAACATCCACTGATACAGCGGCCTTTTCTCCAGGAATAATGTTGATTCAGCTTTCATACCGCTGGATAAATTCAGCGTCTCGCCGTGCCAGTCCATCGCTTTTTTATCCAGTGAAACAATCACTTTGTAATACGGCCCGCTGACCGTGCCGTTGGCCGTTCGCGGTGCGCTGGCGTAGGAATTCAGCGCCTGTTCAGAAACGGGCGCAGAGGAAATCGATTCCACCTTGCCGGGGAACTGGCCATACTTTTCAAACGGATAGGCTTCGTAACGGATATTAATGTGTTCACCGGCTTTTACGTAAGGCACGCTTTCATTGGGCAGCCAGGCAACAAGGAAGAACGGGGAATTACTGGCAGGCACCAGTTGCGCGAGGCTGTCTCCGGCGTTGACCATCTGTCCGGGCGTGACGCTCAGCGAGGAGATTTTGCCGGAGGTCGGCGCGGTGATCAGCAAGGAACCTTTGGCATCGGCCTGAGCCAGCTGACGCTCGAGGTCGTTACGCTGGTAGCCGTACTGCGAAATCTGATTATCAAACTCGGCGGCGCGGGTCACCAGTTCGCTGCGCAGATTGGTGATTTGCAGCGCTTCCTGAATCGCCTGAGTGTTCAGACTCTGAAACGACGTCTGCTGCTGATAAAACAGGTAACGCTGATTGTTCAGCTGGTCGGTATTGATGAGACCTTTCTTCTGATAAGCGCCGTAGTTCTGCATGCTTTTCTTCATGGCATCCAGCCCTTCCTGAGCGGAAGCCACCATGCTTTGCGAAACCTGATGCGCTTTCTCATATTGCTCTAACTGCTGTTGCAGGTTTTGCAGCGTCTCCTGCTTATTGTGCTCAAGCTGAGCAACGATCGAATCAATTTGCTCTCGTTGTTTTTTGATGGCGGCAAGCGTGGTAGTGCTGACGTTACCCGCCTGCGTCACGCGGCTGACGTCAATTTCATACAGCGGCTGCCCTTTTTTGACCGGTTTGCCGGTATCGACATACAGTTTGGTGATCACGCCCTGTTCCGGGCTGAACAAATTAATACTGTGTGGCTGGGTGATAATTTCACCGCTGACATTAATACGCCGGGTGTAATTGGTGAAGATTAGGAATATCAGTAAAGAAATAATAAAAACAGCGGTCAGTGACGTCACAATCCATATGGGCCAGCCGGCGAGTAATAACGCTTTACCCGTCCAGTGGTTTTGCTGATGTTCATTGACCTCTTTACGAAAGAGCATATTTTTTGTTCCGGAAAAACTGGCTGTAAAAACAGAATCTTTGAAAGATAGCAGCCATAAAACCTCCTGCCACCGCGATTACTCTGAAACATCGCAGGCAGGTATTTCCACATAGCGACTGTTACTCCGTCATATTAATTTACCTTTTGACGCAGATCTGACGCTTAAATAATCCTCCGCCTGAGCAAGCGATTATTTTTTATACGCTAAATTAATAAACCAGATTTTATTAACTATTAATTTATTTTAAAAACAATGTGTTATACATAAAATTCCACATAGGAGATTATTCCTAGTCAAATTCCGCCGCCAGTGCTCTAGTCTTAATCCCCGTGAAGACATTGCGTAGAAATTATCTCCATAGCATTACTCAATGTTTTCATCGCCCCCGGTTTTTAAGGGGACTTGCTTTAACAGATTAAAAGGAAGGCCTAAGATGAAACAATTAACAGAACATGATATTGAAATGGTTAATGGTGCGGGTTGGTCGGAAGATGTAAATAAAGTTGCCGATCGCCTATCAAACTTTGGTCAGGACGCGGTAAGTGACACCAGTAATGCGGTGAACAAAGCGTATTCACAAATTTCCGATGGTCTTGCTAAAGCACAGAACTATCTGACAACCTAGTTTTTAGTCTTTAAAGGTTAATCAGAGTAATACAAGCCCCGCTGACGCGGGGCTTTTTTTATCATTGGATGTATCAGTCGAAAATTTACAACCGAGGAAAACTTTTAGCAGGGAGAAATCAAATACCCGCTTTCGTTTTATCGCTCTTCACCATGCTGTTTTTCAACTTGCCGATAAGCTCGCGGCGAAAATCACCCAGTTTTGGCTTATCGCCATCCAGCCATGGTAATGGACGGCAGAGTTCCATGGTTTTGATACCCAGACGGGCAGTCAGCAATCCGGCACCAATACCTTGTGCCGCACGGGCGGAAAGACGCGCCGCCAGATCCTGCGACATCCAGTCCATCCCGACTTCGCGTACCAGCTCAGACGCGCCGGCGAATGCCATATTCAGCAGCACCAGGCGGAACAAACGGATGCGGCTGTAATAACCCAGTTCAATGCCGTAAAGCACGGCGATGCGGTTGACCAGACGCAGGTTGCGCCAGGCGATAAAGGCCATATCCACCAGCGCCAGCGGGCTGACGGCGATCATCAGCGCCGATTCGGCTGCCGAATGGCTGATTTCACGCCGTGCCTGTGCATCGAGCACCGGCTGAACTAATCGCGCGTAAAGCTCGACCACTTCACGGTCATTCTGCGTTTCGTGCAATGACGCCTTCCAGCGTTGTAACGCCGGATGGCTGTTATCCAGTCCGGCTTGCGCTGCCAGTTTTTCGCAAAATGCGCGCCCCTGCCCTAAACCATGACTGTGCATTAATTCACGTGCCTTATCACGCTCATCGGCGCGCTGACGCAGGCGGTACAAGCGCCGCCATTCGGTAGCTACTGAACCGACACCGGCGAGGATAATCAGCCCGCCCGCTGTGCAGGCACCCAGCGCCACCCAGTCTTGCTGGATCCACGCCTCGTGAACCCATTGCACGCCCTGCGCGACCACGCTGATCCCCAGCACCGCCACGCCTAACCGAACAATTTTACCCCACAAACTGCGGCGCGGTTTCAGCGCACGGTTAAGCACTGCTTCGGCTTCGCCTTCTTCCTGCTGTTCGTCGGTTTCAGCGGTGACCGGAATAAAGCGTTCTGAAATCTGTTCGTCAAAGGCCAGCGCCGGTTTGATCACCGGATCGGCCGGGGCTTTTAATTCCGTTTCAAAATCGATACGCGGTCTTATAGGTTCGCTCATCGCATTTTATCTCCCAGTAAAAACTCCATCACCGCGTCCAGACGGATGTGCGGCAACGGCGTATCCACGCTCATTTCACGCGGACGAAACTCATCAAAATGGAATCCCTGTTTTTGCCAGAACGCATGTCCCGGCAGACGCGCAGGCACCTCGCCGGGGAACACCGTCAGCGGCGCGCCATCCTGCAACCGGTGGCCTTTCAGCGCGGGTAAGCTTTGCCCCTGATATTCCACCATGCCGGTTTCCGTCGCCTGAACCGACGCCAGACCGGCGCAGTCCATGCTGATGCCTTCGAAAGCGGCGTTCTGCCAGGCTTCCTGCACCAGTTGCTGCAACAGAGACACCAGACTGGCGTGCTGATCGCCGGTGATGTGGTCGGCTTTAGTGGCGGCAAACATCAGTTTGTCGATGCATGGATTAAACAAACGGCGGAACAACGTGCGTTTGCCGTAATGGAAACTTTGCATCAGTTGTGTCAGCGCGAGGCGCATATCGTTGAAAGCCTGCGGACCGCTGTTGAGCGGTTGCAGGCAATCCACCAGCACAATCTGGCGGTCAAATTTAACGAAGTGATCTTTATAAAACCCTTTCACGATGTGCTGACAGTAATAGTCGAAACGCGCACGCAGCATGCCGAGATTGCTGTTTTTATCCGCCTGCGCCAGTTGGGCATCAGAATAGCGGTTCAGCTCCGGCCACGGGAAGAACTGCAGCGCGGGCGCACCGGCCATATCTCCCGGCAGAACAAAACGCCCCGGCTGGATAAAGTGCAACCCTTCGGTTTTGCAGCGCACCAGATAATCGGTGTAGGCCTGTGAAATCGTGCCCAGCAGATTTTCATCAGCCGGTGCCAGCGGATCGCATTGTTCGCACAGCGTCAGCCACGGCTTCGCCCATTCTGCACGATCGCCCTGCAACAGCCCCGCCATCTGGCGTGACCAGTCGAGATAGTTTTGCTCCAGCATCGGCAAATCCAGCAGCCATTCACCGGGATAATCGACAATTTCCAGATACAACGTGGAGGTATCTTTGAAGTGACGCAGCAGGGAATCGTTGGAACGGTAACGCAATGCCAGGCGGATTTCGCTGACACCACGGGTTGGCGTTGGCCACGCGGGCGGAGTGCCATAAAGCGACGCAAGCCCTTCGTCATAGGCAAAGCGCGACACGCCCAGATCACGCTGGGGAACGCGCTTTACGCCGAGCAGGCGCTCCTCGCGGGCAGCCGAAAACAGCGGCAGACGTGCGCCGCTGTGCATATGTAAAAGCTGGTTAACGAAGGCGGTGATGAAAGCGGTTTTTCCGCTGCGGCTTAAACCAGTGACGGCCAGCCGCAGATGCCTGTCCATGCCGCGATTGATCAGTGAATTAAACTCATCTTGTAGTCTTTTCATTGCTCTCCCTGGCGTAGCGCCCAAACAGCGCGGTAAGAATACGTTTGAATAACGGTTCTAATAATAGTGCTAAAACATACCGAAGTGGCCCTTTTCCCACCACGCCCAGCACGCGTGCTGCCAGTCCGGCGGGACCGAACGTGAGCGCCAGCGTCAGCGCGATGTTCAGTATTTTCGAAAACAGGCTGCGCTTACCCGGCAGCGAGGAATTCAGGTAACGGGTCATAAAGATTCCTTAAGCGGGAGGTGAGAAAGAAAATAGCAGCCGGAACAACGTCCGGCAGCCAGAGGCAAAGTGGTTGATAAGAATTGCAGGTAAAGAATTAAAGCTGACGGAACCGGCTGCGTACGCCAAAAGTTTCCGAGGTGACATAGCGCTCTACCTGACGTAAACGCTGTTCGCTGGCCTTAAGTTCGCGGTCGGCTTCTTCCAGCAAGTTACGCGGCGATGGCGCATTTTCATCTTCATATTCGCTGGCCGGTACCGAATCCAGCACGTAGCTGAGAATGATGTACGCCACGACGGTGAACATGAATAAACCGAAGAAAATCGACAGCACGGCCATAATTCGCAGCAGTTTTACCGGCACGCCCAGATAGTGCGCCAGCCCGGCCAGTACGCCTTTAACCACGCCCTCTTCCGGCACGCGATAGAGTTTTTTCTCAGACAGACGGGTCGCCATTATGATTGCCTCCAGCCCGGATGTTCGGCGTCGAGAATTTCTTCCAGCGCCTGAATACGTTCGCGCATACGTTGCGCTTCATGGGTCAGACTGGTGAGATTTTGCATCTCATGCTGACTAAGCTGACTGCCATTTTGCTGGCGATTGCTGTAGTGAAGCCACAACCAGACGGGCGCCACGAATAAAACAAAAATGGTCAGCGGAATAGCTAAAAACAGGAAGCTCATTGTCTCTCCTTATGAGTCTTTTTTATTACCGGTTACGGCGTTTATCCTGCAACAACCTGCCTGCGAACAGGCAGGTTTAATGGCAAACATTATGCGTCCTGGTTGCCGTTCATTTTAGCTTTCAGGGCAGCAATTTGTGCGCTGATTTCATCATCAGCTTTCAGTTCAGCAAATTGCTGATCCAGCGATTTCTTTTTGCCGATGCTGACGCTTTCAGCTTCCGCTTCCATATGGTCGATGCGGCGTTCGAACTGCTCAAAACGCGCCATCGCTTCATCAATTTTACCGCTGTCGAGCTGGCGACGAACGTCACGTGAAGAGGCCGCAGCCTGATGACGTAAGGTCAGCGCCTGCTGACGCGCACGGGTTTCGGTCAGTTTGCTTTCCAGCTCACCAATCTCTGACTTCATGCGATCCAGCGTTTCTTCTACGACAGTCACTTCGTTTTTCAGCGTAGTGACCAGCTCGGAAAGCTTTTGCTTTTCGATCAGCGCCGCACGGGCCAGATCGTCTTTATCTTTGCGCAGCGCCAGTTCGGCTTTGTCCTGCCATTCATTTTGCTGGGCTTCACCCTGATCGATACGGCGGATCAGCTGTTTCTTTTCTGCCAGCGCACGGGCGGAGGTCGAACGCAGTTCCACCAGCGTGTCTTCCATTTCCTGAATCATCAGACGAACCAGTTTTTGCGGATCTTCAGCTTTATCCAGCAAGGTGTTGATGTTGGCGTTAATGATGTCAGCGAAGCGAGAAAAAATACCCATAATCGAAATTCCTCTTTGTTTCTGTTTGGTTTCCGGCCAAATGATTACCGGTCAAATCCGCAGGAAAATTTTCAACTGCGGCAATAAACCTATATCAGGATCCGTGCCAACTTTTTAAAATCATTATCTCCATGAATAAATTGAATTTTTTATTTGCGTCTCTGCTATGCTTGTTTTTAGACATGATTATTTTCACTAAGAGTTAGTGTGTTTCACCACACAAGGAATGCCAAATGACGGATAACACAGACAATTTGCTCGGCGAAGCCAACGCCTTTATAGAAGTGCTGGAACAGGTCTCTCAACTGGCGAAGCTAAACAAGCCGGTGCTGGTCACCGGCGAACGCGGCAGCGGTAAAGAACTGATCGCGCACCGTCTGCATTATCTGTCGCCCCGCTGGCAGGGGCCGTTTATTTCGCTCAATTGTGCGGCGCTCAATGAAAACCTGCTCGATTCGGAGCTGTTCGGCCACGAAGCGGGCGCATTTACCGGCGCGCAGAAACGCCATCTCGGACGATTTGAACGCGCGGACGGCGGCACGTTATTTCTCGATGAACTGGCGACCGCGCCAATGCTGGTGCAGGAAAAACTGCTGCGCGTGATTGAATACGGCCATCTGGAGCGCGTCGGCGGCAGCCAGCCGTTGCAGGTGGATGTGCGTCTGGTGTGCGCAACTAACGATGATTTACCGCAACTGGCGGCACAAGGAAAGTTCCGCGCCGACCTGCTCGACCGGCTGGCATTTGATGTGGTGCAGTTGCCGCCGCTGCGCGAACGTCAGCAGGACATCATGTTGCTGGCGGAACATTTCGCCATTCAAATGTGCCGGGAACTTTCGCTGCCCTTATTCCCCGGATTTACGGAATATGCGCGTGAGACGCTGATGGCCTACCGCTGGCCGGGCAATATCCGCGAGCTGAAAAACGTCGTCGAACGCTCGATGTACCGCCATGGCACCAGCGATTTTCCGCTCGATAACATTATCCTGAATCCGTTTGCACAGCGCACTTCTGCCACGGAGCCCGCAGATACCCGTCAGCACGACAATCTGCCGGCGTTACCGTTAGATCTCAAACAGTGGGTGACGGAGCAGGAAAAAAATCTGATTGAACAGGCTTTACGGCAGGCGCGGTTTAATCAACGCAAGGCAGCCGAACTGCTGAACGTGACGTATCACCAGTTGCGCGGAATGTTGAAGAAGCATGGGATACAGGTGAATGCACAGGAAGCGCCTGAATAACAGGCAAAAAAAAGCCAGCACCCGAGCTGGCTAAGTAATACTGGAAGCAATGTGAGCAATGTCGTACCTCGCGATTAACGCCCTGGCGGGTCGCCTCTCGTTCGGTGAAAAGAATGATAATGGTTCTCAGTATCGTCTGTAAAGCATTTTGTTGAGAATATTTCTCATTACCACAATGACGTTATGGCTACTTATTGAACACCCTTAACGTCATTAAGGACTACCATTCTGGGAACGGATCGGCCATCGCCACCCAGCTTTCGATGCCTTCCGCCATCTGTTCTTCGCTTAACAGGCACGCATCCAGGCGCCGTATAATCTCTGCTTTATTCAGATGCTGACCAATAAACACCAGCTCCTGACGCATATCGCCGAACGGCTCCAGCCATTTTTCCATAATATGCTCGCGGGTCTCCTCGTCCTGTGGCCAGTCACTTTCCGGCAGCGCCCGCCAGAAAACCCCCGCCATACCATAACGCGCAATGCCCCCCGCCTGACTCCATTGCCCGGCAAAACGCGGACGCGTCGCCAGCCAGAAGAAACCTTTCGACCGCAGTAAGGTGCCGCCGCCCCAGTCGCCATGCACCACGCGGTAAAACTTATCCGGATCAAACGGCCTGCGCGCGGTGTAGACAAAGCTGCTGATGCCGTACTCTTCGGTTTCCGGCGTGTGCTCGCCACGTAGCTCTTTCAGCCATCCCGGCGCAAGTTGCGCCTTAGCAAAATCAAAACGGTGCGTATTCAGTACGGCATCAACCGGCAGGCTGCCGGGACAAATCGGGATGATATGCGCATCGGGGTTCAGACTCCGCAACAGCGCTATCACTTCGCGCTGCTGCTGGCTGTCGAGCAGATCGGTTTTGCTGACCAGCAGTACATTACAGAATTCAATCTGGTCGATGAGTAAATCCGTCACGCTGCGCGTATCGTCATCACCCAGACTTTCACCGGCTTCCTGCACGCTGCGCGCTTCCTGATATTGCTGCATAAAGTTAACGCCATCGACGACGGTCACCAGCGTGTCGAGGCGCGCAAACTGCGACAGGCTTTCGCCATTTTCATCCTCAAAGGTGAAGGTTTCCGCCACCGGCAGCGGTTCCGAAATCCCGCTTGATTCAATCAGCAGATAATCAAAACGTCCGGCCTGCGCCAGCTCACGCACGGAAATCAGCAAATCTTCCCGCAGAGTGCAGCAGATGCAACCGTTGCTCATTTCCACCAGTTTTTCCTGCTGGCGGTCGAGGGTAATTTCACTGGCCACCAGCGCGGCGTCAATGTTCACCTCGCTCATGTCATTGACGATCACCGCCACGCGTAATCCCTGGCGGTTATTCAGAATATGGTTGAGAACGGTCGTTTTACCGGCGCCGAGAAAGCCGGACAACACGGTAACGGGGAGTAAGGACATCGTTAACCTCTTTTCGAAGGACAGTGCAGGAATACTTCGCCTGCGATTATTGTTATAATATAACATAACAACGATAATCCAAATTCAAGGGTTTTATTTTCAACGCCACTTTTTTGTCGAAAACGAACGGTTTTTGCGCGAAGTGCCGCAGGACCACACGCTGATTTGCTCAATGGATTGGGGTACCTCGCAGAGTACGGTACACTTAGGCTATTGCACCTTAACTTTGAAGCCTTTATGCGTCGTCTAACTTTGTGGATGCTTTTACTGAGCGGCTTGTCCACAGCAGTTTTTGCTGAGACTACCCCAACACACGCCAGCCCGACGGCAGTCACAGCGCCGGTTAAAGATATTCGCCAGAGCGGCTTTGTCTATTGCGTGAATGGCATGGTCAATACCTTCAACCCGCAAAAAGCCAGCAGCGGGCTGATTATCGACACACTTGCCGCGCAGTTATATGACCGTCTGCTGGACGTTGACCCGTATACCTATCGCCTGATCCCCGAACTGGCGCAAAGCTGGGAAGTGCTGGATGACGGTGCGACCTACCGTTTCCATCTGCGCAAAGACGTGCCTTTCCAGAAAACAGGCTGGTTTTCGCCGTCGCGCAAAATGAACGCTGACGACGTGTTATTCAGCTTCCAGCGCATCGTGGATCCGAAAAATCACTATCACGCGGTGAACGGCGAGGAATATCCGTATTTTGACAGCCTGCAATTTGCCCGCGCAGTGAAAAGCATCAAAAAACTCGACGACTACACGGTCGAGTTTCGCCTCAATAATCCTGACGCTTCTTTCCTCTGGCATCTTGCAACGCACTACGCGCCGGTGCTTTCGGCGGAATATGCTGCGAATCTCACCAAATCCGGTAATGAAGAAGAAATTGATCGCCAGCCGGTGGGCACAGGCCCGTTCCAGCTGGGGGAGTACCGCACCGGTCAGTACGTGCGTCTGGCACGTAACGGGCAATACTGGAAAGGCACGCCGCGTATGTCGCAGGTGGTGATTGATATGGGCGTCGGCGGCACCGGACGTTTGTCAAAATTACTGACCGGCGAATGTGATGTGCTGGCGTATCCAGCGGCCAGCCAGCTGTCGATTTTGCGTGAAGATCCGCGTTTGCGTCTTTCCCTGCGTCCGGGTATGAACGTCGCGTATCTGGCCTTTAATACCAATAAAGCGCCGCTTAACGATCCGCGAATCCGTCAGGCGGTGGCGCTGTCTATCAATAATCAGCGCCTGATGCAGTCGATTTATTACGGTACGGCAGAAACCGCCGCATCGATTTTGCCACGTGCGTCATGGGCTTATGACAGCAATGCACAGGTCACGGAATACAATCCTGAAAAAGCGAAGCAAATACTGAAAGATCTCGGTCAGGAGAAACTCAATCTGCATTTGTGGGTACCGACGGCGTCCCAGTCATTTAACCCAAGTCCGCTAAAAACTGCCGAACTGATCCAGGCCGATTTAGCGCAGGTCGGGATTAAAGTGTCCATTGTGCCGGTCGAAGGGCGTTTCCAGGAGGCGAAGCTGATGGAAATGAATCATGATTTGACGCTCACAGGCTGGTCAACGGACAGTAACGATCCAGACAGTTTCTTCCGCCCGATGCTCAGTTGTGCGGCGATCCACTCGCAGACAAACTATGCTCACTGGTGTAACCCTGAATTTGATGAATTGCTGCGTCAGGGGCTTTTGTCACAGCAACTTTCACAGCGCATTGAGTTTTATCAGCAGGCGCAAAAAATCCTTGAGCAGCAACTGCCGGTGTTACCGCTGGCCTCTTCCCTGCGGCTTCAGGCTTACCGTTACGACATCAAAGGACTGGTACTGAGCCCGTTTGGTAACTCCTCGTTTGCTGGCGTCTTCCGTGAAAATGAGAAAAGCCGTGATGACGAAGGAAGGAAAGCCCCATGATTATCTTCACGTTACGTCGCATATTGCTGCTGATCGCCACGCTGTTCTTCCTCAGCCTGGTGGCGTTCAGCCTGAGCTATTTTACGCCCAACGCGCCGTTGCGCGGTGCGTCATTATGGGATGCTTACCGTTTCTATTTTATGGGCATCTGCCAGTTTGATTTTGGCGTGTCGAGTATTAACGGCGAAAGTATTACCTATCAGCTCAAAGCCGTATTCCCGGCGACCATGGAGCTGTGCGTGCTGGCTTTTGCGCTGGCGTTAATAGTGGGAATTCCGCTGGGTATTCTCGCGGGTGTCATGCGCGGGAAATGGCCGGATGTGGCGATCAGCAGCCTCGCCCTGCTCGGCTTTTCCATTCCGGTATTCTGGCTGGCCGTATTACTGATGCTGTTTTTCTCGATGCAACTCGGCTGGTTGCCGGTATCCGGTCGCCTTGATTTACTCTATCAGCTGAAAACCGTTACCGGCCTGACGCTGGTGGATGCATGGCTGTCTGATTCACCTTATCGCCATGAGATGATCATGAGCGCCATCCGCCACATGATTTTGCCGATTGCTGCGCTGGCCGTTGCGCCGACGACGGAGGTTATCCGTCTGATGCGAATTTCCACCGACGATGTGCTGGCGAAAAACTACGTGAAAGCCGCCGCCACGCGCGGTTTGTCACGGTTTACGATTATCCGCCGTCATGTGCTGCACAACGCGCTGCCGCCAATCATTCCTAAACTTGGTCTGCAATTTTCGACCATGCTGACGCTGGCGATGATCACTGAAGTGGTCTTTAACTGGCCGGGGATTGGCCGCTGGCTGATTAATGCTATCCGCCAGCAGGACTACGCTGCGATTTCCGCAGGCGTGATGGTGGTCGGCTCGCTGGTGATTGTGGTTAACGTGCTTTCTGACATTCTCGGTGCATTGATGAATCCATTGAAACATAAGGAATGGTATGCCCTTCGATAATGTATACCGCGAAAAACAAGTACCCAGTCCGCTGCGCCACACGTGGGGGATTTTCTATCGCGACACGCTGTCAATGATCGGCTTTTATGGCGTGCTCGGACTGTTGTTTTTGTGTATTTTCGGCCATCTGCTGGCGCCGTACGCGCTCGACCAGCAATTCCTCGGCTACCAGTTGCTGCCGCCTTCATGGTCGCGCTACGGCAACGTGTCATTCTTCCTCGGCACGGACGATCTGGGCCGGGATTTACTCAGCCGGATGTTAACGGGTGCGGCACCGACTATCGGTGGTGCGCTGGTGATTACCCTCGCGGCGTCGCTGTGTGGCGTTATTATTGGCGTGCTGGCGGGCATCACCCGCGGGCTGAAATCAGCCATTCTCAACCATATTCTGGATACCCTGCTTTCAATCCCTTCCCTGCTGCTGGCGATTGTGGTGGTGGCCTTTATCGGCCCGAAACTCGAGCACGCGATGCTGGCCGTCTGGCTGGCGCTGTTGCCACGCATTTCACGCACCATTTACAGCGCGGTGCATGACGAGCTGGAAAAAGAATATGTGGTTGCGGTACGTCTTGACGGCGCATCGACGTGGCAGATTCTGCGTTATGCCGTATTGCCCAATATTGTGGCGGTGCTGGCAACAGAATTTACCCGCGCCT
Source organism: Rahnella sp. PAMC25617 (assembly GCF_050606005.1). Classification (NCBI taxonomy): domain Bacteria; kingdom Pseudomonadati; phylum Pseudomonadota; class Gammaproteobacteria; order Enterobacterales; family Yersiniaceae; genus Rahnella; species Rahnella sp. PAMC25617. Next base: position 205,004 of record NZ_JBOCUM010000006.1, read on the forward strand.
TGTCGATGGCGATTCTGGATATTGCCGCATTAGGCTTTCTGGATTTGGGCGCACAATTACCTTCTCCGGAATGGGGAGCGATGCTCGGTGATTCACTTGAACTGGTGTATGTCGCGCCGTGGACCGTCATGCTGCCGGGTGCCGCCATTCTCATCAGCGTGTTGCTGATCAACCTGCTGGGTGACGGTGTGCGTCGGGCGATTAATGCGGGAGTGGAATAATGCCTTTACTCGATATCCGCAATCTGACCATTGAATTTATGACTGCCGACGGGCCGGTCAAAGCGGTTGACCGCGTCAGCATGACGCTGAATGCCGGTGAAATCCGCGGGCTGGTGGGTGAATCTGGTTCGGGCAAAAGCCTGATTGCCAAAGCTATCTGCGGCGTAACCAAAGATAACTGGCGCGTGACGGCAGACCGTATGCGCTTTGATAACATCGACCTGTTGCAGCTGTCGCCACGCGAGCGGCGCAAACTGGTCGGGCAAAACGTGTCGATGATTTTTCAGGAGCCACAATCCTGTCTCGATCCTTCCGAGAGTATTGGCCGTCAGTTAATTCAGGCAATCCCCGGCTGGACCTATAAAGGCCGCTGGTATCAGCGCTGGAAGTGGCGCAAGAAACGCGCCATTGAGCTGCTGCACCGCGTCGGGATTAAAGATCACAAAGACATAATGGCCAGTTATCCGTACGAACTGACTGAAGGTGAATGCCAGAAAGTGATGATCGCCATTGCCCTGGCGAATCAGCCGCGTTTACTGATTGCCGATGAGCCCACAAATGCCATGGAGCCGACCACACAGGCGCAGATTTTCCGCCTGCTGTCCCGGCTGAATCAGAACAATAACACCACGATTTTGCTGATCAGCCACGACCTGCAAATGATGAGTAAATGGGCGAACCGCATAAACGTGTTGTATTGCGGTCAGACCGTTGAGAGCGCGGTGTGTGAAGAACTGCTGTCTGCACCGCATCATCCTTACACGCAGGCACTGATCCGCGCGATGCCTGATTTTGGTCGTTCCCTGCCACATAAAAGCCGGCTGAATACGCTGCCGGGGGCGATACCTTCACTGGAACATCTGCCGATTGGCTGTCGTCTGGGGCCACGCTGCCCTTACGCGCAGAAAAAGTGCATTGAAACGCCGCGCCTGCGTCTGGCAAAAACACATGCTTACGCCTGCCACTTCCCGCTGAACATGGAGGAGCAATAATGGGCGAAACCCTGCTCGAAGTCCGTAATCTGAGCAAAACGTTCCGTTATCGCACCGGTTTGTTCCGCAGGATGAATCTGGATGCGGTGAAACCGGTCAGCTTTACCCTGCGTGAAAAACAAACGCTGGCGATCATCGGTGAAAACGGCTCAGGGAAATCGACACTGGCTAAAATGCTCTCCGGCATGGTTGAACCAAGCGGCGGCGAAATTCTGATTGATGATCATCCGCTGGCGTTTCGCGATTATCGTTTCCGCAGCCAGCAAATCCGTATGATTTTTCAGGATCCCAGCACATCGCTCAATCCACGTCAGCGAATTGGTCAGTTGCTCGAAGCGCCATTACGCCTCAACAGTGAAATGGACGCGCAGCAGCGTGAACAACGCATCAACCAGACCCTGCGGCTGGTCGGTATGCTGCCGGACCACGCGAATTATTATCCGCACATGCTGGCGTCCGGTCAGAAGCAGAGCGTTGCCCTGGCGCGCGCACTGATCCTGCAACCCAAAGTGATTGTTGCCGATGAGGCGCTGGCGTCTTTGGATATGTCCATGCGTTCGCAAATCATCAACATGATGCTGGAGTTGCAGGAAAAACAAGGCATTTCATACATCTATGTCACCCAGCACCTTGGCATGATGAAACACATCAGTGATCAGGTTTTGGTGATGCATGAAGGTGAAGTGGTCGAACGTGGCAATACCGCCGAAGTGCTAGCGGCACCGCTGCATGACCTGACTAAAAGGCTGATCGCCAGTCACTTTGGTGAAGCACTCACGGCAGATGCCTGGCGGCGCGATGGAAATTAGCGCGTAGCAGAAGCGGCGATTAACTGACTGAATACCAAACGGTGCCTGAAACGGGCGCCGTTTTTTATCTTTGCAATCGGGTAAATTGCCGATGAAATTCGCGACCAAACCCGTTCCTCTGGCATATTTGCCGTTTTCTATTCCTTTTAGATATGATTTATCGCTTAACATTATTTTATATCGACAACAGTATCGGCAAGGATAGGGTCTGATAATTTGCCTGGATGCCAGGCTTGAAGCAAAGGACCCGTTCATGGAACAACAACGCAAGGCCGCGCACAGCGGCTGGTATCATGAAACACAATCCAGCCAGTATGGTCACCTGCCGCTTGATCCCCATGCTGCGTTAGTTCAGGATCGCTTTCTGCTCGGGCTGGATAATCAGCTTGATCCGACACTTCGACAGCTGCTCAACGAACGCCAGAAACTTCTGCGTGCTTCCCGCGCCTGCTACGAGGTGCTTTTCCCGGATAATCTGAGCGTATCGCGTACAGAAACGCTTTCTTTATATGACCGTCTGAGCAGTGCGCTGACCGTTGCGCAGGTGACCGGCGTACAATCACTTTGTAGCCACTACGCCGCCCGCCTCGCCCCGCTCTCCAGCCCTGATGCCTCCCGTGAAAGTAATATCCGCCAGACTCATATCACTCAGTTCGCCCGGTTACTCGCCACTCAGCCTACGCTTATCACGCCGTCCATGCTGGATCAGCTCAGCCACGTCGGATTCAGTACGCGGGATATTGTGACATTTACGCAGCTGATCGGTTTTGTCAGTTATCAGGCGCGAGTACTGGCCGTCGTGAATGGTCTACGCGGGCGTGCCGCCGCCGTGCTCCCTGGTTTCCCTGCGCCTGAAGGCTGCGAGCAGAAAGGGTTTTCTCTGGCCATGCTGCAATGGAAATCGAGGCTGCCGGAAGTGGCACCGGAAACCGCCAGCAAGCATCAGCAGGATGTTCTGGATTTAATCGCGCCCGATGCGCGGTCTTCATCTTTTTATACGCTGCTGGTGCATGATGCCGACGCGCTGAGTGAATTCTCAGCCGTCTTTAATCACGTGATGCAGGCCGGTGAGCGCCCGAAAGCGGCCTGGCGCGAGCTGTCTGCCGTGGCGACCTCGAAGTTAAATGGCTGCCTGTATTGCGCAGGGATCCACGGTCGTCTGTATCTGGAAGCTAACGGCAACGAAGCCATTATCGGTTCCTTGTTCGAAGAAAATCATCGCGACGATGCAGTTGATGCATTGTCGAAAACGCTGTCCGACAGAAAAGAAGCCGCACTGCTGGATGCCGTGATTACGCTGACCCGCACACCGGAACGTTTTGATGCACGCCAGTTGCACGGATTATCAGATGCCGGTTATTCGGCAACACAATCTCTGGATATCCTGCTGACTGCCGCGCTGTTCAGCTGGTCAAACCGTCTGATCCAGACGCTGGGGGATACCCTTAACCGGTAAGTTTGCCCGCATTACGCTTCATGCTGTTCCGTTTCATTCCGGCAGGATTTTCCCCTGCCGGACAAGCCAAATGTAAATGCCCCCGCCCCCTAACCGCCACAAGTCGTACTAATCTTATTTTCAATCGGAAATTTAGTGTTAAAACGGGATGCAGATCACACTAGACTATGCATCGTTCTGAATACCTGCGCAGCGTTGTTTTTCCGTTTCATAAAACCCCGTAAATAGCGTCACAATCCAGACGTATTCACTGTTTATTCACCGCTGAATGGGGGAATAATCCAGTTAAGACTTCTTCAGAAAAACAATAACAATTTTAGAATGTGGAATATTATTTATACAACATATTCACATCGTCTATTTAGAAAACATAAACGTTAATTCTGCATAACATTTCGAACACAGTTTAATCAGGCCGGATAAGTTAAATGTAACGGCATATGTCAAACTCCTTGCCTCATTTACGAAGATAGTGAACATTACCAGCCGTCATCCCATCTTATAACAATGCAAAGGGTGCTTATTTCGCGCCACTTATGCGTTTCTGCTCTATCACAGGCAGAAGGAATAAACAGAGGTACGAGTGTCAACTGCAAACAAAACACCCAATAATGAAAGCGTGAGTCTGAACGCCTTCAAACAGCCAAAAGCGTTTTATCTGATCTTCTCCATCGAATTGTGGGAACGTTTCGGTTATTACGGCCTGCAAGGGATCATGGCGGTTTATCTGGTCAAAATGCTTGGCCTGAGTGAAGCTGACTCCATCACCCTGTTCTCCTCTTTCAGTGCGCTGGTTTACGGCTTCGTGGCCATCGGCGGCTGGTTAGGGGATAAAGTTCTGGGCTCAAAACGCGTGATCGTGCTCGGCGCGATTGTTCTGGCGTTAGGTTATTCCTTCGTTGCCTATTCCGGCCACGAAGTGTTCTGGGTTTATCTGGGTATGGCGACTATCGCCGTCGGTAGTGGCTTGTTTAAAGCAAATCCATCCTCATTGCTTTCTACCTGCTACGAAAAAGATGACCCGCGTCTTGATGGCGCATTCACTATGTATTACATGTCGGTCAATATCGGCTCATTCTTCTCCATGCTGGCAACGCCATGGCTTGCCGCGCAGTATGGCTGGAGCGTCGCGTTCTCTCTGAGCGTAGTCGGTATGCTGATCACCATCGTGAACTTCATGTTCTGCCGCAAATGGGTAAAACGTCAGGGTTCTAAACCAGACTTTGCCCCGCTGCAGTTCAAAAAGCTGCTGATGGTTCTGGTCGGTGTGGTTGCACTGGTCTTCCTGTCCAGCTGGTTGCTGCATAACCAAACTATCGCACGTATGGTGCTGGGCGTGGTTTCTGTGGGTATCATTATTGTCTTTGCGAAAGAAACCTTCTCTATGAAGGGTATTGCCCGTCGTAAGATGATTGTGGCGTTCCTGCTGATGATGGAAGCCGTCGTGTTCTTCGTGCTGTACAGCCAGATGCCGACGTCCCTGAACTTCTTTGCTATTCACAACGTCGGCCATGACCTGCTGGGTATCAGCTTCCAGCCTGAGCAGTTCCAGGCTCTGAACCCATTCTGGATCATGGTTGCCAGCCCGATTCTGGCCGCTGTTTACACCAAAGTTGGCGACCGTATGCCTATGCCGCACAAGTTTGCCATTGGTATGGTGCTGTGTTCAGGCGCGTTCCTGGTTCTGCCATGGGGTGCAAGTCTGGCAAATGAACAGGGTATCGTTTCTGTTAACTGGCTGGTGCTGAGCTATGCACTGCAAAGTATCGGTGAGCTGATGATTTCCGGTCTGGGTCTGGCGATGGTTGCACAGCTGGTACCGCAGCGTCTGATGGGCTTCATCATGGGCGCATGGTTCCTGACTACCGCAGCGGCGGCGATTATCGCGGGCTATGTGGCGAATCTGACGGCAGTGCCTTCAGACATTGAAGACGCGCACGCCTCTCTGGCAATTTACAGCCACGTGTTCCTGCAGATTGGTATTGCGACCGCTGTGATTGCTGTGCTGATGCTGATCACTGCATCTAAGCTGCACCGCATGACGCTGGATCGCGACACTGACGAAAAGCAACCTGAACTGGCTTCTGCTGCTCAGTAAACGCAGAACGTCTTTCTCGATGGTTGACGAACGCCTCCTCCTGGAGGCGTTTTTTTTTGGCCACGTTTCATGGCGCGTTTTTTATGATGACGCTCTTTATGGCCGAAAAGTTATCCCAGGATTCACTTCAGGGTTCACCCGAGCCTCAAGATTCACCCGAGATAATAACGCCCTTTCCCGCTTTGTTTTGCACGGTACATAGCAGCATCAGCACGCGCCATCAGCGTATCAGGTAACAACGGCTGACGCGCACGCCCCACCGCCACGCCAATACTTGCTGACAGCGAAACCGGTACCCCGGACACGTGTTCAACACTACGGAAAGCGTTCATCAGACTGATACAAATCCGGCTGACGTCGCTTTCCGTATTGACTAAATGCCCCAGCAGGACGGTAAACTCATCCCCCGCCAGACGTGCAACCACGTCCTGTGAACGCAGATTATCGCGCAAAGTATGTCCGAAAAACTTCAGGATCAGATCGCCAAATTCGTGCCCGTAGGTGTCGTTGTAAGCTTTAAAGTTATCAATATCTAAAAAAAGTAAGGCTATGTCTTTGTCTGCTTTTTCTTGTTGTCTGGCCGCATAAATCAGGGATTGCTGGAATGCCCGCCGGTTAGGAAGTCCGGTCAGCGAATCATGATTGGCCTCGAATTCCAGTTGTGCCTGCAGTTCTTTAATCTCGCTGATGTCAGTCGAAAGACCATAGTAGCCATGACCGCTGTCATCACAGGGGATAAGCGTGGTGTGCAAAACTCCCCCTTTTCCGTTACGGGAATAACCCGGTAACTCAATGTCATAACTGACGGCGACGCCTTGCAACACCTGGCGAATATAGGGCTCGATTTGCTGGTACGTCTCATGCCCCACCAAATCCTTCACCTGCCGCCCACGCACTTTATCTTCGGCCACGCCGTACCAGCTGGCATGAAAGTGGTTCACAAAAATGTATTCTTCATTCGCATCAACATGGCAGATCAGTGCCGGAATATTGTCGGTAATCGCCCGCAGCCGGTTCTTGCTTTCCGTCAGTTCCCGCTCGCGGTTCAGGCGTTGTGCAATTTCCTGATGCAACTGATCCATCGCAACCTGCAGTTCATTGGTGCGCGCAGCCACCCGACGTTCCAGATCGCCCTGCAACGAATACAACGTTTGTTCAATGTTTTTACGCTCAGTGATGTCACTGATCACCACAATATAGTGATGCGCCTCACCGGTTGCGTTACGCACCAGAGACGCGGTCAGCGTCACCCACAGCGTGCTGCCATTGGATCGCTGAAGCAGTTTCTCAACGCTAAAACTGTTGATTTCACCCGAGAGCAAACGGGGGATCAAAATATTTTCTGCATACAGATCGTCAGGATGGGTAACGTCATGAAGCAGGCAGCTGCGTAGCTGGTATTCGGCGTAGCCCAGCATGTTACATACCTGAGGGTTAATACGCAGCCAGCGCCAGTCGAGCCCGACCAGAGAAAATCCGACGGCGGCATGAGCAAATGTCTGCTCAAATAAGGCTTCGCTTTTCGCCAAATTATCCTCAACGCGCGCCGTGTACTGCCGGTTTTCCAGATGAAAAATGTAGCTTTGCACCAGCGCGGTCATGTCCAGCAGCGTTTGCCCGTCTTCCTCGCTCCACTCTCTCGTCCGGTCATCAATCAGACATAACGCGCCCAGTGCAATGCCCTGCTGGGAATGCAGGGCACAACCAGCATAAAACACGATATGCGGCGCGCCGGTAACCAGAGGATTATCGTGAAACCGCAAATCCAGGCGGGCATCTCTGACAACCAGAGGGCCGGATTCAAGAATGGTATGACCGCAGAATGAGGTATCGCGCGGGGACTGATTGATATCAATGCCGGTATGGGACAAAAACCACTGCCGGTCGGCGTCAATCAGTGAAACAACGACGGCTTTGGCCTGAAACTGGCGCGCAGCCATGCGGGTGATACGGTCGATCTCCTCAATTCTGGGGGAATCTAAGATGCCCAGAGAAGCCAGTATCGCAAGCCGAGCCTGTTCATCAACTGCCTGTTGAGGGACTAACATAATGTACTCTCAGTGATGACGGGTGAATATGTCATCAAGTCTACTGCGTTTAAACGGAAAACCGGCTCTCATTCCGCCTTTGCCGGGCAAAAATCAGAATAGTGACAGATCACAAAAAACGTATTCAATTAACAGGATTTGCACAAATAGCAGCAAATCAACGGTTAAAGCGAACTTACCCAATTCACATGCGTGGCATCGACCTGATCAGATTGTTCTGCGTCACGACGGTATTTCTGCCGCATTTCTGACGGCGTAGCGCCATAGAACTCAAGGAAGTAACGGCGGAGCGCACCCGGTTCAAGCCCGCATTGACGGGCGATGACGGCCAGGCTCTGATCAGACATTGATGATGTACGCAGCAAACGTTTTGCGAGTAACAGACGGCGGCTGCGGATGAACTGAGCAATGCCGCCCAGTGGCTCAAATAGCCGGTATAAACCCGAGCGCGAGATGGCAAAGTTTTTACACAGCACATCGACGCTCACCGGCTGACTGAGGTGTTTTTCTATGTACAGACAAATACGTTCCAGACGGGCACTTTGCTCAAACGTATGCTCAACTTTCTTGCCCGCAACCAGATGCAGAGTTTGCAGGAAAACAGACGCCGCACCTTCGCCGGTGCTCAGAACCTCCTGATCGGTCATCTGATCAAACACCTGCACCATCGTAGCAAAATGATTGCGCAGAATGATGTTGACCGGCGACGTTGCAGGAATGCGCTTGCCGTGCAGGGATGCGATATCGACATTAAAATGCAGGCTGTGTTTGGGCATAATTATGTACTGGTAGGAGCCCAGACGCGGTTTCTGATCTCCCGGATAAACGTGAATTTTGATCGGCTGCGACATATCCTGAATCAGGATATCGCCCTGAACCAGCGTGAAACGCTCGCCAAAACACTGGCATTCCATTCCGCCGATGATAATGATGAAAATGACGATGTGATCGGGCATGGAAAACAGATTGCCATACTGACGGTTAATGTCGTGCTCGCTGACGGTCAGAACGCCGCCGATCACACGCCCGAAATTGTATCCGGTTACACCCCAGTCAAATTCATCCCTGTGACGATCGGGCAGCTCAAGCTTGAAGCCTGCACTGGACATCCCGTCTTCCCATTCATAGAAACGGGTCTCGAAATCCTGATAGATATTGGCACCGTCTACTATCTTTCGTGAAGATGAATCGCTCATTTTCTCACCGGAAATTAAGATAATTCCGAAACGATAATCTACCTCCTACAGATAAATCAATGCGTAGCAGCAATTGGCAATACTTTTTTCCGGGATTCTTATATTTTCCAAGGCGGTATAAATGGCGCAAAGTTTTTTAAAATCAGGGAGTAAAGGTCGCTAATCGGCCAATTGATGTGTCAGGTTATCCGCGATAATTATTTTGGGATCGGTTAATATCGTATTGAAGATCCTCGCTTTCGTGATTTGCTATTCTTAAAAAAACACGATCCATTTTCACCCAACCGTCGCCAGGAAATGCCCATGGAAAAAAGAAAGGTCCTGGATGAAGGACGTCAGCTCAAGCGTATGAATGCGGAAACCCGCAGGCAATCGCACATGCACAAATGGTTTGCCATCGTGGCCGCCCTCGATTGCGTTCTGGTTATTTTTTATGATCAGGACATGCGTAATATCGTTTTCTCAGCCGGCGTTTGCATCGTCTGTACCGTCCTGTGGCTTAAAGGCCGCAAACAATCCCGCAGTTATCGTCGTGAATGGGATCAAAAATTCGGCACTAAAAAACATCCCTGAGCGTTTTTCCTGCCCCTTTGTCTCGTTTAAGCATTCCCACCATAAAGAAATTCCTAAATTTGATAAAAGTGTTTCTGTCCTGTGCGGATAATCAGTCAAAATAACCTCAGGCATACCCGCAAATAACAAATTATAAAATTTATGCATCTCGACGTTTACACGTTATTTATATTTGAGCTTTTTATTCTCATCCTGCTCACTGCCGTCATGCTGTTCGCATGGATCGGGGGTCGCAGAGATCCGACGCTCGGGCTCACTGCCCTGATGCTGGCATTCTCTACCGCAGGTACTTTGCTCAGCAGTATGCGTTCAGGCGTGAGTGAAATTATTCCCGTGGTCTTGAGTAACATGATGATTTTGCTCTGTTACGGAATGATGTGGGCCGCATTAAGAATGTTTACAGGCCGCAGGGTATTACTGCCGGTGATATTTTCCGGGCCCGTTATCTGGCTCCTGTTCTGTCTTTATCCGACCTTTTACCACAGTCTTGAGCAGCGGATTTTCCTGACCTCATTGTTAACGGCGGCTTATACCTTGCTGACGACACTGGAGCTTTGGCATGCGCGCAGGCAACTGCATGTGACTTACTGGCCCGCGCTGCCGCTGAGTTTTTTCCACGCCTGTTTCTATCTGGCGCGTCCTTTCTTTGATAACGGCTTGCCGTATGCTGAGATGGCGGGGGGTCATAGCAGCGGTTTCTTCGCTATACTGATTTTTGAAGCGATTTTGTACGCTATCTGCCTGTCTTTCATTATTTTAGCCATGGTGTATGAGCGCGGTCAGCTGGGTTATAAACAGGCCTCGTTGTCTGATCCGCTGACAGGCGTGGGCAACCGCAGGGCGTTTCTTGAGCGCGGCAACGAGCTTATCAGGAAGCGTAAAAACAATACTTTTCCTGTGCAGCTAATTTTATTTGATCTGGATAATTTTAAGCGGCTCAACGACCAGTATGGCCATGCCGGCGGCGATTCGGCCCTGGTATTCTTTTGCAATGTGGTGAATTCTTCCCTGGAGCAAAAAGATATTTTTGCCCGGATTGGCGGAGAAGAATTTGCCTGCCTGACCACCCGCCCGAGAGAACAGGCAATACGTATGGCAGAGAATATCCGTTCTCAGCTGGCGCAGAATTCGCAGCATAATATTCCGATGACGGTCAGCGTAGGAATGGCTTTTAGTGAACCCGATCAGGACTCAATCTCGCATTTGTTAATCCAGGCAGATCATGCTTTGTATCGGGCTAAATCTGCCGGTAAAAACCGCATTGAGCTGAGTTGATCGTTATTCACCCGAACAAAATATCGAATACCTTACTTAGGGCATGATAACCGATTGAATTTTAGAATTTAAAAACAACGGTAATATTCTCATCCAATTGTGAGTAATAATTGCAAAAACAACCTGATGAGTCACCGGCTTAGACACTGCGCCACATCACACTCATATTCTGTTCGGGGTAGTTAATTCATGCTTACTGATTTTGCGATATGCCAGGCAGTTCTTGATGCGCTTCCCGAGGCAACGGTGCTGAAAGACGACAGCCGTAAATTGGTATTTCTCAATCAGAAAGCCAGTGAGTTTTATGGCCGTCCGCGTGAAGAGTTGATTGGTCAGGATGTTTCCTTTTTTACCGAACCCGAACAGGCTGCCCGTCAGCGGGAACGTGATATCGAAGTGCTGATAACCGGTGAAAAAACGGTTAACGAAGAAACACTGGTAGATCCTTCAGGAAAGCGGCGCAATGTGCTGGTGCGTAAGTCACGCGTCACGCTTGAGACGCGGCATTTTATTCTGACCTCCATTATGGATATCTCCCTGCTGCGCAGTTCCGAAGCGCAAATCCGTTATCTTGCCCGCCATGATGTACTGACCGGTCTGCCTAACCGCACGGCGCTAAGTGAAGAACTCAGCCAGATTGCGGCGCAGCGGATGTATCGTCCTGAACCCTACGCGCTTATCCTGCTTAATCTTAATGATTTCAACTATATCAACGATACCTATGGTTATCAGGCCGGTGATGCGATTTTGTGTGAATTCGGCCAGCGTTTGCGTAATGAAGTCGGTAGCAGCGGAACGGTTTCACGCATCGGCGGCGATGAGTTCTCTATTATCTTGCGTAATAATCCGACCAGCGAAGTAGCCAACAATCTGGCGCTGGAAATTCTGGTGATGATGCGCCAGCCTTTCACGCTGACGCGCGCTAACCCGATGATGACTATTTCTTTCGGTATCGTGATGTTTGGCGCCGAAAATATTACTGCTGGTGAAATTATGCGTCGCGGGAATACCGCGCTGCTGGAAGCCAAGCAGCGCGGCAAGAATATGTTCTCTTTTTACTCTGAATTGCTGGACGCCAGCAGCGTCAGTAAACGCATTATGGTGAAAGCGCTGGCTGAATCGCTGGCTAAAGAAGGCGATCTTTCCTGCGTATATCAGCCGATTTTGCGCAGTCGTGATGAAAAGGTCGTTTGCGTGGAAGCGCTCGCCCGCTGGAATCACGGGGTGCTCGGGCAGGTCTCGCCGGTGCAGTTTATTGCTCTGGCAGAAGAAACCGGACTGGTGATCCAGCTCGGAGAAATCGTTCTGCGCCGGGCCTGCCGCGATATTAAGAACTTCTCCCAGTTGAATCTGGCGATTAACGTCTCCGCGGTACAACTGGGAGAACCTGATTTCGGGCCGCGAATTCTGGCCGTTCTTGCAGAAGAGAATTTCCCACCTTCACGTCTGGAACTCGAGCTGACAGAAACATCAGTGATGAACGCCAATGCCACCAGTCTCAGTCATCTGGCGAAACTGCGCAAAGCCGGTGTGAAAATTTCTCTCGATGATTTCGGTACGGGTTATTCCAGTCTCAGTTTGCTGAAAGATATCTCGGTGGACAGCGTAAAAATCGACCGTTCGTTTGTGCAGTACGTCACAGAAGTGAACGATACTGCCGCCATCGTTTCTGCCGTCTCCCAGCTCGGCAATAAAATGCATCTTAATGTGATAGCCGAAGGCGTGGAAAACCAGCTTCAAAAATCCTTTTTAGTATCAGCGGGTTGCTCGCATCTACAAGGTTATCTTTTCTCAAGGCCGGTACCGGTTGAAGTATTATCAACGTTGCTGACGACTGAAATGAATATGTCAGCCAGTATCTGAAACGCTGACACATAAGCTTCATAGATAACTCAAAACACCTTATTAATTCATTCAATTGGCGCTCGTCCCTGTTTTACTGACATGATCCGAGGCTGATAAATCACGCCGTTTAAGGAAATACATCATGTCATCGTTTTCAGGTATCTGGGTCCCGCTGGTCACACCTTTCCATGAGGGTGAGATCGACTTTACTGCACTGAAATCTCTGTGCACCCGGCTGCTCAAACGGGGCGTTGATGGCGTTGTCGTCTGCGGAACCACCGGCGAAGCGCCGATGCTCACCAAAGAAGAACAGCTTCAGGTTCTGGATGCCGTGCTGGAAGTGGTACCCGGCCATCAGATCATTATGGGGCTTTCCGGCACCCACATGCCGGTTATCCGCGAAATGCAGGATGCGATCCTTCAGCGACCTGTCGCAGGCCTTCTGATCCCCGCACCTTATTATATCCGCCCTTCTCAGGCCGCACTGGTGGCCTGGTTTACTGAGATTGCCGACCATTCCACCGTGCCGGTGGTGCTTTACAATATTCCTTACCGTACCGGCGTGCAGATGGAGCTGGAAACATTCCGCCAGCTGGCTAAACATCCGCAAATCAGCGCAGTCAAAGATTGTGGCGGCAGCATTGATCTGACGCTTTCACTTCTCGCTGACGGCGAACTGGATGTGCTGTGCGGTGAAGACGTGCAGATTTTCTCGACGCTGAGTCTGGGCGGCGCCGGTGCCATTGCCGCTTCTTCACATATTTTTCCGGAAGAGTTTGTTCAGCTTATCCGTCAGTTCAAAGAGCAGGATATTGCAGCGGCGCGTAAAACATTTTTCGGCCTGCTGCCAATGATCCGGCTGATGTTCTCTGCGCCGAATCCGGCGGCGATTAAATACGCCTTATCACTCGACGGCCTGATGAAAAATGAGCTGCGTTCACCGATGCTCCCTGCGCCGGAAAATGTTGAAGTGGCCGTCCGTGATTTCCTGAATCAGCATTCGCGTTAAAAACCTGAGGCACAGCAGAATATGAGCAGTCAGGCTCACTGTCACAATTAAAACACTGACATTTGCTCCCGCCGGTTCTAGGATAGAAGCAGTTTTTATATAGCCGAATCGCTGTCCCGTGAAACGCTTGTGTTTTACGGATCAGGCGGGTTGCTCATCCAATGGAGTGTTTATGAAACTGTATTATAAATCCGGTGCCTGTTCCCTCTCCCCGCACATCGTTCTTCGTGAAGCAGGTCTGGACTTCAGCATTGAAAAAGTTGATCTGGCGACCAAGAAAACCGAAACCGGTGATGACTTCCTCGCAGTGAACCCTAAAGGGCAGATCCCGACACTGTTGCTCAATGATGGCAGCATTCTCACCGAAGGCGTGGCTATCGTGCAGTATCTGGCCGATCAGAAACCTGATCGTCAGCTGATGCCGGAACAAGGTACGCTGGCTCGCTATCATGCGCTGGAATGGCTGAACTATATTGCGACTGAGCTGCATAAAGGCTTCTCTCCGCTGTTCAATCCAAAAACGCCGGATGATTTCAAAGCTGTGACTCGCGAAGCACTGAGCAAGAAATTTGCTTACGTGAATGAATCACTGAAAGACAATCAGTTCCTGCTGGGTGCCCGTTTCAGCGTGGCGGATGCGTATCTGTTCACCGTGATGGGTTGGGCAAAAGCACTGAAGTTTGACCTGAGCGCACTGACCGAACTGAATGCGTATCTGGATCGTGTGGCTGCGCGCCCTGCCGTTGATGCTGCGCTGACGGCGGAAGGCCTGAAGTAATTTCCTGCGCCTGATACGTCTGTACAGACAGGCATAAATAAAAACGCCCCGGCTGTCACAGCACGGGGCGTTTTTTATGGAGATAAAATCTAGAGTTTGACCGCCGGGAAATGGTGCTCTGGTTTGACCATTTTGTCCTGCGCCGCCACGATTTGCAGCTCATACTCACCCATCGCGTGAGTGGTCAGCATGACTTCGTAAACCGCCGCAGTGACGTGTTCCAGCGCTTTATCCAGCGCTTCGCCTTTGAGCAGATTGACCAGCAGCAAACCGCTGGTCAGGTCACCGACCCCGACCGGCTGACGCACGCCAAAATCAACCAGCGGACGGTCGATATGCCAGGCTTCATCTGCCGTTACCAGCAGCATTTCAAAGCGATCGCTGTGATAACCGGCGCGGCTTAAATGTTTCACCAGCACAATTTTCGGGCCTTTACTGATTAGCTCACGCGCCGTCGCCACCGCTTCTTCAACACTTGCCACCGCATGGCCGCTGAGTAATTCCAGCTCCAGCAGGTTCGGGGCAATAATGTCGCAGTTAATCAGCGCCTGATTGCAATGGAACTCGGCAACGCCCGGTGCCACGATACAGCCCTTTTCAGGATGCCCCATGACCGGGTCGCAAAAATACCATGCATCCGGATTCGCCGCTTTCACCAGGCGGACAATCTCCAGAATGCTCTGTCCCTGCTCCGGCGAACCGATATAGCCGCTCAGCACCGCATCACAATCCTTCAGACGGTCAATCTCCGCAATCCCCTGCGCGATTTCAGTCAGATGTGTGGCGGGCATTACACAGCCAGTCCAGTGACCATACTGAGTATGATTGGAGAACTGAACGGTATTCAGCGGCCAAACGTTTGCGCCCATTCGACGCATAGGGAATTCCGCCGCGCTGTTACCCGCGTGACCAAATACCGTGTGTGACTGGATAGAAAGAATGCTTTTCATGAGGAATTTCCGATTGCAACGTCATCGGGAGATGGCGGAATAACTGATATCTGTGAACAAAAACGGGAGGCCATTCGGCCCCCCGTTCTGCTTGCCTAAAACTTATGCCCAGAGCAACAGGGTGTAGTTCTTTTTACCGCGACGCAGCAAGGTATAACGACCAAACAGACGATCACTGTCAGTGAAGCTGTATTCAGTGTCAGTCTGTTTTTCGCCGTTTACGGAAACCGCGTTGGAAGAAATCATGGTACGCGCCTGACCTTTCGACGGCGCCATACCTGCAATCACCAGAGCCTGTTGCAGGTCTGTGTCGCGTGGTACTTCAAACAGTTCCAGACCGTCCTGCGCCAGCTGACCGAAATCGACTTCTGTCATTTCACTCAGGGAACCGGAGAACAGGCTCTGCGTGATACGTTTCGCTGCCGCCAGACCTTCTGCGCCGTGAACCATACCGGTTACTTCTTCCGCCAGAACGTACTGCGCGCGAGGCGCTTTGCCGCTGGTTTTGTCTTCTTCTTCCAGCGCATTGATGTCTTCAATGCTCATGAAGGTGAAGAACTTCAGGAAGCGGTAAACGTCGGCATCCGCTGTGTTGATCCAGAACTGGTAGAATTTGTACGGGCTGGTTTTCTTCGGATCCAGCCAGACTGCGCCGCCTTCGGTCTTACCGAATTTGGTGCCATCAGATTTGGTGATCAACGGAACGGTCAGGCCGAACACTTGTTTCTGGTGCAGACGACGGGTCAGATCGATACCTGAGGTGATGTTGCCCCACTGGTCGGAACCACCGATTTGCAGCTCAACGTTGTGCAGATCGTAAAGGGACGCAAAATCATAACCTTGCAGCAGGTTGTACGAGAATTCGGTGAAGGAGATGCCGCTGTCATCGCGGTTCAGACGCTGTTTCACCGCTTCTTTGTTGATCATCTGGTTAACAGAGAAGTGTTTACCGATATCACGCAGGAAGGTCAGCACGTTCATGCCGCCGAACCAGTCGTAGTTGTTCGCGGTGATCGCGCTGTTATCGCCACAGCTGAAATCCAGGAACGGAGAAACCTGCTGACGGATTTTTTCCACCCACTCATTCACGGTTTCATTGGTGTTCAGCTTACGCTCGGTTGCTTTAAAGCTCGGATCACCGATAAGACCGGTTGCGCCACCGACCAGCGCCACTGGCTTGTGGCCGTTCAGCTGGAAGCGTTTCAGGCAAAGCAAAGGCACCAGATGTCCCAAATGCAAGCTGTCTGCGGTAGGATCGAAACCGCAATAGAGTGCAATTGGCCCTTGCGCCAGTCGCTCTGCTAACGCTTCTTCATCCGTTACCTGGGCAATGAGGCCCCGCTCTTGCAGTTGTTTAATCAGGTTGCTGCTCGCCATCAAAGACTCCGTTTGTTTGTACTTAGAAATATGTACTGAATGTGTGCAGATTCATGTCTGACATCATGCCGCGTATGTGCCCTTTCTCTCACCTTTCGGGGAACGACATAGAATAAAGCGCTCGTCGCCCGAGCGCTAGGGAATCGCGTGTTTTTTCGTGGTTAAGGTGCGAGGCGGTCTATTTTCCAGCCAGTTTCTGTCTCAGCTTCATCACGCTGATAAATGAACCGGTCGTGCAGACGATGTTCGCCGCCCTGCCAGAATTCCATTGAATCCACTTTGACGCGAAAACCACCCCAGAAACTTGGCAACGGCACTTCACCATTACTGAATTTCTGTTTCAGTTCGAGGAATTTACTTTCCAGCACACCACGCGCCGAAATGCGGGTGGATTGCTGAGAAACCCACGCGCCAATCTGGCTGTCTTTCGGACGACTGGTGAAGTATTTCATGACTTCCAGCGTGGATAAACGCTCTGCCTGACCGAGAACGTTGACTTGTCTGTCGAGCATATGCCAGGGGAATAACAAGCTGATACGGGAATTGCCCGCCAGCTGCTGCGCCTTACGGCTGCCGAGGTTGGTGTAAAACACCAGCCCTTTTTCATCATAATGTTTGAGCAGCACAATGCGCTGGAAAGGCTGTCCGTTTTCATCCACCGTCGCGACAACCATCGCCGTCGGATCGGCCAGACGGGCATCACACGCCTGTTTCAGCCAGCGCTCAAACAGCGGCAGCGGTTCCGGCGTTAAATCAGCGCGACGTAATCCGCCCCGGGTGTATTCACGGCGCGAGTCCGCAATATCAAATTCTTTATTATCAGCCATATGGATCAATTGCGTATCAAAGGAAGGTAGACGCATTGTGCACCCCCCGCGTCAGGATCTCAACGTTCCTGACGCGGGGTTTGGAAAGAGAAATTATGAAAAATGAAGCTACCCAAAGTAATTTGAGATGCAAAAGGGCGGCAAGTGAGGGGATCCCCGGGAGCATAGATAACTATGTGACCGGGGTGAGCAAACGCAGCCAACACATTTGCAGTTCGAAGTATGACGGGTAGGTTTATTTTTGAATGCAATCGTCGATGATGACGTTTTCACCACGCTGGACGAAAGCCTGATTACCTTTCGACCAGAACGTGTAACGGCCATCGCTGTATTTCGTGCCGGAAGCTGCCTCAACTTGTTTCAGTTTCAGCTGCTCGCCGTCCATCACCATATTGACCTGCTGTGCCGGTTTATCCAGCGTGACGGTCAGCGGCAATG
Source organism: Rahnella sp. PAMC25617 (assembly GCF_050606005.1). Taxonomy (NCBI): domain Bacteria; kingdom Pseudomonadati; phylum Pseudomonadota; class Gammaproteobacteria; order Enterobacterales; family Yersiniaceae; genus Rahnella; species Rahnella sp. PAMC25617. Next base: position 222,896 of record NZ_JBOCUM010000006.1, read on the forward strand.
TCCCGCACTGGTAGTGCAGTTCCTGCGTCGGGCTTTCGGTCTGGTGACTGAACTGGCTACATCCGGCCAGCGTTAATCCTGCAAGAGAAGCGATGATCGCCTTTTTCATTCTGAACTCCCTGAGTGTTCTCGGTTTATCTGTTATGTACCATGACAGGTTGCACAACACATTGAGATAAAACCGAGAACGCGTCAGGCGCGGGTTGAAACCACCGGATAAATCGCCCCGAGCAAAGTTTCGCGGCTGGCACCTGTGACGGAAGGCAGATTACCTGACTGACCCGATAAGGTTCTGAAAGCCAGCCAGGCAAACGCCAGCGCTTCCATATCATCACCGCTGATCCCGCAGGAGTCCGTAGTACACACTTCCGTGCCGGGAAGCATGGCTGACATGCGCGTCATCAGCAGAGGATTACGCGCACCACCGCCACAGACCATCAGACGGTCGCATCCGCCAGCTAATTGAACCTGCTCGGCGATACTGACTGCCGTGAGTTCAGCCAGCGTGGCCTGCACATCGGCAGGAGAAATTTCCGCTGAACGCGCCAGCTGCTTTTCCAGCCACGCCATATTGAAGTATTCACGACCGGTGCTTTTTGGTGCCGGTTCCGCAAAGTACGGGTCGGACAACATTTGCTGCAACAGCCGTAAATTCACCCGCCCCTCATTCGCCCACTCCGCGCCTTTATCATAAGGCTGCGCTTTATGACGCCAGATCCACGCATCCATCAGCATATTGCCCGGCCCGGTGTCGTAGCCGCGCACCGGCTGTCCCGGCAGTAACATGGACAAGTTCGCAATGCCGCCGATATTAAGGATCATTCTGCGCTCAGCCGGATCAGACAGCAGGGCCTGATGGAAGGCCGGAACCAGCGGTGCCCCCTGCCCGCCCCACGCCATATCGCGACGGCGGAAATCTCCGACAGTAGTAATGCCGGTCATGGCGGCAATGCGGTTGTTATCGCCCAGTTGCATCGAAAACGTAGTATCGCCTTTAGGCTGATGCCAGACCGTTTGCCCGTGGCAGCCAATCGCGGTGACTTCTTCCGGTGAAATATCGGCGCTTTTCAGCAGCCCTAAAATAGCCTCACCAAATAATATTCCCAGCTGAGTATCGAGCTTGCCGACCTCTTCCAGCGTCACCTGCTGTCCCTGGCACATGCCAAGAATGGCGTTTTTCAATGCAATGGGAATGGGATGCGAGTAACTGGCCTGTTGCGCGACCAGACGCTCGTCGATGGCAGCCAGCACAACATCCACGCCATCAAGACTGGTGCCGGACATCACGCCGATATAACGACCTGACTTCATAGATAACATCCTCAACTCCCGGAAAACATCCGACAAAAAGTAATAGTGACAGAGTAATCGGTATAGGAAGCATTGCGCCATGAGTTACTCAGTTTTTATTACACCCTGTGATGGCTTCGTGTTTTTCTTGTTACGAATTTTAATTTTTAAAAACAGGCTGGCGATAAATCGGCCAATAACAACATTCAGGGTGAAGATATTTGATCGCACTCACTGCTGTCTAAAACTTAAACCTGCGTTTATTATTAGTTGAACACGCCTCCTGTATACTTGGAGAAAGTGAAGTAACTATGGTATACGACCACCCTCGACACTGATGTTGAACTGTGTACTGTTTTTTCTCTGTTGTTGTGGCTAGTCTGAAAGCCGTACAGCAGCATAAAAAAGGAGCTATTTATGATTAAGCGTTTACTCGTCGTCGCACTTGCTGGCATTTCTCTTACTGGCTGCGTCAGCGATAACTCACTGTCTGGCGACGTTTACTCCTCGTCTCAGGCGAAACAAATTCAACAAGTGACTTACGGGACTATCGTTTCTACACGTGCGGTACAAATCCAGGGCGGCGATGATTCAAACATCGTCGGCGCACTCGGTGGTGCAGTACTGGGTGGTTTCCTGGGTAACACGGTTGGCGGCGGTACGGGTCGTAGTCTGGCAACGGCTGCGGGCGCAGTTGCCGGTGGCGTCGCAGGTCAGGGCGTGCAGAGTTCTCTTAACCGTTCTAACGGCGTAGAACTGCAAATCCGTCGTGATGACGGCACAACCATTCAGGTTGTTCAGAAAGCTGGCGCGACCAAATTCAGCGTAGGTCAGCGTGTCAGCATGGCGAGCAGCGGCAGCACCATTACCGTTTCCCCAAGCGCCTGATGCGTTCTGCTAGCAAATAACTGAAGCGCAAACAAAAAACCGAAGCCACTGGCTTCGGTTTTTTTTGTGTAGAGCAAATATGACGCTGTGTGACAAAAATAGATAAAAACCTGTTCTTATGATTTGCTTTGCAATGCAGCAATATTTTTTTCCAGCCGGGATAACATCCCGCCCAGTTGTTCGATTTCTGAAGAAGACATGCCAGACAAAATTTCTTTGCGCGTGGAATCGATAACCGACTCCATTTCATTAATGATTGGCGCGGCTTCTTCAGTCAGCTTGATGCGCTTAGCACGGCGATCGCTCGCACAAGTCTGACGGGTAATCAGTTTCTTTTCTTCCAGTTGATCCAGTGTACGCACCAGAGACGGCTGCTCAATTCCGATGGCTTTTGCCAGCTGAATTTGAGACTGCTCCGGAGGCAACATGTTGATATTGTGCAGTGTTACCCAGTGTGTTTGCGTGAGTTCCAACGGCTTTAACCGATCGTCAATCAACGCACGCCAGGCACGAACTAATCGTGCTAGATCTGACCCCAGATTCGATTCCAATTATCCCCTCCTTATAATTAGCATGCTAAGATAACTCCCCAGAGTTTAGCTTAGTTTTAGGAACTTTAATCGAGAAATTACAATTCTATATATAATGGTAGGTACTATTGCATCCGGGAGCGGAATCCCCGCTTTCAGATTTAATCTTGTTTATAACACAATCACCGGCAGAGATTAATATTGTGAATGCGCAAATGTTTCACTCAGGCTTCCCGCTACCGGATCTGGTCCTGGGTGCCTCACTTTATTTCCCCCCGATGTTCAAAGCGCTTTTACTGGGGCTGGTATTCTGGCTTCTGATACACCGACTGCTGCGCGACTGGATTTATTCTGGTGAAGTCTGGCATCCCACCCTGATGGATTTATCTCTTTTCGTTATCTCTATTTGTGCCGCACTGATACTTATGGTGAACCTCTGAAATGAAATTCAAGACCCTCAAATATTTCTCGACAGTGCTGGTTTTCGCCGTCGCAATTTGTGCCGGTTGGTGGATGTGGAATTATTATATGCAGTCGCCGTGGACGCGGGATGGCAAAGTACGCGCCGAAATTGTGGATATCACACCGGAAGTCTCCGGGCGGATCACGGAAATAAATATCCACGACAATCAGTTTGTTAAAAGTGGCGATCGGCTGTTCAGTCTCGATCCTGTGCCGTTTAAAATCGCCGTCGATAATGCCGAAGCTGAAGTGGCGAAAGCGGCAGCTGATTTAGCCAAAGCCAATCATGAAGCCCAGCGACGTCGCGGGCTCGGCACCAACGTTATTTCCGCTGAATCCTTAGATGAATCAAATATCAGCGCCAAAGCGATGCAGGCACAATATCAGGCTGCGCAGGCATCACTAGAACAGGCGAAGTGGAATCTGAGCAAAACGACTATTGTCGCGCCGACTGACGGTTATATCACCAATCTGCAAACCCGCAGAGGTAACTATGCCACCACCGGTACGCCGCTGGTCGGGCTGGTGGATATCCATTCGTTTTATGTTCTCGGCTATTTCGAAGAAACCAAACTTAAAAATATTCGTGAGGGAAATATGGCGGATATTACCCTCTTTAACGGCAATATTCCGTTGCAGGGGCGCGTCGAAAGTATTGGCCGTGCGATTTATGACCAAAGCCTCGATACTCAGGAAGATTTATTGATGAACGTAAAACCGAATGTACCGTGGGTGCGTCTTGCGCAGAGAATACCGGTGAGAATTAAGCTTGAAAATGTACCAGAGCATGTTGTTCTGGTAGCCGGAACGACCTGTACGATTTCCGTGCGTAATTAAGGTTGCGTCGTGAATCTTTCCTGGCTCGAATGGAAAAACACGCCGTGGGGAAAAGCCACCGGCGGCCAATGGCGGTATGCCTTGCGCAACTCCATTGCGATGATACTCGCGCTGTATATCGCGTTTGAATTCCAGATGGACGAACCTTACTGGGCGCTGACGTCCGCCGCCGTGGTCAGTTTCCCGACCGTGGGTGGCGTCATCAGTAAAAGTATCGGCAGGATTATCGGCAGTTTGCTGGGTGCCATGGGCGCGGTATTTATTGCCGGACATTGTCTGAACGAGCCATGGCTGTTCACTTTCGCCATCGCGGCCTGGCTGGGGATTTGTACTTATGTCTCCAATCATTATCAGAACAACGTTTCTTACGCGTTTGCTCTGGCGGGATATACAGCCGCCATCATTGCGTTCTCAACGGTAGATGTCACAGATCCGACGCAGATTTTTGATATCGCTCAGGCCCGTGTGGGAGAAGTCGTCACCGGTATTTTGTGCGGTGGTTTTATGATGATGGTGCTGCCCAGCACCTCGGACGGCGACGCACTGCTCACCTCATTGCGTAAAATGCATACCCAGTTACTGGAACATGCGCAGCTGTTATGGCGCACAGAAATCTCCGACCAGATCCGCACCTCGCACGAAGGTTTGATCGGGCAAATCCTCACCATGAATCTGTTACGCATTCAGGCCGTCTGGAGCCATTACCGCCTGCGTCGTCAGAACAATGTGCTCAATTATCTGCTTCATCAGCAGTTGCGCATGACCAGTTATATTTCCAGCCTGCGTCGCATGTTGCTTAACTGGCCGACTCCGCCGGAAAATCTGACCGAAGTGCTGAGCGTTTTGCTCGATGAATTGCGCAAGCCCGATACAGATAAATACAAACTGTCGAAAATTCTCCAGCACATTAAACCTCACGACACCTCGGATTTTCGTCATCAGGCATTCTGGCAGCGGTTACGTGACTTTTGCTGGCTGTATCTGCGCAGTGAACGCTGGCTGCGCCGTGTGGAAAATGCCAATGTGGCGGAAGCTGAAACACTCCAGCCGCCCAAAATCAGCCATCTTGCACAGCACACCGATACGCTGGAAGCCGCATATAACGGCCTGCGCACCTTTTTGTGTATTGTGATTGGCTGCGCCTTCTGGATGAGCACGCAGTGGGATTCAGGCGCGGGTGCGGTGGCGCTGACCGCTGTCAGTTGCGTGCTTTATTCTTCGACGGCCTCCCCTATCAGCAGCGTCACTCTGTTAATTAAATCGCTGGGCTTACTGTTTGTCGGCTGTTTTCTGCTCAAGTTCGGGCTGATGGTTCAGATCGACAACTTTTGGGTATTCTGCGCTTTCTTCCTGCCGATGCTGGTCACGATGCAGATGATGAAATTACAGTACAAACGTTATGCCGGTTTGTGGGGACAAATGATTGTCTTCATGGGATCGTTTTTAGCGGTCACTAACCCGCCGGATTTCGACTATCAGTCATTTATGAACGACGGCGTAGGCAAGATTGCCGGTGTGATGCTGGCGGGTATCGCGTTTCAGGTCCTGAGGCCAAGTTCGGATAAGCGTAAAAGTCGCCGCATCATCCGCGCCCTGCGCCGCGATTTTATGGATCAGCTCAGCCGCAAACCTTCGCTAAGCCATTTCCAGTTTGAATCGCTGATTTACCACCGGATGAATCAGCTCAGTCAAAGTAAAGATCAGCTCTCCCGCACCTGGCTGCTGCGCTGGGGCGTAGTGCTGCTCAATTGCAGCCACATTGTCTGGCAGTTACGTGAATGGGAAACCCGTTCGGATCCGCTTTCCGCGGTGCGTGACGTGTGTATTCATTGCCTGAAAGGCGTCATGACAGAACGCGGGGTCAGCCACGAAAATCTGGATGCTACGCTGACGGAGCTACTGCGGATGAGCAATTCACTGGCGCATCACCCTGAACCGGCGGCGCGGGAACTTGCAGGGGTAATCTGGCGTCTGTACTGCTCGCTTTCTCAATTGCAGCAGGCCATTTCTTCGGATGAGGGTCCTGCAGCGCCGGTGGTCACTGCCACCAAACCTGCCTGACCTTTCCGTGCTTAATGCTTCAGGCTGCGGATATGCAGCCTGAAGCAGAAGCGATTAAGGAACGTCGTAGCCCAGAGCGGCTTTACGAATGCGGAACCATTGCTGACGGGTCATGTCCAGTGACAATGATTTACAGGCTGATTTCACACGTTCAATTTTACCCGAACCGATAATCGGCAGAGGCTGAGATGGCAGACGCATCACCCAGGCGTAAACCACCTGTTCGATCGTATCGGCACCGATTTCGTTCGCCACCGCCTGAAGCTCATCGCGCAGCGGCTGGAACTCTGCGTCGCTGAACAAACGACCGCCACCCAGACAGGACCACGCCATCGGTTTAATACGCAATTGCTGGCAGAGATCTAAAGTGCCATCGAGGATCGCCGGCTGATGGATCGGGGAAATTTCCACCTGATTCGTCGCCAGCTGGAACGGCAGGCGTGACTGCAACAGGCTGAACTGAGCCGGAGTAAAGTTGGACACGCCGAAATGTTTCACTTTGCCGCTTTTATGCAGTTGCGTGAATGCCTCAGCCACTTCATCGGCATCCATGAGTGGATCAGGGCGATGGATCAGCAGCAAATCCAGATAATCGGTATGCAGATTATTTAGCGATTTCTCGGCACGTTCCACGATGTACTTTGTATCTGTAATGTAGTGACCGATTTTGTTATCAGGATTGGCTCGCGTCGCTATGCCACATTTACTGACCAGCTGCATTTTTTCGCGAAGGGAAGGCTTGAGTCGCAAAGCCTCGCCGAACGCGGCTTCGCACTGATAATCGCCGTAAATATCCGCATGATCGGCCGTGGTGATGCCCAGCTCAATATGCTGTTCCATGAAGGCCAGAATCTGTTGCGGCGTCATGTTCCATTCCATCAGACGCCAGTAACCGCAAATCAGTTTTGAGAATACCGGACCTTGAGGAGAAATCGGGGTACGCGCTTCCATTTTGAATCCCTTAAGTTTTTGATTTTCGACCGACAGAATACACAACGCCTGCGGCGCTGTATTGATGCGGAGCGTAAGAATTACAAAGAAGCAGACAGCCGTCACGACGCTGGCGGCCGGGATGGAAAATCAGAACAATTCCGGTTGTTCCGGCAAAGGTTCATCGGGTTGCTTTCCGGCCCGCTGCTGACGTAAAAGGCGCTGCTGACATAAACGCAGGACATGACGTTTTTCCGTATCCGTCATTTTCATCCAGCCGAAACGTTCCTCACGGCTGCGCAGGCAACCGCGACAATAACCGCGTTCATCGGCCTGACATATGCCACGGCACGGACTGGGGATTTCGAAAAATTCAAGTTGCTGGGCCACGCGCCCTCCGCAAATAACGGTGAACTTTTATTCAAGACGTTTTCTGCACATCCTGCAAGAGGATCTGCAAAAAGGCACAGGGCGCGTAGTCAGGCAGAGGCCAGATACGATAGAAAGAGGCATTGCGAAACGATCGTGTAGCGGGAATTATGTTCCTTAATGCCATAACGATCAGTCCATTAAATCCGGAGTTATTGAAATGACCAAGCTTTTCACCCCCATTGTTGTCGGCAAAAATACATTGCCTAACCGTGTTTTTATGGCGCCCCTTACCCGCCTTCGCAGCATCGAACCGGGTGATATCCCTACCCCGCTGATGGGCGAATATTACGCGCAGCGCCACAGTTCCGGCCTGATCATTACCGAAGCTACTCAGGTTTCCTTCCAGGCGAAAGGCTATGCCGGTGCGCCGGGTCTGCACACGCCAGAACAAGTGGCTGCGTGGAAAAAAATCGTCGCAGGCGTGCATCAGAAAAATGGCCACATTGCGGTTCAGCTTTGGCACACAGGCCGAATTTCTCATAACAGCGTTCAGCCGGATAACCAGACGCCGGTTGCGCCTTCTGCTGTGAACCCTGAAACACGCACCAGCCTGCGCGATGAGCAAGGCCACGCCATTCGTGTCGATTGCCCGACACCGCGCGCACTGGAACTGAGCGAAATCCCGGGGATCATCAACGATTTCCGCCACGCAGCAGAATGTTCTGCCGAGGCTGGTTTTGATTACATTGAGCTGCATGCGGCGCACGGTTACCTGTTGCACCAGTTCATGTCTCCGGCATCTAACCTGCGTGAAGACGAATACGGCGGCAGCATTGAAAACCGTACCCGCCTGACGCTGGAAGTGGTCGATGCCGCTATCGGCGCTATCGGCGCAGACCGCGTGGGTATCCGTATTTCACCAATGGGTCCGTTTAACGGGCTGGATAACGGTGAAGATCAGGAGCAGGCAGCTATCTATCTGCTGGATGAGCTGAACAAACGTAAACTCGCTTATCTGCATATTTCTGAACCTGACTGGGCAGGCGGTAAACCTTACTCGGCTGAATTCCGCGCGGTGATCCGCGCTCATTATCAGGGCGTGATTGTCGGGGCCGGCGCTTATACCGCTGAGAAAGGCGAAGAACTTATCGAAAAGGGCTACATCGACGCTGTGGCTTTCGGTCGCAGCTATATCGCTAACCCGGATCTGGTTGAACGCCTGAGATCCCACGCTCCGCTTAACGATCCACAACCAGAAACCTTCTACGGCGGCGGTGCTCAGGGTTACACCGACTACCCGACGCTGTAATGATTAAAAAAGAGTAACACCATCCTTGCAGCAGAAGAGGCCCTCCTTCTGCTGCTTTTTTTGTTCAGGCCTTCAGCAACCGAGCGTCGTTTTACAGACAAACTGGTCTCTATCAGTTAGGCTTGAACCGATAATTCTCATCCTGCAAATAAAGAGGAACCTATGCGTTTACTCCATACCATGCTTCGTGTTGGCGATCTGCAACGCGCAATCAGCTTCTATACCGATGTGTTAGGCATGCGCCTGCTGCGCACCAGCGAAAACACTGAATACAAATACTCTCTGGCATTCGTCGGTTACACCGATGAAAGCGAAGGCGCAGTCATTGAACTGACCTACAACTGGGGCGTTGACAGCTACGACATCGGCACCGCTTACGGGCACATCGCTCTGGGTGTCGATAACGTGGCACAAACCTGTGATGACATCCGCAATGCGGGTGGCAAAGTGACCCGTGAAGCCGGTCCGGTTAAAGGCGGCTCCACCATTATCGCCTTCGTTGAAGATCCGGACGGTTACAAAATCGAGCTTATCGAATCCAAACATGCGGGCCAGGGTCTGGGCAACTGATCCCCCTGAATGCTGAAAGGGGCGCAAATGCGCCCTTTTTTATTGCCCAATTTTTGCCGCAGCCCTGCAACGGACGGCAAAATTTGTCATAATGCGCGCTGAATTCGATGAAGATAAGAAACTAATGGCCGAGAATAGTGACATTAACGCCCTGAGAGGCCGTTTTCGTGGTTTTTATCCGGTAGTCATTGATGTTGAGACTGCCGGATTTAATGCCCAAACCGATGCGCTGCTGGAAATTGCAGCAATCACATTGAAGATGGATGAGGACGGCTGGCTGCAAAGCGATGAGACCGTGCATTTCCACGTAGAACCTTTTGAAGGTTCGGTACTGGTGCCGGAAGCGCTGGCGTTTAACGGTATCGATCCGACCAACCCGTTGCGCGGCGCAGTCAGTGAATATGAAGCCCTGCACGAGATTTTTAAAGTCATCCGCAAAGGGATGAAAGAGCAAAACTGTAACCGCGCAATCATCGTGGCGCATAACGCGAATTTCGATCACAGTTTTCTGATGGCGGCAGCCGAGCGCGCCGGGCTGAAACGTAACCCGTTCCACCCTTTCGCCACATTTGATACTGCGGCGTTAAGCGGACTGGTGCTCGGGCAAACGGTGCTGGCAAAAGCCTGTATCAGCGCGGGAATGGTGTTTGACAGCAGTCAGGCTCACTCTGCACTGTATGACACAGAACGCACTGCTGAGCTGTTCTGTGAGCTGGTGAACCGCTGGAAGCGTCTTGGCGGCTGGCCGTTGCCCCTGACCGCAGAAGAAGCGGAAGACGAAACCGCGCAGCAGGAAAATCAGCAGTAATCCGTACGGCTGGCTGGATCCAGAGATAAAAAAAGAGCGACGCAATGTCGCTCTTTTTGTTTTCACCCTCCTCAAAGGACGGCGGCCTTCTTAGAATTACTCTTCAGAAGATTTATATTTTTCAGCAGTTTCTTTAATCAGCTGCTGCAGTTCGCCGCGCTGGAACATCTCAACCACGATGTCACAACCGCCGACCAGTTCACCATCAACCCACAGCTGCGGGAAAGTTGGCCAGTTAGCAAACTTTGGCATTTCTGCGCGGATATCCGGGTTCTGCAAAATATCAACGTAAGCAAAACGTTCGCCGCAGGCTGAAAGCGCCTGAACAGCCTGAGCGGAAAAACCGCAGCTTGGCAGTTTAGGAGAACCTTTCATGTAAAGCAGGATCGGGTTTTCAGAAACTTGCTTCTGAATTTTTTCAATAGTTGGAGTGGTCATTTCTTGCTTCCTCAAGCCGGTACAGGCTGTCACGGTCATTACTCTTCACGCGCGGCACCCAAAAACGGTGCGCAAACACAATACTTTCTATTGTAACGACGCCAGCCATCAGATAAAAACGCCATTTTTTGTGGGGTCTTTCTCAATACTGGCATTTTATTAAACAATTTTTGGCGGCTGCGCTGAACATCACATATTTAAAGATTCATCGAGAATAACATTTTTGCCGTTCGACGATAATGTCAGATTTGCAAAATAGTATTCTTTATCTCAAATATTAAGCTGATGAAAAATGGTTATTTTTTTTACTTAAAATGGCGCTTATTTCGACATAAAAAAAGCTATTAACTTTTTCTCACAATATGATCTAGAATCGAGTCAATTCGTGCTTTTTTGTCGGGTTCTTTTAAGCAATACTCTGACATCCCTGATGTTTAACCCAACCACTCATGGTAACGAAGCTATGCGCTTACTGTTCACGCTTTTTGTGCTGCTCTTTACCCAGCTGTTTCTTAATATGGCTCATGCATCGCCACAGACCCGCGTCTCTGCCGATCAGCGGAAGAGTCATGTTAATTCCGTGACGCCGGAAGAACGGCGAAAGCGAAAGACAGTGGCGGCGAAAACCAGTAAAAAAACAAAAGTCGCACCGGTGACAGAGAAAAAGACTCAGGAAAAAGCATCAAAATCGAAGAAGGTCAGCAGCACCGAACTGGTCAAACGCAAGACAACTTCTGAGAAAAGCGTAAAAACGACTCGGGCCGAAAGCAAAAAAGAAAAAACACTCAGGACAACGCGGGCCGAGAAAAAGACAGATAAAGCCACTAAATCACGAGCGCTTGCCAAAAACAGCAGTGAAAAAATCAGCAAGAAAGAAGCGTATGGCCGACACCGTAAAGGTAAAAAATTACGCGAAGAAGACACCAAACCTATTACGCTGAGTGCGACACATAAAAAACGCTATCAGCATGCACAACAAACGGCGATGACTAAGCTGATGCACCAGGTCGGCAAACCTTATCGCTGGGGAGGAACTTCTCCGAATACCGGTTTTGATTGCAGCGGTCTGGTCTATTACGCTTACAAAGATTTGATCCGCATTAAAATGCCGCGCACGGCAAACGAGATGTACCACCTGCGCGATGCAGCGCCGGTGAAACGTGGCGAACTTGAAAGCGGTGATCTGGTGTTCTTCAGAATCAACAACCGCGGCGCAGCGGATCATGTGGGTGTTTATGTTGGCAACGGCAAATTCATCCAGTCGCCAAGAACCGGTGAAGACATCAAAATCACCTCACTGGGCGACGATTACTGGCAAGACCACTATGTTGGCGCACGTCGGGTGATGACCCCAAAAACAATCCGATAATAAACAATTCGTTAAGTCTGAGGTTTCGCTAATCAGCCATTGAATAGCACTTAACGAAGAGTTTCTGCAGGGAAGAGTATCGGCGGTAACGGTCACTGCGTAAAATTGAAAAGGGCGATTCCTGTGAAAGGTATCGCCCTTTTTTGTTGCGTCTCACTACTGTCTCACTGCCAGATTAGTTCATCACTGCCGTGAAGCTGAAAGCGATAATCATGAGCAAAGCGCATACCGTGGTGATCAACGATAACTTCAGGTTGCTGTCCATCAAACCCCCTTTCGGATCAAGTTGTGGCGTTTCTTTTAGCCACACTAAATGTGTGCCAACGCATTTTCGCATAATTCACTTTTAAAATCTTCTGCTGAATGAAAATGTGAACATGACAATTTTACTTCCACTTTCATGCATTATAAGAGAAAATTGTCGGTTAACACGCCTGTGTGCCGGTCGATTTCACCCGAGAGCATTTCACGCCTCATTCTGAAGAATCCACCCAATGATTACACTGCCCTTTTAGATGTCCGCAGTGTAATCAACGCAAGCAAACGATTAACATAATGCTAACGTGCTGAAGCACGGAAGTTCAGGAGTCATTCTTTACATGGCAACGATTAAAGATGTCGCAAAGCGCGCTGGCGTTTCCACTACAACCGTGTCGCACGTCATCAATAAAACACGTTTCGTCGCCGAAGAAACCAGGGAAGCGGTGCTGCTTGCCATTAAAGAGCTACATTATTCTCCGAGCGCCGTAGCCCGTAGTCTTAAAGTGAATAACACCAAGACGATTGGTCTGCTGGCAACCTCCAGTGAAGCGCCCTATTTCGCCGAGGTGATTGAAGCCGTCGAGAACAGCTGCTTCTCCAAAGGCTATACGCTGATCTTGTGTAACTCGCACAACAATCTGGAAAAACAACAGGCCTATCTGCAAATGCTGGCGCAAAAACGCGTCGATGGTCTGCTGGTCATGTGCGCGGAATACCCTGACGAATTACTCAATATGCTTGAAGAGTATCGTTCGATTCCGATGGTGGTGATGGACTGGGGCGAAGCGCGTAAAAACTTCACCGACAGCATTATCGATAATGCTTTCGAAGGCGGTTATATGGCCGGACGCTATCTGATCGAACGCGGGCATCGTGATATTGGCGTGATCCCGGGACAGCTGGCGCGTAATACCGGCGGCGGTCGTTTCCAGGGTTTTGTCAAAGCGCTGACGGAAGCCAATATCCCGCTTCGCGAAGAATGGGTGGTTCAGGGCGATTTCGAGCCGGAGTCAGGTTATCAGGCGATGCATAAGATTCTGATGCAGAAACAACGCCCCACCGCCGTCTTCTGCGGGGGCGATGTCATGGCAATGGGCGCAATTTGCGCCGCTGATGAGCTCGGATTGCGCGTCCCGCAGGATATTTCGGTGATTGGTTACGATAACGTGCGTAATGCGCGGTACTTCTCTCCGGCACTGACGACCGTGCATCAGCCGAAAGAACGGTTGGGTGAGATGGCCTTTACTATGTTGCTCGACCGCATCGTCAGCAAACGTGAAGAATCACAGACCATCGAGGTGCATCCGAAACTGGTTGAGCGTCGTTCGGTGGCCGATGGCCCGTACCGCGACTATCGCCGTTAATGTTTGCCTTTAATCTTTTATAACGCCTGCTTTTGCAGGCGTTTACTTTCTCAGTCCCGCAGCCATTCACGGTTCATCGTTTCTGTATCACCCATATATTCCAGCAACCACGCCAGTGAAGGTGACGGATTGCTCTGGTCCCACGTCAGGCAACATGGGCTGTCAGGGAAGGTATTCTCCAGCGCCAGAACCTGCAATGCCTGCTGTTCAATGCGGTGGCTCACGCGATGTACCGGCATCATTCCTACGCATAAACCTTCACTCAGACATTCAAGCGCGCAGGTCCAGTCCGGCACAACCAGACGCCGCTGGTTATCAAGCGTCCAGGTATCACGCTTGGGCAACGTCCGCGAGGTGTCTTCAAGACACAATGCGGGATAAGGCCTGAGCTGGTCATCACTGAGCGCACCCGGTAACTGCGCCAGCGGATGCTGCGGGCTGACCACGCAGTGCCAGTCCATAAACCCCATATCGCGAAAACTGAAACGTCCACCAACCGGTATCGCCCGCGTCGCACCGATTGCCACATCAGCACGTCCGTCAACCAGTGCGTCCCACACACCATTAAACACTTCGGAATGAATAATCAGTTCCGTGTCAGGAAAATGACGATAGAAATCCAGCACCAGTCGCCGTGTTCTTGCCGGTTTAACGATTCTGTCGACAGCAATACGTAACTCGCCCCGCCAGCCGTTGGCAACCTGCTGACACTGGCGTCGTGTAGCTATCATTTTTTTTATCAGAACCCGCGCTTCATCCACGAAAACTTTGCCCGCTGGCGTTAAAACGACGTCACGGTGTCGACGTTCAAACAAGGGCACCGCCAGCCATTGTTCGAGCTGACGAACGGTGTAGCTGATGGCAGAAGGCACCCGATGTAGATCCTGTGCCGCCGCACTGAAGCTTCCGGTTCTTGCCACCGCATCAACGACTTCAAGAGCGTATTCTGACCACATATTTTAGCCTTCAATATTTTTGATAGCAGAGTGCAAATATTAACGTTTCACAACGCTGTTATCAAAGCGTTAAAATCTGCCTCCGAACAGATCCCTGCATCAAATCATCTGCAATAAATAAATTAACGAGATAATAATGAAACCCTCCTTTGGATTTATGCTCTATCTGGCTGGCCTGAGCATGCTCGGCTTTTTAGCCACAGATATGTACCTCCCTGCGTTCAGCGCAATGCAAACCAGCCTGATGACCAGTCCGGGAATGATCAGCGCCAGCCTGAGTATTTTTCTCGGCGGATTCGCCATCGGACAATTGCTGTGGGGACCGCTGTCAGACCGCATTGGCCGCAAACCGGTTTTACTGCTCGGTCTGATGCTGTTTGCCGTCGGCTGTCTGGGCGTGATTTGGGTCGAGAACGTGCGCGCCCTTCTGGCGCTGCGTTTCTTACAGGCCATGGGCGTCTGTGCAGCCGCAGTGACCTGGCAGGCAATCGTGGTGGACCGTTTTTCAGCGGATGTCGCTAAAAAAACCTTCGCCAGCATTATGCCTTTAGTGGCACTTTCGCCAGCGCTGGCGCCTTTGCTTGGCGCCTGGGTGCTCAACCATTTTGACTGGGAAGCGATATTTGCCCTGCTGACTGCAGTGGCCGCCTTGTTGCTTATCGCCACCTTCACGCTGCGGGAAAATAAGCCGGCAGAACACAAATCTGCCGACAAAGCGAGCTTTGGCACGTTGCTGAAATCGCGCGTTTACAGCGGTAATGTCATGATTTACGCCGCCTGCTCCGCCGGTTTCTTTGCCTGGCTGACGGGGTCGCCGTTTATTCTGAGCAATATGGGCTATTCGCCGGGCGTGATTGGCCTGAGCTATGTTCCGCAGACCATCGCTTTCCTGCTTGGAGGCTTCGGCTGCAGGTTGCTCATCAGCAGGTTAGATGGGAATAAAATTTTACCCTGGCTGCTGACAGGGTATGGCCTGAGTGTTGCGGGTCTGTTCTGTGTCGCCATGTTCACTGATGCCGGGTTGGTGAGCTTGTTGATCCCGTTCTGTTTCATGGCTCTGGTGAATGGCGCAATCTATCCAATTGTTGTGGCAAATGCATTAATGCCATTTCCTGCTAATACAGGGAAAGCGGCTGCGTTGCAAAATACCCTGCAATTGGGATTGTGTTTCCTCGCCAGTTTGCTGGTTTCCGCATTTATTGCGCAACCATTAATAGCGACAGTCACCACCATGCTGTCTACACTATTGTTGGTAGTTTTGGGCCGGTGGATGTCTGTGCGACACAAAAATCCGCAATATACTGAGCAAAAGTCGGAGCAGGAAGCCTGAGCAAGCTTTGAAAGTTAATCGTTATAATGACCATAAGTTACAATCACTTAATGGTCATTTTCATTCATGACGATTAACTATTGAGAATGCCTGCGGGCGAGCCTATACTCAACAAAACCCAATAAAATAGCATTTTTACAAAACTTTTATTACATACTTAAGCCGGACGCGAGGAATGCGTCACACTATTTTTCCTAGTACGTTTTTCAAGGATGATTTTCCTGCGCGACTTGTGCCCGCAGGCGTTCTTCTAAATTTCCTCTGTTGGTGTCGGATATCGGACGAGGCGCTAGTCGTCTGTTCTCATAAAGACCTGCAAAAAATAGCCTTTGCTTTTCCCGGCAGGTTAATAAGTCAGAAGAGAAAGTGATGGAGAAGCTATGAGTTCATCGTGTATAGAAGACCTAAGCATTCAGGATAATCAGTGGTATCGGATAGCCAGTGAAATGCTGGCAATGGCAGACATCCAGGTAAATGGTAATCGCCCTTTCGACCTTAAAGTAAAAAACACTGACTTTTTTAAGCGTGTTTTACAGGAAGGTTCTCTGGGTCTGGGTGAAAGCTATATGGATGGTTGGTGGGAATGCGACCGCCTTGATATTTTTTTCCAGCGTGTTCTCCGTGCAGGTTTGGAAAATAAACTCCCCCACCATTTTAAAGACACTCTGCGGGTAGCCGCGGCACGCCTGACCAATTTGCAATCGCGTAAACGTGCATGGATTGTCGGCAAAGAGCATTATGATCTGGGCAACGATTTATTCACACTGATGCTCGACCCGTATATGCAATATTCCTGTGGCTACTGGAAAGAAGCAACAACGCTGGAAGAAGCGCAGGAAGCAAAACTCAAAATGATCTGCGATAAACTGCAATTAAAACCGGGGCAGCGTTTGCTCGATATTGGTTGCGGCTGGGGTGGATTGTCAGAGTTTGCGGCACGCAATTATGGTGTCAGTGTCGTTGGTGTCACTATTTCCGCAGAACAACAAAAGCTCGCGCAAAAAAGATGTGAAGGACTGGATGTCACGATCCTCCTACAGGATTACCGTGACCTCAACGATCAGTTTGACCGGATTGTCTCGGTCGGGATGTTCGAGCATGTCGGTCCGAAGAATTACCAGACTTACTTTAATGTCGCCAAACGTAATATCAAACCTGACGGCATTTTCCTGCTGCACACTATTGGTTCTAACAAAACAGATCTTAACGTCGACCCGTGGATTGATAAATATATCTTCCCGAACGGCTGCCTGCCTTCTGTTCAGCAAATTGCGCAAACCAGCGAATCTTTGTTTGTCATGGAAGACTGGCACAATATCGGCGCGGATTATGACCGTACACTGATGGCGTGGCATGAACGTTTCCAGAAACACTGGCCTGAACTGGCAGAAAAATATGGCGATCGTTTCCACCGCATGTTCACGTATTATCTCAATGCCTGCGCAGGGGCATTCAGGGCTCGTGATATTCAGCTCTGGCAAGTGGTATTCAGTCCTGAAGGCGTTGACGGAGGAATGCGCGTTCCACGTTAATCCCCTTTGACAGCAACTGAACGACATAAAAAAACCGGACCTGAAAGTCCGGTTTTTCTTTTTGCAGTCTCTGCGAAATCTGGGTGGAAATGATGTTATTCAGACTTCTCGATCATGGCTTGCGCGGTAGCAATTGCAGCTTCACGGCTGGCCAGAACGCGTTCGACCGTATCGACAATGGCCTGAGTCTGCGGGTCGATTTCAATATTGATTTTATCGCCCAGACGTTTAGTCCCCAGCGTGGTGCGTTGCAACGTTTCCGGAATTAAATGTACGCAGAAACGGGTACGGGTGACTTCGCCGACGGTCAGACTAATACCATCAATGCCGATATAACCTTTATGTAATACATACTTCATCAGATCTTCATGTGGCATACGGAACCAGATCTGCCGGTTATTTTCTGACGTCAAAATCTTCGCCACTTCTGCGGTACAAATAATATGTCCCGACATCAGATGGCCGCCGATTTCATCATTGAAACGCGCAGCACGTTCCAGATTCACAGAGTCGCCGACGTTGAGATCATCCAAATTGGTCAGACGAAGCGTTTCTTTGATCAGGTCGAAGCTGACCAGGTCGCCATTGACCTCTGTCACCGTCAGGCAGCAACCATTATGTGAAACAGAAGCGCCCAGTTGCAAATTGTCGAGCATATCTTCCGGCATGCGAACAACGTGGGTTCTGAAATTAGGTTTTTCGTCGATCGATACGACCGTTCCGGTTCCCTGAACAATTCCGGTAAACATAGTCTTTCCTCAATTCATAAGTCTGCTGTATTAAAAACGAAACTCTTGTCAGTTTGCCGCAGATTTAATGGAAAGCCAAATCTTCACGGGCAGAAATAGCACCCTCTGCTTTCATTTCATTATTTAACCGCTTGTTAACAGCTTTATTTGCTTAAAAATACCGACAATGTACAATCTTCGGACTATTTCCCACTCTTTATTGCCACCCTTCGTGGCGTTTTTTATTCAGTATAATCAACGAAAAAAGGTGTATCTGTGCAGAAGTACCTTGCAGAGGCGCGGATTTTATTAGCGCTTGCCATTCCGGTCATCCTTGCGCAAATCGCTCAGACTTCCATGGGCGTTGTCGACACCATAATGGCCGGTTCGGTCAGTGCCACGGACATGGCCGCCGTCGCCGTCGGGACCTCCATCTGGTTGCCCGCGATCTTATTCGGACATGGTTTGTTACTGTCCCTGACACCAACCATCGCGCATTTAAACGGTGCCGGTCGTCGCGACAAAATTGGTCATCAGGTTCAGCAGGGATTCTGGTTGGCCTCCGGCGTGTCCGTGCTGGTCATCGCCGTACTCTATCAGTGCGACCATATCCTCGGCCTGATGCACAATATTGATCCGGAGCTGAAAGAAAAGGCTGTCGGTTATTTGCATGCCATCATGTGGGGCGCTCCAGGTTATTTGTTCTTCCAGGTGCTGCGCGACCAGTGTGAAGGCTTGTCCAAAACCAAGCCGGGGATGGTATTTGGCTTTATCGGTTTACTGGTGAATATTCCCGTTAACTATATTTTCATCTACGGTAAATTCGGCGCGCCTGCCCTTGGCGGTGTCGGCTGCGGCGTCGCCACGGGCACCGTCTACTGGGTAATGTTCTTTATGATGCGATTTTATGTCCGTCATAACCGTGCCCTGCGTGACACTCAGCCTGTTTCGCGTTTTGCCAAACCCGACTGGGCGACACTACGCCGTCTTTCACAACTCGGCCTGCCGATTGCACTGGCATTATTCTTCGAAGTCACGCTGTTCGCTATCGTGGCCCTGCTGGTTTCTCCGCTGGGGATCGTGGCCGTGGCCAGCCATCAGATAGCCCTTAACGTCGGCTCACTGATGTTTGTCGTACCGCTTTCACTCGGTGTGGCAGCGACAATTCGGGTGGGTTCAAAGCTTGGGGAATCTTCCGTTGAAGGTGCGAAAGTCGCCGCTTATACCAGTATCGTGACCGGTATTCTCATGGCCTGTTGCACCGCGACGACGGCGATTTTGTTCCGTGAACACATTGCCGCGCTGTATAACGACAGCCCGGAAGTGGTGATGCTGGCCTCGCACCTGCTTATTTTTGCGGCGTTATTCCAGATTTCAGACGCCATCCAGGTGATTGGCAGCGGCATTCTGCGCGGCTATAAAGATACACGCTCTATCTTCTATATTACGTTCATCGCCTATTGGGTGCTGGGACTGCCGGTCGGTTACATGCTGGGCCTTACCGATTTGCTGGTGCCGAGAATGGGACCAAGTGGTTTCTGGTGCGGATTTATTCTGGGACTGACCTTTGCGGCGCTAATGATGACCTTGCGCATGCGCTGGTTGCAGAAGCAACCGTCCTACACAATTTTGCAAAAAGCCGGTCGCTGATCCTCTGCTCTCGCCCACGCGCTGAAATTATCTCCTGGAAGCGCGTGGTTTTTAGGGTCTGCATAGTGGCTGTTATGCCTAAAAAAACAACGCAATGCGCATTAGCTCGACAGTCACGCACAATATGACAGGAAAATGTCTTTTTTCCCTTGCCAGTATTCAGAGAGGTCGTTAATATTCGTCCCCGTCGCCAACACTGGCTGACAAACAGAAAAACGATGCGTCCGTAGCTCAGTTGGT